>SKTZ01000008.1 GCA_007122335.1 Bacillota bacterium
TAGGGGGTGAAAAGAAGTGGTAGAAAAAAAAGAAATAAAGAGCACGGTTCCTTCACTTCGGTTAGATTCTCTTTTAGGGGTGGGTTTTGGCTGTTCTAGATCTAAAGCCGCCCAATATATAAAAGATGGAAAGATTACCTATAAGGGAAAACCTGTAACCAACCCTGCTCAAGGGGTTGAAGTTGGAGATTCTTTAGAATGGAAAAATCACGGAGTTGTTTGTCTGGAAGAAGTTGAAGGGGAGACAAAAAAAGGTCGTTTGCGGGTAATTATGTCGCGGATGAAAAAAAGGGAGGACTGAAGTTGAAATTAAATCCTTTAGACATTTATAACAAGGAATTCAGGAAGGGCTTTTCAGTTTGGTCTTATAAAAAAGAAGATGTTGATGATTTTCTGGAGCAGGTGGGCCGGGATTATGAAGAGGTTTATAATGAATTAAACCAGTTAAAAGAAGAGAATGAAGAACTTCAACAGCAACTGGAAAAATGCAAGGCGAATGAAATGAACCTAGAACAGGAGTTGCAACAGGCTGAAGAGGAAAAAGAACAGGTTGAAAAGGAATCCGATTTAATAGTTAAAGAAGCTAAAATGAAGGCAAAAGAAATCATTGAAGGCGCCCAAAAACAAATCCAGGATTACTATTCTCGCTACCAGAAGCTAAAAGAGTTAGAGGAGTTGTTCCGAGTTCGCTTCCGGACCTTGCTGGAAACACACCTTGAATATTTAGAAAAACATGAAGCTCAGGTCCAGGAACATAGTGAGGAGGAAGAAAGCAAGGATGGGCCAGCAGAATAAAAAAGTAATTGGGATACTTGGAGGAATGGGCCCTGACGCAACAATTACCCTTTTCCACCGGATTGTGGCTCAAACCCGGGCAGAAAGAGAACAGGACCATTTGCCCATAATTGTTGACAATAACCCGGCAATTCCTGATAGGACCAGAGCTTTGCTTGAAGGAGGCCCGAATCCCGTTCCCTTCTTAAAGGAATCTGTTCAACGCCTGCAAAAAGCAGGCGCAGAAGTGATTGGGATGCCCTGCAATACAGCCCATGGTTTTTTGGCTGAGATCAGGAAAGATTTAAAAGTTCCCTTTGTAGATATGGTGGGGTTAACTCAAGATCAGCCAGGGTTTAAGGATAGGAATTATTTTCTTCTTGCAACCCGGGGAACAATTAAGGCAGGAATTTATTCGGGCTTACAGATTCCGGAAAAATCATTCCAGGAGAGAATTCAAGCCCTGATTTACGGGGTAAAAGCTGGTGAGAATTTAGTGGAAAAACAGCTTGAATTAAAAGGGATAATTAATATTATCAGGGAAAAGGACGGAGGCGTTGTCCTGGGATGCACAGAATTATCCTTCCTTTACTGGCCTCCCTATAACAAGCCCTTATTTAAAGATGATGGATTTGTTATCGATCCGCTTAATTTGTTAGCCCAGGAGTTAATCAGGGCCGCTGGTTTGAATTAAAAATACTCCTTTTTATGGTTATAAGGAAAGGGGTTAATTTATGGCCGAAGAAAGGGAAAAAGAAGCTACAAAAGAAAAAGAAGTAGTCAACATGCTGGAGAAAATTAACGGGCGAATGGAAGATATTACCGAAAGAATTGAAGAAATTGGGATCGAGGATTATTTTGATCTGCTGAAATCTCCAAGGAGACTTTTGTTTACAAACTTCATTGTCGGGCTAGCCCGAGGACTTGGCTTTGCTGTTGGGGCAACTATTCTGGGTGCAATCTTTTTGATGGTTCTTTTTCGGCTCGGCGAATTAAATCTTCCTGTAATCGGAGAATTTATTGCAAGAGTGATCCGAATTGTCCAGGAATTTCTCTAAACTTCTATTTACTTGTTCCGGGGGGTAATTTATTTGGTTTTGTTTTGGGCTCTAATTATCTTTTTAATGGATCAGGGGAGCAAATTTCTGGTTGATAAAAATCTGGAGGTTTTCACCTCCCGGCCGATTATAGAAAATTTTTTTCATATTACCCTCTTGTATAATACTGGAGGGGCTTTTGGTTTATTCCCGGGAAGAACATTAATTTTAATAGGTTTTACGGTGGTTCTATTTCTTTTAATTTTTAAATACCGCCATCTTTTCCCCCAGAAAGCCTGGTGGCATAAAGCGGCATTGGGATTGCTTGTCGGGGGTGCGGCAGGCAATTTTTTTGATAGGATTTTCCGGGGCCATGTAATTGATTTTCTGGATTTTCAGATCTGGCCTGTTTTTAATATTGCTGATTCTGCGATAACTGGCGCTATTTTTCTATTATTTTTCCAGGTTTTTTTAGATTGGAGAGCAGAGAGCAATGAAAGATGAAATCCGGAAAATTAGGGCTGCAGAGGAAGGGGAGAGAATTGATAAATATCTGGCAAAATTCCAGGAAGATCTTTCCCGGAATTTTATCCAGAAGTTAATAAAAGAAGGAAGAATTTTCGTTGAGGGGAAGAAGGTTAAGGCCAGTTATCGAATCAAAGAGGGCCAAGAAATAAGTATTGAAATACCTCCTCCCGAGCCGATTAAACTGGTTCCCCAGAAAATTCCTTTAAATATTATTTTCGAGGATTCCTGGCTTTTAGTAATTAATAAGCAGCCTGATCTGGTAGTTCACCCTGCTGTAGGACATCCTGATGGGACTCTTGTTAATGCTCTTCTTTACCACTGCCAGGATTTAGGAGGAATAGGGGGGCGGTTACGGCCGGGAATTGTTCATCGGCTGGATCGGGATACTTCAGGGGTAATGGTTGTCTCCAAAACTGATAAAATCCACTCTGAACTTGTAAAAGCTTTTAAAGAAAGAGAAATAGAAAAAACCTACCTGGCAATTGTGAGTGGAGGTATTTCCCGGCTTGAGGGTTGGATTGATTCCCCGATTGGACGCCATCCCCAGCAACGGAAAAAAATGGCTGCTGGTGTTGTTGGAGGGAGAGAGGCTCAGACCTATTTTAGGGTTCTGGGGCGGGCCGAAAATTGTTCTTTACTGGAGTTGCAACCCCGGACAGGACGCACTCATCAGCTCCGGGTTCACCTTGCTTCAATTAACCACCCTATTCTCGGGGACAGGGTTTATGGAGGCAAAAATGTTATAGCTGCGGCCCCCAGGCAAATGCTACATAGTTTTAAACTAAAATTCTTTCACCCCTCCCTGGAAAAAGAAATGACCTTCTCTGCTCGGCCCTGGGAGGATTTTCTGGAGGTTGCCCGTGAATCAGGTTTGGACAAATATCTAACTAGTGAGGGTGATTAGAATGGAGTACTGTTTTGATGAAGTTTTAGACCGACGAGGCACAAATTGTATCAAGTGGGATTATACTGAAGATATCTTTGGCAAAAAAGATATCCTCCCCCTCTGGGTTGCCGACATGGACTTTCCCGTTCCTCCTGCAGTTCAAAAAGCCCTGAAAGAGAGAGCCGAACATCCAATTTATGGGTACTCAGGTTTCCCGATTTCTTTTTTCGAGGCTTTTGCCAATTGGATGAAAAAAAGACACGGCTGGCAGGTTGATAGGGACTGGGTAATTCCCACCCCGGGGGTTGTTCCAGCAATTGCCCTGACAATTAATTCTTTTACCAAAGAAGGGGATAAAATTGTTATCCAACCTCCCGTTTATCCCCCGTTTTTTTCTGTTGTTAAAAACAACCACCGGGAGCTTGTTTACAATCCCTTACTGGAAACTGAAGAAGGTTATAAAATGGATTTTGACAACCTGGAAAAAAAATTGGATGAGCGGACAAAAATGCTTGTTTTTTGCAATCCTCATAACCCCGTGGGCCGGGTCTGGAAAGAGGAAGAATTAAAAGAGCTTGTCCGAATTTGTTCTGCAAATGATATTTTAATTGTTTCTGATGAAATCTGGTCTGATATCGTTTTTGCAGGTAATGAACATCGACCAATTGCCGAGGTGGCAGGAGATTACAGCTCAAAAATAATTACCTGTATGGCTACGAGCAAAACATTCAATCTTGCTGGGCTTAAAACATCTGCAACAGTTATTTCTCATCCTGAACTCCGGGAGAAATTTTGTGAAACAATGAACCGTTTGGGCCTTGGGAAAATCAATGTTATGGGAACCACTTCTTTTACAGCTGCTTACAACCATGGCCAAGAATGGCTGGAAGATCTCCTGGAATACCTGGAGGAAAATGTTAAGTTCCTTCTGGGGTTTTTAAAAAAACGCATGCCTAAAGTCAGGGCAAAATATCCTGAAGGGACTTTTGTTGTTTGGCTTGATTTCAATGAATATGGATTTTCTGACGAGGAGTTGCAGGAAAAAACAGTTCAGGGAGCCAGAGTTGGTTTAAACCCGGGTTATTCATTTGGGGAGCAGGGAAAGGGTTTTCTCCGAATTAATATTGGTTGCCCCCGGCCTATTCTTGAAGAGGCGATGGAAAGGCTGGCCCGGGAATTTGAATAAAATCTTGACAAATTTTATATCTATTGATAATATTTAGAGAAGCGTATGTGTCCTTTAAGTTAACCCTGCGAGGTTAACAAGGAAGATTTTTAGCGGCTTCCTGTTGGCCTAACAGGAAGCCTTTTTTGCAGGAGGGGTAAAAATGAGCGAAAAGAAAAAAGTGATTATGGACGAGGGAGACATCAGGAGGGCATTGACCCGGATTGCTCACGAAATTATTGAAGCCTACAAAAAAGTTGATGATCTTTATCTGGTTGGGATTAAGACCAGAGGAGCACCTCTGGCCAAGAGAATTGCTGCCCGAATGAAGGACATTGAGGGCCGAGAAATAAAGGTTGGTGTTCTGGACATCACACTTTACCGGGATGACCTCACTCTTGTTGGTCCCCACCCCATTCTGCACGAAACGGACCTCCCTTTTGAGATTTCCGATAAAAAAATAATTCTGGTTGATGATGTTCTTTTTACTGGTCGGACTATCAGGGCGGCTATGGATGCTTTGATGGATAAAGGAAGGCCCCGTCAAATAGGTCTGGCGGTTTTAATTGACAGGGGCCATCGGGAATTACCTATTCGAGCAGATTTTGTTGGGAAAAATCTACCAACCTCTCGCAAAGAGATAGTTCAGGTAGAGTTAAAAGAAGTTGATCAAAATGATGGTGTTTATCTGATCAGGGAATAAAGAAAATAGCCCTTTAATTCGGTCCGGAGAGGCCGGCAAGGAAAGAAGCGAAAAAACATTCCCCTGCCTGTTTCACTGTACCGATTGGGAAAATAAATTAGGAGGCGGTATGATGGCAGGGAAAGAAGCAGGAATGTTCAGGGAAAACTGGCAGGAGATCGAGAATTTTGGCAGGGGAAAAGCGGCAATGCTTGCCCTACAGCATCTATTTGCGATGTTTGGCGCCACAATACTTGTCCCGCGATTAACTGGTCTTGATCCTGCAGTTGCTTTATTTACTTCTGCAATAGGAACTCTTGCATTTTATTTTATTACCCGGGGACAGGTTCCTGCATACCTTGGTTCTTCGTTCAGTTTTATTATTCCCCTGCAGGTTGTTATTTTCCAGGAAAACCTGGGGTTGGGGATAGGCCCGGCAATGGTTGGAGTTGTTTTTGCTGGGTTAATTTATGTACTGGTGGCATTAATTTTAAAAAGAGTTGGTCCGGAATTCTTCAAAAAACTTCTTCCTCCTGTCGTTGTTGGGCCGGTTATTATAATAATAGGTTTGGCTCTGGCTCCTGTCGCCAAGGATATGTTCATGGCTCACCCCTCGACAGCCCTGGTTACATTGGTCCTGACAGTGGTTGTAAGCATTTTTATGCGGGGCTTTCTCCGCTTGATACCGATTTTAATTGGAATTATTGGTGGTTATACATTTGCTCTTTTCCAGGGTTTAATAGATTTTGCTCCATTAAATGAAGCTGCCTGGCTGGCCTGGCCTTCATTTACCGCCCCTTCCTTCCAGGGTTCTCTGGCAGCAATAACCATAATTACTCCCATTGCCCTGGTTACTATTGTAGAGCACCTGGGAGATGTTGTGGCCCTCAGTAGAACAGTTGGGAAGGATTTTGTAGTCCGCCCCGGCTTACACCGAACCCTGCTAGGGGATGGGATCGCTACAATGCTGGCAGGTTTTTTTGGTGGCCCTCCCAACACTACTTATAGTGAAAATGTTGGGGTTCTGGCTCTTACCGGCGTAAAAAACGCGTTGATTGTTTCCATGGCAGCAGTTTTTGTAATGTCGATCAGCTTTATCGGAAAATTTGGTGCCTTAATCCAGAGTATTCCCGCAGCAGTAATGGGTGGGATAACCTTCCTTCTTTTTGGAATGATTGCAGGAGTCGGGTTGCGTACTCTTATCGAGAACGAAGTGGATTTTTCCAATCCCCGCAACCTGGTTATCGTATCTCTGACCCTGGTGGTTGGTCTGAGCGGAATTTCCCTGGAAATTGGGGGCCTGGTTTTTGAACAAATGGGTTTGGCGGCCATGGTAGGAATTTTCCTGAATTTGATCTTACCGGATAGAGAAATAGGCTTTATTAGTGCAGCAACTGCTGGTAAAGTTAAGGAGTGATAGTTTTGAGCTTTCTTTTAAAGGAAGCAGAGCTTATTTGCCTGGAAAAGGAAGAAATAATTACCGGGGACCTTCTCCTGGGAGAAGATAGAATTATTTCCCTGGGAAAAGAAATTAATTGTCCCGCCGAACATACAGAAGTAATTGATTGTAAGGGGTTACAGGTTTTTCCTGGTTTTTTTGATATACATGTTCACTTCAGGGAGCCAGGTCAAACTCATAAAGAGGATATAAAAAGCGGTTTGCAGGCGGCTGCCGCCGGTGGTTTCACCGGCGTCGCCGCCATGGCAAATACCAGTCCTGTTATCGATAAACCAGAATTGGTAGAAACTCTGCTTGCCAGGGGAAGGGAATTGCAGGGTCCTGATTATTGTCAGATTGGGGCAGCTACTTTTGGCCTGGCCGGGCGAGAATTTACTGATATTCCAGGTCTTTTAAGAGCGGAAACAGTTGCTATAAGTGATGATGGACATCCTATTCCTGATCCAGGCATGTTAAAAGAGCTTCTGCAGTGGACGCTTGAACTTGGTTTTGTGTATATAGAACATTGCGAGGATAAAACATATGAACCCGAGGATCCGCGTTCAGAGATAAATATGGTTTACCGGGATATTGACTGTCTGGCTCAAACTGGAGGGAATTTACACCTGGCCCATATTAGCTGCAAGAAATCTCTGGAACTGGTTGCAGAGGGGAAAAAAGAAGGTCTTAACTTAACCTGTGAGGTTACACCACATCACCTTGCTTTGGACCAGGAAACTATAAAAAAGATGGGAACCAATGCCCGGATGAACCCGCCGCTTCGCAGCCGGGAAGATGTCCTTGCCCTGCAACAGGGAGTTGCAGAAGGTCTTATCGATGCAATTGCAACTGATCATGCTCCCCACACCTCGGAGGAAAAGGATGTTTCTTTTAATAAGGCACCCCGGGGAGTGGTGGGATTGGAAACCGCACTTGGAGTTATCTGGGAAGAGTTATTCCACGGGTTGAATCTTTCTCCCCTCTTGCTGGGCAAATTGTTAGCGGAAAATCCGCGAAAAATTCTCAAATTACCCCTGCAGGATATCAAAGTGGGAAATAAGGCAGATCTAACGGTGATCAACCCAGCCCGGGAGTGGAGCGTTGATCCCCCAAAATTTTATTCCAAAAGCCGGAATTCACCTTTTTCCGGTGAAAATCTCCAGGGGAAACCGGTGCTGGTATTTAAAAATGGCCAAAAAATAATGGAAAAAGGTCGGGTAATGTTCCCGACGGGGAGGAGTTGAAAGTGCCTAAAGATTTTATTGTCGACCTAGTTGAAGGGGTACAAAAGAAGAAATCCCACGTTTGTGTTGGCCTGGATCCTGATTTTGAAAGGATACCCGGGCATATTAAAGAAATGGCTATTAATGAGTACGGGCCCAACCGGAGGGCGATTGGAGAGGCTTTTTTAAATTTCAACAGAGAAATAATCGAGGCCGTTAAAGATTCGGTTGCGGCAGTTAAACTGCAGATTGCTTTTTTTGAAGAATACGGCCACTGGGGTTTGAAAGCGTTGGAAGAGACAATTTCCTTTGCTCACCATAAAAAACTACTGACTATCCTGGATATTAAAAGAGGGGATATTGGAAGTACTGCTGCAGCTTATTCCCGTGGTTATCTGGGAGGGGTAAATTTCTGGTATGGGGTTAAGAAAAAAGTTTTCAATGCAGATGCGGTAACCCTAAACCCCTATCTGGGCAAGGATAGTGTGGAACCTTTTCTCCGGGAGATGGAAGAAAATAAAAAGGGAGCATTTGTCCTTGTAAAAACTTCTAACCCTGGAAGCAAGGATATCCAGGACCTCCGCTTGGAAAGTGGCGAACTCCTCTATGAAAAAGTCGCGATGATGGTAAATAATTGGGGGGAGTATTTAGTATCTGAAAAAGTTCCCTACAGCCAGTTGGGAGCGGTTACAGGGGCAACCTTTTCCGGAGCTGCAGAGAAACTTCGGGACTTAATGCCCAAATCCTATTTACTGGTTCCCGGTTATGGAGCTCAGGGGGCAGGGCCTGAAGATGTTATTCCGTTTTTCAATGAAGATGGACTCGGGGCTTTAATAAATGCTTCCCGATCAATTATCTTTGCATATGAAAAAGATAGCTATCCTGACCAGCATCAATGGGCCGCACGACAGGCTGTTGAAAAGATGAGGACAGATATTAATTCCGCTTTAAAAAAGGCCGGGCGCCTCGCCTGGGATTAAAGGAGGCCGACATGCTGCAGGAGTCTGTTTTAATCGAGAAGAATGAAGAGATAGCTCCGGGGCTTTATTTTCTAAAAATTAGAAATGAACAAATGGCAGGGGAGGCCCAACCCGGGAAATTTATCCACATTAACCTGGGAACAATTTATGACCCTCTTCTGCGCCGACCCATGAGTATATTAAATGCCCAGGGAGAAACTTTATCAGTTCTTTACCAGGTTGTGGGAAGAGGAACCAGAATTATGACCCGATTTCGTCCTGGAGATGAAATTGATGTCCTGGGTCCGCTGGGAAATGGTTTCGAGATTGAGGATTCCGGGCAGAATTTTCTGATTGGGGGAGGAGTGGGAGCTGCCCCTCTGGTGTTTTTAGCCCATCGTTTGCCCAAAAAGGGAGTGGATAATAAATTTTTCCTGGGAATGAGGGAGCGGGAACTCCTTTTTATCAAAGATTTTTTGCCCGAGGAAGTTGAATTCTTTTCAAGTCATGAAAACTCTCCCCGTGGTGAAGCAAAGCAGGTTACCGATTTGCTTCCCCCCCATCTCAAAACGAAAAAAAAGACCTCTCTTTATTGTTGTGGACCGGAGGGAATGTACAGGGAAATAGCAGGTCTGTGCAATGATTGCAGTGATTTTTCCATCCAGGTTTCCATTGATCGAAGAATGGGCTGCGGGGTGGGAACCTGTTTGGGTTGTGCAGTCAAGGTAAAAAAACCACCCCGGGAAGAACCTCAGATAGTCCGGGCCTGTGTTGAAGGTCCCGTTTTTCGCTGGCAGGAGGTAAATATTGATGGAACCTAAAATTCAGAGCAGGATTGGCTCCTTAGAATTAAATAACCCCCTCCTTACGGCTTCTGGAACTTATGGAAATGGCCGTGAATACAGCAATTACATTGATCTTCATTGCTGGGGAGGCCTGGTAACAAAAGGTTTAACTCTCGAATCCCGTTCTGGTAACAGCGGTATCAGAATTGTAGAAACTGCTGCAGGAATTTTGAATTCAATTGGGCTTCAGAACCCGGGGATAGAATATTTTATCAAAGAAGAACTTCCTTTCCTGGAAAAACTGAAAATCCCCGTGATTGTAAATATCGCCGGGCGAAGAATTCGTGATTATGAAGAACTGGCCAGAAGGCTCGACCCTTTTTCAACGGTTTCTGCTCTGGAAGTAAATGTTTCCTGCCCTAATGTGAGGGAAGGGGGCCTTGCCTTTGGAACCAATCCGGGTTTGGTTTATGAGATAACTGCAAGGCTGCGGGAAATAACCACCAAACCGCTTATAATTAAGTTGACACCAAATGTAGCTGACGTGGGAGAAATTGCTATTCAGGCAGAAAAAGCAGGAGCTGACGCTGTTTCTTTAATTAACACCCTGATGGGGATGGAGATCGACGTAGAAAGACAAAAACCCATGCTGGGTAATATAGTGGGGGGACTTTCAGGGCCTGCGGTAAAACCAGTAGCCCTGAGGATGATTTACCAGGTTTACCGGCAGATTAAAATTCCAATAATTGGCATGGGTGGTATTACCAAGGGAGAAGACGCTGTAGCTTTTTTACTTGCGGGAGCCAGGGCAATAGCCCTGGGAACTGTAAATTTTGTCAATCCAAAGGCTCCTTTAGAAATAAAGAATTATCTATTGGATTATATGCGGCGCCATAATTTTTCCAGTTTGGAAGAAATGGTGGGACTTGCTCACCGGGAAAGGGAGGATTAATTTATGAAAAAAGAAGAAATAATGCAATACCTTGAAGAATTTGGAGTGCTCCAGGAGGGACATTTCCTGCTTTCCTCGGGCCTGCACAGCGACAAGTACCTGCAGTGTGCCCAGGTTTTACAATATCCCGAGCAGGCAGAAAAACTGGGAGCAGCCCTGGCCCAGAAATTTTCTGATCAAAAAATTGATCTGGTAGTTGGTCCAGCCCTGGGTGGTGTGGTTCTGGCCCATGAAGTGGCCCGGAGTATCGGGTGCCGGGGGATATTTGCCGAGCGGAAAGATGGAAGAATGCAACTGCGCCGGGGTTTTTCTATTGAACCAGGAAGCCGGGTTTTAATTGTTGAGGATGTTGTCACTACCGGGAAGTCTGCCCTGGAAGTTGTTGAAGTTGTAAAAAATGAAGGTGCAGAAATAGTTGGGTTGGGTTCTATTGTAGATCGAAGCCCCAAGGATATTAACATGCCAGTTCCTTTCCAGGCCCTTTTGCGAGTTGAAGTAGAAATTTACTCCCCTGGGGAGTGTCCCCTCTGCGAGCAGGGACTATCTCTGGTCAAACCGGGAAGCCGGGAGAGTAAAAACTGAATTGTCTTTTCTGCTATTTTTCATTGATGGTTTGGGGTTGAACCATGATTCTAAAACAAACCCCATAATTCAAAAAGAATTTCCTCGTCTAAAGGAGATAATTACTGGAAAAGGGACAGGTTATTTGCTGAAAACCGATGCTTCCCTCGGATGTCCTGGATTACCCCAAAGCGCTACGGGTCAGACTGCTCTTTTGACTGGAGAAAATCCCATCCCCCTTGTGGGAGGCCATCGCAGTGGTTTTCCCGGGCCCACCCTGATATCTTTAATTAAGGAAAAATCCTTGCTGAAAAAGGTTAAGGAAAAAGGATATAAAAGTACTTTTGCCAACGCCTACACCAGGGAATTTACTTGGGAAAATGTAAGAAGAGCTTCAGTAACAACTTATACCGTCCTTGCAGCAGGGCAGAATTTTAGAACCCTTGAAGATTTAAGAAATAAAAAGGCTGTATATCAGGAATTCACGAATAAACAACTCCGGGAAAGGGGCTATGATGTTCCGCTATGGTCACCGAAGGAAGCGGGAGAAGTTTTGTTGAATGTTGCCTCTGAAAATGAACTGTCAATTTTCGAATTTTTTCAAACAGATATAGCGGGGCATCGCAATGACCCCGAGTTTACAAGAATAGTTCTGCAAAATTTAGAAAATTTTTTAGATAGTTTAATCACAAAACTCCCGGAGGGTTCAACTTTGATTATTACCAGTGACCATGGGAATATAGAGGATAATTCGACCCATCTCCATACAGAGAATCCAGTACCTACTTATGTATTGGGGAAGAATGGCGCCCTTTTCAGGGGAGTCAGGGAAATAACCGATATTGCTCCAATTATAATTAGCGGATTAGATTGAAAAGTTTTCTTGATTAAGAAGGTTTTTGCAAACATTAAAGAGAAAAAATAGAGAGATATGGGATAAACAAATGAGCCTTTTCCCTCTACTATATTTTTATAATAAGGATGGTGGTTTTTAGTGAAGGTTTCTAAACCTGAAGACATCAGAAACATTGCTTTGCTTTCCCACGGCAGCGTGGGAAAAACTTCTTTGCTTGAATCTATGCTTTTCCATAATGGAGCAATTAATCGCCTGGGGAAGGTTGAAGAAGGAACTACAGCGTCTGACTTCACCCCCGAAGAAAAAAACAAAGGGATTTCTATCAATGCCACTTACATCCCTATTTATCGGGGTGGGATTAAATTCAATATGATTGATACTCCCGGTTATATCGATTTCATTGGTGATGTTCATGGGGCCCTCCGGGTAGTTGACAGTGCTATTGTTATGGTTTGTGCAGCATCTGGGGTCGAGGTAAATACTCATCGAGTCTGGAAAATGGCCGACGATGCAAACTTACCTCGCCTGGTTTTCATTAACAAGATGGACCGGGAAAGCGCTGATTTCCGGGGTACCTTAAGCCAGGTCCAGGAAAACTTTGGCAGTGGAGTTATTCCCCTGTTTATACCGATGGGTTCAGAAGATAATTTCAAGGGAGTAATCGACCTCTTTAGTGGAAAAGCTCATGTTTACGAGGATTGGGGAAAGTATAAAGTTGAGGATATTCCGGCCGAATACGTTGATGATTACGAGGAGTTCCACATGGAAATGGTTGAAACCCTGGCCGAAGTGGACGATGAATTGATGATGAAATACCTGGAAGAAGAGGAATTGAGCAAAGAAGAGCTGGAAAACGCCCTGGAAAAAGGTGTGCGGGAAGGAAAATTGATGCCCGTTTTTGCTGGTTCAGCTAATAAGGGTATGGGAGTTGATGAAATTTTAAACCTCGCACCCAAGGTTCTTCCATCACCTGTGGGGCGGGGGCCGGTTAAAGGTGTTCTTCCTGATAGCGAGGAGGAAACCGCACGCAAACCATCCCTGGATGAACCAACCTGTGCTCTGGTTGCCAAAACCATGGTTGACCCCTATGTAGGGAGGCTATCAATTTTCCGCGTTTTCTCAGGGAAAATAACCATAGACTCCGAAATTTATAATGCCAACAAAGAGGAAAGCGAAAAAATCGCAAAACTTTATAACCAAAAAGGGAAAGACCAGGAAAATGTTGAGGAAGTAATTGCTGGAGATATTGGAGCGGTTGCCAAACTGCAGCATACTGGAACTGGTGATACCCTCTGCGAAAAAGAAAATCCGATCATTCTTCCCCAAATTAAGTTTCCCAAACCCAACCTTTCTCTCGCCGCCTATCCCAAAGGGGAAGGGGACGAAGACAAAATTAGTACAGCATTAAATCGCTTCGCGGAAGAAGACCCAACCTTTAATGTTTTCCATGATCCCGAAACAAACGAACTGGTTGTTTCCGGAATGGGAACAATGCACCTGGATATAGTTAAGGATGTAAGTAAGCGGAAATTTGGAGTTGATTTTGAAACAACTGCTCCCAAGATTGCTTACAAAGAAACTATCCAGAAAAAAATTGAAGTTGAAGAAAAGCATAAAAAACAAACCGGTGGAAGAGGCCAATACGGGCACGTCCACATCCGGCTTGAACCCATGCCCCGGGGAAGTGGTTTTGAGTTTAAAGAAGAAATTTTCGGAGGGGCAATTCCCAACCAGTTTATCCCTGGAGTTGAAAAGGGTGTCCGTGAGGCTATGAAAGAAGGGGTAATTGCCGGATATCACGTTGTTGATTTCAAGGCAACTGTTTTTGATGGCTCCTATCACCCGGTTGATTCTTCGGAAATGGCCTTCAAGCTAGCAGCTTCCAAGGCCTTTAAAAAAGCAGTAGAAAATGCTGATCCCGTCCTTCTGGAACCAATCATGGAAGTTCGGGTTGAAGTATCAGAAGAGCAGATGGGTGATGTTATCGGAGACCTGAACAGTAAGCGGGGGAAAATCCTGGGAATGGATCCTCAGGATGGGTTGCAGATAATTAAAGCCAATGTTCCCCTTGCTGAAATGGCTAATTATGCCAATGACCTTAAATCAATTACCGGGGGCCAGGGAACCTTTAGTATGAAAGTTGCTTATTACGATAAGGTTCCGCCCCGTGAAACTGAACAGATAATTGCAAAGTCTAAAAAGGATGAGGAATAAGCCTCTTATGAGGCTTTTTCCTCTTTTTAATGAGGAGGGATTTCGTGGAACGCTGGAAAAGGCTGATAAAAAAGGCACTGGAAGCAGGAGCGGATTATGCTGATTTGCGTTATATTGAGAATGAAAACCAGGGCATCAGATGCAAAAATGGAAAAATTGAAGACCTGAACCTGGGAGAAGATAGGGGAGTGGGATTAAGAGTTTGGGTTAATGGGAGCTGGGGATTTGCCAGCATGAGCCTAGCTGAAGAAAATCTTGATAAGGCTGATCAATTATCCGGAGAAGCCGTTGCCCTGGCGCGGGCGGCAAATAAGGGGCAACCTCCAAGAGAACTTGCTCCAGTTGAACCAGCCCAAACCGAGTTTACTTCCGAGATTGAGGAAGATCCTTTCGATATTTCCCTGGATGAGAAGATTGAACTTCTGCAAAAAGCTCATCAGGGAATGAAAGGAGAAAAAATTTTTCTAACTACTGGGAATATTAATTGCCAGAAAGAAAAGAAATTATTTATTTCCTCGGAAGGTTCAGAAATTGAACAGACTTTTTACAGAACTGGAGCAGGAATTAGCGCCATGAGTACGGATGGGAAAGATCGCCAGATTCGATCTTATCCCAGTGCATTCGGGGGGAATTACGCTCAGAAAGGCTTCGAGTTTATCAGAGAGATGGATTTAGAAGGGGAAGCTGAAAGGGTTCGCAGAGAAGCAGAAGGTCTTTTAACTGCGGAACAATGTCCTAAGGGTGAAATGACCCTTATTCTCGGGGGCTGTCAACTGGGACTTCAGGTTCACGAATCAGTCGGACATCCCATTGAACTTGATCGGGTCCTGGGAACTGAGGCGGCTTTTGCAGGGACAAGTTTTTTGACTCCCGACAACCTGAAGGAACTGGTCTATGGTTCAGAACTGGTGAATATCTATGCGGATGCGACGATGCCTGGAGCCCTAGGAAGCTTTGCCTATGATGATGAAGGTGTCCCCGGGCAGCGTGTTCCCATAGTACAAAACGGACGTTTTGAAAACTATTTAACTTCCCGGGAAACAGCACCGGTGTTAAAGCAGAAAAGTAATGGAACAATGAGAGCTATTGGCTGGAGCAATTTCCCCATCATTCGGATGACCAATATTAATCTGGAACCCGGAAATTCCTCCCTCGAGGAATTAATCCAGGGTACCGAAAAAGGTATTCTTCTGGATATGATCAAATCCTGGAGTATTGATGATAAAAGGATCAATTTCCAGTTTGGGACAGAGATCGGTTGGCTAATTGAAGATGGAAAAATTAGGGGAATGCTAAGAAACCCCACCTATACGGGAAGTACCCTTCCTTTCTGGCGTTCATGTGATGGAATCGCCGGCTCTTCAGAATGGAAAATGTGGGGTGTTCCCAACTGTGGAAAAGGTGAACCCATGCAAGCCGCACCGGTAGGTCATGGAGCTTCCTATGCCAGGTTTAGAAATATAAAGGTAGGTGTCAGCCGATGAAAAAGGAAGAATTAAGAAAACTGGTTGCTGAATCTCCGGCAGAACACACCGAAATATTTTGCCAGCAGACAAATCTTAAGCTTTCTCGCTTTGCAGAATCCATCATACATCAAAATATAAGCCAGGAAACAGCAAACCTTACGGTAGTTGTTCATGACCAAAAACGAAAAGGTAGTGCCAACACAACAGATCTCAGCCCTTCTTCAGTCCGGCAGGCAATAGAACGAGCCCATAAAGCAGCAAGTTATCAAAAACCGGACCCTGACTTTCCCGGACTACCTTTTACAGAAGAAATTGCCCCTGAGCTACCTTCATATTCCCAAAAAACAGCCAACTGCAGCCCTGAAAAGAGGGCGGAAGGAATTGCAGAAATCAGGAGAATTGGAGAAAGGGAAGGATTTAAAGGGTTTGGAACTTTTTCAACTCAAGCCAACAAATATATTTCCATCAATTCCAGTGGAAACTACCGAGAATGGATGACTTCCCAGGCTTTTTTAAAGGTCTTATACATGGGAGGTCCCGGTGGCGGAGAAGGTTTTGCCCAGGATGTCCAGGTTAATGTTGATGATTTAAATGTTTCTGAAGTTGCTGAAAAGGCTGCTAAAAAATGTGCAGCTACCCAGGAAAGGGAAACCCTCCAGCCAGGAGAATATACTGTAATCCTAGAACCTCTGGCTGTATGCGAACTATTGGGTTACCTCAGCTTTATTGGATTTAATGGACTTGCCTGTAATGAAGGCAGAAGTTTTTTTACTGGTAAGATTGGAGAACAGGTTATGGCAGAGAAAATTTCCATTATTGATGATCCCTATGATGAAAATGGGCTGCCCTTTCCTTATGATGGTGAGGGGATGCCCAAAAGGCCAATTCCTCTCGTAGAAGAAGGTATTTACAAGAACTATGTTTACGATCATTATTTAGCCCAAAAAGAGGACAGGAAATCAACAGGGCATGCTCTGCCTCCCGTTTTCAGGACTTATGGGCCGATGCCCACCCACCTAAAAATGAGACCCGGAAAAGAAACCAACGACCAGCTTCTGCAAAAAGTGGAAAAAGGAGTTTTAGTTACAAGGTTTCATTACGTGGGAGTAATTCATCCTCAAAAGACAATTATTACGGGCTTAACCAGGGATGGGACCTTCTGGATAAAAAATGGAAAAGTTGATCATGCTCTCAAAAACTTGAGATTTACCCAGAACATAATTGAAGCATTGAAAAAAGTAGTTGGGGTTGGCGATAGCCTGGGCAAAATGCCCTTCCAAATGGGAGCTCCGCAGTCTCCTGCCCTGGTTATTGATGGGTTTAATTTTACAGGAGTATCGGAGATGGAATAAAAAAATGGCACGGGGAACCCGTGCCATTTTTTAGGAACCAGGAAGTTCAGGTGGGGCAAGAATTGTCCTGTAGTTTTCGTAGTGAACAAAACCGAGAGGACTTCCTTTGGGCTTTTTTAAATTTTTAACCTCGGTGTAGTCAACTGCAACCTTACTGTCTTGTCTACCCTTGCTGAAAAAAGCTGCCAGGCTGGCTGCCTTAAGCAGGTCCTCATCGTTTACAGCAAGTTTTTCAGTTTTGATTATGACATGAGATCCCGGTATTTCCCTGGTGTGAAACCATAAATCGTGGGGTTTTGCTTTCCGAAATAATTCTTCGTTTTGGCGATTATTTCTCCCTACCAGGATTGTTCTTCCGTCAGAAGTTTCGAACTGGCGTGGTTTGCTCTTGATATCTGGGCTGCTTTTTTTCCTGCGGATTGTGATCACGCCTGTTTCTTTAAATTCCTCTTCTAATTCCCAAACTTCTCTCAGAGAATCTGCCTGGTCCAGATAATGGTTTGCCTCCTCCAGGTATCTTAACTCCCGCCGGGTTAAAGCCAGCTGTTTTTTGAGGTGTTTTAAAGCCTTTTTCTTTTTATGATATTGTTTGAAATATTTTTGGGCGTTGGCATGAGGGGAAAGTTCTGGCTTTATTTTTATTTCTATTGGGGAATTATCCTGGTAATAATTGGGAAGTTCAACTACCTGATCCCCTTTTTTAATTTTATGAGCATAGGCGGTTAAAAGTTCTCCCTTGACCTTGAGGGTTTCACTTCCCCGGGCTTCTCGAAGGTCTGCCTGCAGTTTTTGCAATTTCCGCTCTTTTTTCTTGACCTCTTTATTTACCAATTTTTGCAGTTGGTTCTTTTTTCCCTGTAGTTGATTTTTTTCCCAGTTTTGAATTATGGTTGTTCCCAAAAGTTGGGACAGGGTAGCAAATTTTCTTTTTTCCATTTCCGGCCAGGCAACTGGTTCGAAGGGGAAAACTTCAAATAATTCTTCGTCTTCATATAGGGCAGTAGGATCGGGAGGAGAGGTGGCAAGGAAATTTTCGAGCCAGGAAACAACTTCTTTGACATTATCCATTTGCTGCTCTCCCAGATTATCTACCTTTTCTTCGGGATCAAGTTCAGCTCTCACTACCAGGTCCTTTGCTGTTTTAGGGCCGATTCCTTCAATATTATCAAATAATAATCTCCAGATTTTTTTATCTCCGTTTTCCCCTTTTAATCTTTCCCAGGGAATCTCCCAGGGATCGTATTTCCCCTGGGCGGGAGGGGGGTTATATGGTAACCCGGGACTGATGGGACGCTGGCTTTCTTCCCCCTGGGGTTTTAAAACTCCCAGGACTTTTCCTTCCTTGACGAGGGCTAAATTAGCATGCCGCCCCATCAATTCAACAATTAACTGGAATGAACCAAAATGGAAAACAAGCATTCTATCCAGACCCCGCTGCTCAATTTTATCCAGGGGCATTCCCTGCAGGTACTTGCGGAGTAACATGGTAAAGGAAGGGGGTTTGGGGGGATTGTCCATATTATAATCTGCGAGAAAAATCCCCTGATCAGAGGGGTGAAGAAAAATATAAAGATTTTTATTCCTATGCTGGCAGCGGAATTCAATATTAACAACCTGCTGGTGAGGTTGATATATTTTTATGATATACCCAGTTTGTAATTCTCTTTGCAGTTCTGCTCCCGTCTTATTGAGCATAACGCCGTCCATGATAAAACTCCCTCCTGAAACACAACTCTTTATATGCTATTATTCACTATTTAGGTGCTTGTAGTCAAGCGATGTTTTTAAAGAAAAAGTCAATCCACTATTTTAAAACCTGGATGGAATTATTGAAACGGGCCTTTTATTATGATATTATTTAAAGGAAATTAGAGGAGGAGTGCAAAATGAGGAGTATGACCGGGTATGGGACCGGAGTTGCAAAAAAAGGCCGCTGGATTTTTGAAACTGAAATAAAGAGTGTAAATCACCGCAATCTTTCTCTTAATATTTATTTTCCTGGAGAATATTCTGCACTGGATCCCCTTGTTAGATCACTGGTGAAAGAACGAATTGCCCGGGGAAGGGTTGATTTGAATATTAATGTTGTGGTTGAAGAAGGGGAAGTTCCGGAAATTTCCCTGGATACCAGTTTGCTTCAGGCCTACAATCAGGCTATAATTCAGGCTGTCGGGAAGGGAATGGTTAGTGAGGAGTTTAAGCTTTCTCTTCCTGGAGTTTTAAGACAGAAGAAAACCCCTGAACTGGAAGAGGTAAAAGAAGTTCTACAGGGATCTATAAAACAGGCCTTGGAACAATTAATTTTCATGCAGGAAAGAGAAGGGGAGACGCTGAAAAAGGAAATAGAAGAATATGCGAAAAAAATTGCGGAAATGGTCCAAAGTATAAAAGGTATATTGCCCGAAATCCAGAAAGAACATTATCATAAGCTAAAAAGCAAACTGGAGAGTTTTCTCGAGGAAAATGATTTTGCCGAAGAAAGAATAATGATGGAAGCGGGGGTGTTAGCGGAACGCAGTGATATTCAAGAAGAAATAGTCCGTTTAGAAAGCCATCTTGAACATTTAAGCGGGGCGTTGCGGGAGAAAAATGCAGTTGGGAAGAAACTGGATTTTATTGCTCAGGAGATGCTCAGGGAAATTAACACCATCGGCTCCAAGATTAATAACCGTGAAGTTTTGTATCGGGTTATTGAGTTAAAAAGTTGGGTAGAAAAAATCAGGGAACAGGTTCAAAACATTTTATAAGTTTTCAGGAGGGATAATTAATGGATATTAAGCTAATTAATATTGGTTTCGGAAATATTGTCGCAGCAAACAGGATTATTGCAATTGTAAGCCCTGAATCGGCCCCCATTAAAAGAATTATCCAGGAAGCAAGGGAGCAAGGTCGCCTTGTAGATGCTACTTACGGCCGGCGGACTCGTGCCGTTGTTATTACTGATTCCGATCATATCATTTTGAGTGCAGTGCAACCAGAAACTGTTTCTCACCGTTTAGTCGATAAAGAAGCTCCCCTGTAAAAATGAAAGAGGGGAAATTATTTATTCTTTCCGGTCCTTCCGGGGTCGGGAAGGGAACCGTCCTCAGGGAATTATTACGGCAGAGAAAAGACCTGGTATATTCAGTTTCAGCAACAACCCGCCCGCCCCGCCCCGGCGAAGTTAACGGTAAAGACTATTTTTTCCTTACCCCCGAGGATTTCCAGAAAGGTATTGAGGAAAACCTATGGCTGGAGTGGGCCCGGGTTCACAATCACCTTTATGGAACTCCCCGGGATTTTGTCGAAAAGACTTTGCAGGCCGGGAAACACATAATACTGGAAATCGATGTTCAGGGAGCAAGACAGATTAAAAAGAAATGCCCTGAAGGCGTTTTCATCTTTCTGGCTCCCCCAAGTTTAGAAGAACTGGCCCAACGTCTGGAAAAAAGAGGTACAGACTCCTCTCAAGAAAAAGAAATCCGTTTACAGAATGCTCTCCAGGAAATGGAGGAGCAGGACGATTACAATTATATTGTTATCAATGATGAACTCCAGGAAACTGTAAACAGAATAAAAAGAATTATTTGTGACGAGGAAAGGGGAAATTAAAGGGTGGCTATTAACAAGCGGTTGAGTCATGAAAAATTAATGCAGAGAGTTGACAGCCCCTATACCCTGGTTATTGCTGCAGCCAAAAGGGCAAGGGCCTTAAATGATGGAAGTAAACCCCTTATTGAATATTCAAGTACCAATAAACCTGTAACGATAGCAATGAATGAAATAATAGCTGGAAAAGTAGATTATATCCGGAAAAAGATTGACAGCATTAAGTAATTGAGGAGGGGAAATTTTGCTCCAGGGGAAGACTATTGTAATTGGTGTGAGCGGAGGTATTGCTGCTTATAAAGCAGTTGATATTGCAAGCCGAATGGTAAAACAGGGAGCCAAAGTCAGGGTAATTATGACCAGGGCTGCCTGTGAACTGGTTCGTCCCATTACATTCCAGAGCATAACCCATCAGCCTGTTGCTACGGACATGTTTTCCGAACCGCCCAACTGGAATATTCAGCACATTGAGCTGGCAACAGAAGCCGACCTTATCCTTGTGGCTCCTGCAACGTATAATATTATCGGTAAGGTTGCCAGTGGCATAGCGGACGATCTCCTAACAACAACAATTTCAGCAACAAAAGCCCCTGTTATTTTTGCTCCAGCCATGAATAACCGGATGTATGAGAATCCAATTTTCCAGGTTAATTTAAGGAAGCTACAGGAGATGGACTATACTTTTATTGAACCGGAAGTAGGGCGATTGGCTGAAGGTTCTTCCGGGAAAGGCAGGCTTGCTGATAACGAAATTATCATTGAAGAAGTAATTCGGGCTTTAACCCCCAAGGATCTTGCTGGAATGCGATTACTTGTAACTGCAGGCCCAACCCAGGAGTTTATTGATCCAGTCAGGGTTTTGACCAATCCTTCATCAGGGAAAATGGGTTATGCTATTGCCCAGGCAGCTTTGCGCCGGGGAGCTCAGGTAACACTGATTTCTGGACCTACCCAATTAAAAACTCCCTGGGGGCTGAACGAATTGGTAAAGATTTCAACCACCAGGGAAATGCTGGATGCTGTTGTAAAAAGATGCTTGGATAATGATGTTATAATTAAAGCTGCGGCTCCGATGGATTTTCGTCCCAAAGAAACCTATAAAATGAAGGTGAAAAAAGAAGAAAAAAAGGAGCTCGTTTTGGCTTTAGAGCGCAATGAAGACATTCTCGAAGAAATTGGGCGGAAAAAAGGTGATCGAATACTGGTAGGCTTCGCCGCCGAAACAGAGAATATCGTTGCCAATGCCCAGGAAAAACTAAAAAGAAAATATCTGGATTTTATCGTCGCTAATGACGTTTCTGCTGAGGGATCCGGGTTTGGAGTGGATTCAAATCAGGCAACCCTCGTTTTCCCGGATTCTTATGAAAGCCTTCCTCCAACAACCAAACTGGATCTGGGGAACCGGATCCTTAGTGAGGTGCAAAAACTCAGGCGAGAAATCAAATAAAAAGAGCCTTTTAGGCTCTTATTATTTATGTATACTTTTTAGGGAAATTATGAAGGAGTTCTTCTTTTTTTGTAAAAATTGTATAATTGATTGCAAAAGTTGAAGCGAAAGAGGTGTAAAGGTTGCCAAAAAAAGGGAAGGTCGAGATCAAGGAATCCTGGTGTAAAGGTTGCGAAATTTGTGCAACTTTCTGTCCCAAAAAGATTTTGGGGCTTAGAAATGATGGGAAAATGGAAGTAAAGGATCCGGAAAACTGTATTGCGTGTAATCAATGTGTTCTCCGCTGTCCTGATTATGCCATAAAAGTCGAGGTGATTGAAAATAATGACTGAGAGAGTTAAGCTTATGCAGGGTAATGAAGCCTGTGTTGAAGGAGCTCTTGATGCAGGGGTTCTTTTTTACGCCGGATATCCGATAACACCCTCCTCGGAGATTGCAGAAGAATTTGCAGCAAAGCTTCCCAAGGTGGGAGGAAAGTTTATTCAGATGGAAGACGAAATTGCCAGTATGGGAGCTGTTGTTGGGGCCTCCCTTGCTGGGAAAAAAGCAGTGACTGCAACCAGCGGTCCTGGTTTTTCTCTTAAACAGGAAATAATAGGTTTTGCCAATATGATTGAAGCGCCCTGTGTGATTATGAATGTGCAGCGGGCTGGCCCGAGTACTGGACTGCCTACTTCTCCAGCTCAAGGAGATGTGATGCAGGCCCGCTGGGGAACCCACGGTGATCACCCTGCTCTGGTGCTCTGTCCAAACTCAGTCACTGATGCTTACCTTTTAAGCTTTCAGGCAGTAAACTGGGCTGAAAGGTTTCGGACCCCCGTAATTTTATTGCTCGATGAAACCATCGGGCACCTGCGGGAAAGAGTTATTCTCCCCCGAAAAGATGAAATGGTAATAACCAACCGAAAGCAACCCCATGGAGCCCCGGGATCCTTCCAGCCCTATGATATTACTGATGAAGATTTAATCCCTCCGTTGCCCCCATATGGTGGTGGTTATCGCTTCCATACAACCGGGTTATACCATGATGAGACCGGTTTTCCTTCAAACAGACCCGAGGTTACCAGCAGACTATTAAATCGTCTCCACGAAAAAATTGATAAGTATAAAGAGACGCTGTTCCTTTATGAAACCTACGGTTTGCGCCAGGCCAATCAGTTGATAATCAGCTACGGTGCATCAGCCCGTTCGGCCAAGGCAGCCTGGAGAATTGCCCGGGAAAAAGGCCTTTTGGTTGGGCTGTTAATTTTGAAAACGATCTGGCCTTTCCCTGAAGAAATTGTTGCCCAGGCGGGACATGATAAGAATAATATAGTTGTTGCTGAGATGAATAGAGGGCAGTTGATAGGTGAAGTGGAGAGAGTAATGGATAAAAGGATTCCTATCCGTGGAGCCCAGCGGGCTGATGGAGTTCTCATTACTCCCGAACAGATTCTTGCAAAACTGGAGGGGGTTAATTAAATGGAAATGGAAAAATATTTTCGAGTAGATAAACTTCCCCATATCTGGTGCCCGGGGTGCGGCCACGGTTCGGTAATGATGAGTATTGTTAAAGGTATTGATAAGATGGGTTGGGACCCTGAAAAAGTAACTGTTGTTTCCGGGATAGGTTGTTCATCCCGAGCGCCAGGTTATATGAATTTCAATACCCTGCATACAGTTCATGGTCGGCCGATAGCTTTTGCCACCGGAATTAAACTAGCCAATCCAGAACTGCATGTGATTGTAATAACAGGGGATGGAGACGGTGCCGCTATCGGAGGAAATCACCTGATCCATGCCTGCCGACGAAATATCGGGATAAATGTGGTTTTGTTTAACAATCAAATTTATGGGATGACCAGTGGGCAGTATTCCCCAATGACTCCGGAAGGGTCAATGGCCACTACATCACCTTACGGAAATATCGAGCCGCCCTTTGACCTTTGCGAACTGACCAGGAGTGCCGGGGCTAATTTTGTGGCCCGGGGAACGGTTTACCACCTTCCCAAACTGGATTCCTATATAGAAAAAGCCTTTGGAAAAGAAGGTTTTTCTTATGTAGAAGCAATAAGCCAGTGCCCGACCTATTATGGGCGCCGTAATAAAATGAAAACACCGCTGGAAATGCTGGAGTGGCAGAAGAAAAATTCTATCGATATCAAAAAAGCCAGGGACCTGGATTCCGAGCAATTAAAAGGAAAAATAATTACCGGGATTTTTGCAGAAAGAGATGACGAGGAGTATACAGCCAGGTACGATCAATTAATTAAAAGTGTGCAGGGGGGTAAAGAATAATGGCCAGGTATGAAATCAGGCTAAGCGGGGCAGGAGGTCAGGGTTTGATCCTTGCAGGGATCATATTATCCGAAGCTGTGGTCAGGTTTACCGATAAGGAAGTTGTTCAGACCCAGTCTTATGGGCCTGAAGCCCGCGGAGGAGCCAGCAAGGCGGAAGTAATCATTTCCGATGAAGAAATAGACTACCCCCAGGTTAATAAACCGGATTTTCTCCTGGCCTTAACCCAGGAAGCATATAACAAATATAACCGGGACCTCAAGGAATACGGGATAATGGTAGTGGATGAGAGAGTAGATATTGCCATGCGTGGTGGTCCAACTTACGTCGTGCCAATCCAAAAGTTAACCCAGGAAAAACTGGGAACGAGGATGGTTGTTAATGTAGTTTCTCTTGCCCTTTTCAATAAACTTCACGAAGTAGTAGAAACAGAGAAATTGAGAGAAGTGGTTCTGGAGAGAGTCCCCAGGGGAACCGAGGATTTAAACAAAAAAGCTCTGGAACTTGGTGAAGAACTGGCGGAGAACCTGAACCAATACAAAATTAAAAGCAAGGAGGAGGAAGAAGAAGAATGAAAGACAAGGACCGGCAGGAAAAAATTCAAGAGAATCTAAAAAAATGGCGAGAAGGTCCTTTTGCAAAGTTCCAGCAAAGAGGTTGGAATGAAGCCTTTACCTCCTATCGGGAACCGGTAAAAGAAATCTATACTCCGCTGGATTATTCTGATGACGAATACCTGGAAAAGGCGGGTTTTCCAGGTCAGTATCCTTTTGTTCGGGGGGTTTACCCAACTATGTACCGGGGACGTCCCTGGACAATGCGCCAGTACGCAGGATTTGCCAGTGCTGAAGAATCCAATCGCCGTTATCGCTACCTTCTGGAGCAAGGGCAGACTGGACTTTCAGTTGCCTTTGACCTGCCAACACAGATTGGACTTGATTCAGACCACCCCCTTGCTGATGGAGAGGTAGGTAAGGTCGGGGTTCCCATTGACTCCCTGGCTGATATGGAAATTCTTTTTGACCAGATTCCTCTGGATAAGGTCAGCACTTCCATGACAATTAATTCTCCTGCAGCAGTACTTCTGGCCATGTATATAGCCCTGGCAGAAAAACAGGGGGTTTCAGCTGATAAATTAAAGGGTACCATTCAAAATGATATTTTAAAAGAATATTTTGCCCGCGGTACTTATATTTTTCCTCCGGGTCCATCTTTGCGTTTGATTACAGACATATTTGCTTATTGTTCCCGGGAATTACCGAACTGGAATACAATCAGTATTTCCGGTTACCATATCAGGGAAGCAGGAGCGAATGCTGTGCAGGAACTCGCTTTTACCCTGGCTGACGGAATAGCCTATGTAAAGGCTGCTCTCCAGGCCGGATTGAAAGTGGATGAATTTGCTCCCCGGCTTTCTTTCTTTTTCAATGCTCAGATGAACCTTCTGGAAGAAGTGGCAAAATTCCGGGCCGCCCGCAGGTTGTGGGCAAAAATCATGGAGGAAAAGTTTGGAGCAGAGAATCCCAAGAGCAAAATGCTTCGCTTTCACACCCAGACTGCAGGGGCTTCTTTAACTGCTCAGCAGGCGCAAAATAATATTGTTAGGGTTACCATCCAGGCCCTGGCAGCAGTTTTGGGGGGAACGCAATCTTTGCATACCAATTCCTATGATGAAGCATGGGCTCTGCCAAGCGAGGAATCGGTGCGGATTGCTCTGCGGACCCAGCAAATCATTGCCAGTGAAAGCGGTTCAACTTCAACTGTTGATCCCCTGGGAGGATCTTATTATGTGGAAAGCCTTACTGATGATATTGAAAAGAGGGTAGAAGAGTACCTAGAAAAAATTGAAGAAATGGGCGGAATGGTAAAAGCAATTGAAAAAGGTTATGTGCAACGAGAAATCCAGAAAAGCGCATATGAAATGCAGAAAAGAGTTGAAAGACAGGAAGATATTGTGGTAGGGGTTAATAAATACGCCCAGGAAGAACCTTCTCCTACTGATCTTCTTGAAGTTGATCCCCAGATGGAAAAAGAACAGATTAAAAAATTAAAAAATACCAGGGCAAAAAGAGACGAAAAAGAAGCTCAAAAAGCACTGGAGCAGCTTAAGAAAACAGCCCAAGAAGATGAAAATCTTATGCCAGCAATAATTGATGCAGTTAAAGCTTATGCAACACTCGGGGAAATTTGTGATGTCCTGCGTTCAATTTACGGTGAGTACCAGGCTCCCACATTTTAAAGTTAGGAGGCAGAAACATGGGCGAGAATAAGATTAGAGTATTAATTGCCAAACCGGGTCTTGACGGGCATGACCGTGGAGCTAAAGTTGTGGCACAGGCCTTAAGGGATGCGGGCATGGAAGTTATCTATACGGGTCTTCGCCGAACTCCAGATCAGATTGTTTCCGCTGCAGTTCAAGAAGATGTTCAGGTAATTGGCCTGAGTAGTCTTTCCGGAGCCCACAACCACCTCTTCAAAAAAGTTGCAGAACTGCTCCAGGAAAAAGGACACGAAGATATTCTGCTGATTGGAGGAGGAATTATTCCAGAGAAAGATAGAAAACAACTGGAGGATGTTGGGTTTGATCGGATTTTCTCTCCTGGCACTTCAACAGAAGATATCGTTTCCTATATAAAGGAAAAGGTAAATGGGTAATCAGGTAAATGAACTGGCCCGGGGAATAATTGCTGGTGAAGAAAAAGCCCTTGCTAAAGGTCTAACCTTTATCGAAAATAGAAAAAGTGGTTACCGAGAACTTCTTGATTCCATTTACCCCGAGGTCAGGTCCTGTCCAATCTGGGGCCTTACTGGAGCTCCAGGGGTGGGTAAAAGCACCATTACTAATTATCTGGTAGATAGTTTGGCCAACAGGTCTGAGAGAATTGGGGTCATTGCCGTAGATCCGACCAGTCCCTTTTCCGGAGGAGCCATTCTCGGAGATCGGGTTCGAATGATGGACTTGGCTGGAAGAGAAGGGATCTTCATTCGCAGCATGGCTTCCCGAGGCGCCTTGGGTGGGCTTAGCCCTGCAATAATGGACGCAGTTTCTTTGTATCAAGCCTTTGGAGTTGATAGGATCCTGGTGGAAACCGTTGGTGTGGGCCAATCGGAAACAGATATTGTATCTCTTGCTGATACTGTAGCAGTAATAATGATGCCCGGGACAGGAGACGATGTTCAAACTATTAAGGCTGGTTTACTGGAAATCGGCGATATTTTTGCCGTAAACAAGGCTGATCTGGAGGGAGCGGAAACTCTCGCGGGATTATTGCAAAGTATGCTTTCTTCCCGGAATGGGGATGAAAAATGGGTCCCTCCTGTAATTAAGCTGGTTGCCAGCCAGGGGCAGAATCTTGATACCCTGCTTGAGAAATTTCTGGATCACCAGAAGAGCCTTGAAAAATCAGGCCAGAAAGAAAAGAAAGAAAAAATGAGAAATGAAATGGCCCTAAAAATGCACCTACAGGCTCGCTTTCAGGATCTATATCTGGGGCCGCTTCTGGGAACAGAAGACTGGGAAAAGGCTATTAAATCTATTAACAGGCGGGAAAAATCACCTGCTTATTGGGCAGAAAAATTGATTTCCAGGAGTGATTAAAATGCATATAGACCACATTGGTATTGCTGTATCCAATATTGAAGAGGCGGCGAAAGTTTATAATCTTATGGGTTTGGAAATTGTAAATATTGAAGAGGTTCCTTCCCAAAAAGTCCGGGTTGCCATGTTACCACTTGGGGAAAGCAAGATCGAACTATTAGAGCCAACTGACCCGGAAAGCCCCATTCAGAAATTCCTGGATAAAAAAGGGAGCGGAATTCACCACCTTGCTGTTTCCGTTGATGATGTGGCAGCCGAACTGGATAAATTAAAAGAACAAGGAATCAGGTTGATTAATGAGGAACCTGTTCCCGGGGCCGGGGGGGCCCTGATTGCCTTTGTCCACCCCAAGGAAACCCAGGGAGTTTTATTAGAATTATGCCAGCATGAGTAGAGGAGAGTGAGTATGAAAGCAAAAAAAGGAGAAACCCTGCAGTCACTTAAGGAAAGGGCTAAACTTGGCGGGGGTAGTGAAAAAATAAAATCCCAGCATGAAAAAGGGAAGTTAACAGCCCGACAGAGGTTGGAAAAACTGCTTGATCCTGATTCTTTTATGGAAATTAACCTTTTTACTGCTCACAGGTCAACAGATCTAGGAATGGAAGGCCGGGAAGTTCCGGGAGAAGGGGTAGTAACAGGTTCTGGGACGGTTAACGGACAACTGGTATTTGTTTTTGCCCAGGATTTCACTGCAATGGGGGGAACTCTTGGAGAAGCTCACGCAAAAAAAATAGTAAAAATAATGGATCTGGCCCTGGAAAATGGAGCTCCGATAATTGGTTTGAATGATTCAGGAGGGGCAAGGATTCAGGAAGGCGTGGATGCCTTGGACGGCTATGGGGATATTTTCTACCGCAATACAATTGCCTCTGGAGTTATTCCCCAGATTGCTGCAATCCTTGGCCCCTGTGCCGGAGGAGCGGTTTATTCTCCAGCTCTCATGGATTTTACTTTTATGGTGGAAGGAATAAGCCAGATGTTTATAACCGGTCCTCAGGTAGTGAAAGCCGTTACAGGGCAGGAAGTCTCTCCTGAAGAACTGGGTGGAGCAGCAACTCACAATCAGCTCAGTGGAGTTGCCCACTTTAACAATGCTGATGAAGAATCCTGCTTGAATGCTATCCGGGAATTATTGAGCTATTTACCTGCAAACAATATGGAAAATCCACCCGAAACCCAAACCGAAGAACCACCTGCTCCAGGACCTCAGGGGATTAGGGATATTGTTCCTGAGGATCCCAAGCGACTATATGATATGAAAGAGGTAATAAGGCTGATAGTCGATGGGGGCTACTTTTTTGAAGTCCATCCCTATTTTGCCCCGAATATTATTGTTGGTTTTGCCCGCCTGGGTGGAAAATCTGTAGGAATAGTTGCCAATCAACCCAAAGACAAAGGTGGAGTTTTAGATATTGATTCCTCTGATAAAGCTTCGCGTTTTATCAGGTTTTGTGATGCTTTCAATATTCCCCTGGTTAATCTGGTGGATGTTCCGGGTTATCTTCCGGGAACCGAACAGGAATATGGGGGTGTAATTCGCCACGGGGCGAAACTTCTCTATGCTTATTCCGAGGCTACAGTTCCCAAGGTAACTTTAATTGCTCGTAAGGCCTACGGAGGGGCTTTTGTGGCCATGTGTAGCCAGGCTCTGGGGGCAGACTTTGTTTTTGCCTGGCCTAACGCGGAAATTGCTGTTATGGGGCCTGAGGGAGCGGCAAACATAATTTACCGGAAAGAAATTAAAGGGGCAGAAAATCCTGAAGAAGTAAGGCAGGAAAAAATAAAAGAATATCGGGAACTTTTTGCCAATCCCCTTGTGGCAGCCAGGCGGGGTATGGTTCACGATATCATCGAATATGAAGCAACCCGGGCCCGTTTAATTTATTCCCTGGACCTTTTATCCTGCAAAAAGGTTTCCCGGCCGCCCAGGAAACACGGTAATTTTCCGGTTTAAGGAGGAAGAGAAATGCCTGATTTAACTGCTGGTTGGGAAATAATAATCCTCGGGACGGGGACCGTTTTTGTTGCTTTAATATTCCTTGGCCTGGTAGTTGTGGGATTAGAGAAAATTTTTGGACCTAAAACCCCTCCCCCGGCCCGGGATGAACACCTTACCGGGCAAGATGAGGAGGAAAAAACTGAACCACCGATCGCAGCAATAACTGCTGCTATTCATGCTTACAGGGGCGATGACAGGTTTAAGATAATTAGGGTCAGCCATCGTGGTGAAGAGTGGGCCCGGAGGGGCCGTCAGGAACTTATTAATAATAAACCAGAATGGAAAGGAAGTTAAGACCAGGCATGAAAAAATACAGAATTAGAGTAAATGGTGAGGAATACGAGGTTGAGGTTGAGGAAATCAAGGAAGGCGGAGAAAAGCAAACCTCTTTTGTTGAAAAATCCCCTGTTTCTTCTGCCCCTGCTGCTCCAAAAACTCAGGAAAAAAAGAAGGCAGTGCAGAGTAGTGGCATACCCGGAGAAGTAAAGGCACCCATGTCCGGAAAGGTTTTGAAAGTAACCGTAAAAACAGGGGATGAAGTTACCAAAGGTCAGGTGCTTATGATCCTCGAAGCGATGAAAATGGAAAACGAAATTACCGCGAACGCTGATGGGAAAATCAAAGAAATTAAAGTAAATGAGGGAGCTTCCGTTAATCCAGGAGATATTCTTGTAATTTTGGAGTAGGGGGAAAATTAATGGAACTTGCAATAGATAGTTTCTGGCAGAGCACAGGTTTTGCCAATATGACCTGGCAGCAAATGGTTATGGTTGCAGTGGCCGGGGTTCTGTTATATCTTGCGATAAAGAAAAAATATGAACCTCTTTTGCTCATCCCGATCAGTTTTGGGGTAATAATGGTCAATTTACCCCTGACCGGAATTATGGCCCCACCCCAGGGGGGTGAGGTAGGGGGTTTGCTTTATTACCTTTACCAGGGAACCAGTCTGGGTATTTATCCCCCCCTTATTTTTATTGGGGTTGGAGCCTGGACGGATTTCGGCCCTCTGCTGGCCAATCCAAAAACCATGTTGCTCGGTGCAGCAGCCCAGTTTGGGATTTTCACCACCATTTTGGGCGCTCTTGCGGTGGGTTTTCAACCCTTTCAAGCTGGAGCAATTGGGATAATAGGCGGGGCAGATGGGCCAACAGCTATTTTTACTGCAGCGAATCTGGCCCCGGAACTTTTGGGGCCGATAGCTGTTGCAGCGTATTCTTACATGGCCCTGGTTCCTGTAATCCAGCCGCCCATAATTAAATTATTAACCAATGATACCGAACGAAAAGTTAGAATGGGCCAGTTAAGAGAGGTTTCTCAGAAAGAAAAGATAATTTTTCCTGTTGCCGTAACCATTCTAACAGGCTTACTTATTCCCGCCTCAATTCCCTTAATCGGTTCTTTAATGTTTGGTAACCTTTTGAAGGAATCCGGTGTGGTTGACCGGTTACTGCAAACGGCCCGGGATTCTCTGGTTAATATAGTAACCATCTTTTTGGGCCTTACTGTTGGAGCGACTGCAACTGCGGAAAATTTCCTTGTTTGGGAAACAATCCAGATTATTTTGTTGGGCCTCTTTGCCTTTTCAGTTGGTACTTTTTCAGGGGTTGTTTTGGGCAAAATTATGTACAGGTTGACCGGAGGGAAAATCAACCCCCTTATTGGTTCCGCCGGTGTATCTGCGGTTCCAATGGCAGCCCGGGTCAGCCAAAAACTTGGTTTAGAAGCGGATGGAGACAATCACCTTTTAATGCACGCCATGGGACCTAATGTGGCCGGTGTTATTGGTTCGGCCGTTGCCGCTGGGGTAATATTATCTCATTTTGGCTAGGAAAGGAGGTTTTAATGGGGAGTTTTCGTCTTGAATTTTGAGGAATTTTAGTAATTAATAAAAAAAGAGGTGAATTAATTAATGGAAGAAAGTCTTAACGTCTATGAAATTGTTCAACAGCAGCTAGCAGTAGCGGCTCGGGAACTGGACTTAGATCCAGGAGTGCATGACCTTTTAAAAGAACCGATGCGCGTTTTCACCTGTTCAGTTCCGGTAAGGATGGATGATGGTTCTGTAAAGGTTTTTACCGGCTATCGCTGTCAGCATAATGATGCTCTTGGACCGACCAAAGGGGGACTTCGTTTCCATCCTGATGTTGCAATGGATGAAACAAAAGCCCTTGCTGCCTGGATGACCTTTAAATGCGCCCTTGTTGGAATACCATATGGTGGGGGTAAAGGTGGAGTTCAGGTTAATCCCAAGGAACTCTCCCGCAGGGAGATCGAGAGATTGTCCCGTAACTTTATCCGTGCCCTTGCTCCAATAGTTGGTCCGGATAAAGACATTCCTGCTCCTGATGTTTATACCAACCCCCAGATAATGGCCTGGATGATGGATGAGTATAGCCAGTTAAAAGGGGTAAACGTTCCAGGGCTTTTAACCGGTAAACCGATTATTCTGGGTGGTTCTGAAGGCCGTGAAGAAGCCACTGCTCGTGGTTGTGTAATCGTGGTGCGGGAAGCTGCAAAAGCAATTGGCATGGACCTTAACGGAGCAACAGTTGTAATACAGGGTTATGGAAACGCAGGAAGCGCTGCCGGACGCCTCTTAAAAGAGCTCGGAGCAAAAATTATTGCAGCTAACGATTCTTCCGGAGGAGTTTATAACCCCGATGGGTTTGATCCCGTTGAATTGAAAGAACATAAGGAGCGAGTGGGCTCAGTAAAGGGCTTCCCCGGCTGCAACGAAATCTCCAATAAGGACCTGTTAGAATTAGAGTGTGATATTCTGATTCCGGCAGCCCTGGAAAATGTAATTACTACCAAAAATGCTGCTAACATAAAGGCCAAAATAATTGGGGAAGCAGCAAACGGACCGACAACTCCTAAAGCAGATGAAATTCTTGATGAAAAAGGAGTTCTGGTTCTTCCCGATATTCTGGCCAATGCTGGTGGAGTTACCGTTTCCTACTTTGAATGGGTCCAGAACCTGATGAATTTTTACTGGGCAGCTGACGAAGTGAAAGAAAAGCTGGAAAAAATAATGGTCAAGGCTTTCAAAAATGTATACAATTCCTACCTTGAAAATGATGTTAACATGAGAATAACTGCATATATGGTTGCAATAAAACGCCTTGACGAAGCAATGCGACTCAGGGGCTGGGTATAAGAAAGAAAAGGGTCTTGATTATAAATCAAGACCCTTTTTTAGTTGACAGTTCAAAATACCTTGTATAAGATAAATGTAGGTATTTTTTGGGAAGAGTTTGGAGTTTAGTAAATTATTATGTTGATTTTTACCGAAGCAAGATGACAGAAGAGAAAAGCTTTTTTTCTTCCCCATAAAAAACCTGGAATAGAGCAAAATGATTTTTGAAGTCTTATGGTTTTTTCGCCCGGGATTAAAAAAATACCGAGGAATAACCCTGCAAATTATTAGCTTTCTGGAAACAAAAAAGTTTTTATTTGTTTAAATTAACCTGAACAGAGGTAAAAAAATGGAATATAACAAATTAACACCGGCAATATTGCTGGAAAGGGAAAACCGATTTGTTGCAAAAGTAAGAGTATGGGGGCAAACCCAACTGGCTCATGTTCCCAATACGGGCCGGCTTGAAGAACTAATGCAACCGGGAACAAGAGTGTATTTGGAGCCAGTCCAAAACAAACAAAGAAAAACCCTCTGGGACCTGGTTCTGGTCAGGGGTCCTGAAAGTATTGTCGCAGTGGATTCACGGCTTTCCACACTGCTTTTCGCTGAAGCCCTTGCTGAGAAAAAAATAAAGGAATTTCAAGGAGCAACTATAGAAAAAAAAGAAATTACCTTTGGTAAAAGCAGGCTTGATTTCAAGCTTTCTTCCCCCCAGGGGCCGGTGTATGTGGAAGTGAAATCAGTGAATCTGGTCCAAAATGGTCGTGCTCTCTTTCCGGATGCACCCACGGCAAGAGGAGCAAGACATATTGATGAATTAATTAAAGCCCAAAGTAATGGTTCGAGGGGGGCGTTGTTTTTCTCCGTGCAGAGAGAGGATGGCAATGCTTTTTCTCCACACTATGAAATGGATCCTGTTTTTGGACAGAAAGTTGAAGAAGCATATAAGGCTGGAGTAATGGTTGTGGCCTACAAGTGTGAAATTAACATACCCCAGATTACCTTGAAAGAAAGTATTGAAGTAAAACTAAACAAAGTGGGTGATTAAATGTCTTCCAATGGGAAATTTTTGTTTACCTCTGAATCAGTAACTGAAGGGCACCCGGATAAGATTGCTGACCAGATCAGCGATAGTATTTTGGATGAAATAATTAAGGATGATAAAATGGCCAGGGTAGCCTGTGAAACCCTTGTAAACACGGGCTTAATCATGGTTGCAGGTGAAATAACAACATCCTGTTATGTGGATATTCCCAGGGTTGCCAGAGAAACTGTTAGAGAAATTGGGTATACCCGGGCCAAGTATGGGTTTGATTGTGATACCTGCGCGGTATTAACCTCAATTGACGAACAATCTCCAGATATTGCCCAGGGAGTTGATCGAGCTCAAAACGGGGAGGATCATGAGATCGGGGCAGGTGACCAGGGTTTAATGTTTGGGTTTGCCTGCGATGAAACCCCTGAACTAATGCCCCTTCCCATTATGCTCAGCCACAAAATTGCTCGCAGACTAGCCTGGGTTCGAAAGAATGGTGTAATTCCCTATCTCAGGCCCGACGGGAAAACCCAGGTAACCATTGAATATGGACCGGGAGGTCCTGAAAGAATCCACACGGTTGTTGTTTCAGCCCAGCACCACCCTAAGGTTGAGAACGAGCAACTCCACCAGGATATTATCCAGGAAGTGGTTGACCCAATAATTCCCGATAATTTGAAGAATGAAAAAATGCTTTATTATGTTAATCCCACAGGTCGATTTGTAATTGGGGGGCCCCAGGGTGATGCTGGCCTTACTGGTAGGAAGATAATTGTTGATACCTATGGAGGATATTCAAGACATGGCGGAGGAGCTTTTTCCGGGAAGGATCCAACCAAAGTTGACCGTTCTGGTTCGTACGCAGCAAGATATGTTGCGAAAAATATTGTTGCTGCTGGACTCGCCAAAAAGTGCGAGGTGCAAATTGCTTATGCAATCGGTGTTGCCCGGCCGGTATCCATATTCGTTAATACTTTTAACACGGGAACTATAAGCGATGGGCAACTGGAAAAACTGGTTCGGGAAAATTTTGACCTCAGACCGAGTAAGATTATAAAAGATCTTGATCTTCTCCGTCCTCTTTACCGTCAGATAGCAGCATATGGGCACATGGGCAGAGAAGACCTGGATTTACCCTGGGAGAAAACTGACAGGGCAAAGGATTTGAAGGACCAAGGAGGGCGACAAATCTAAAATGGTTCCCAAAGTGGCCGAAGTTATTATTGATATTTCCCATGGAGAAGTGGACCGGGTTTTTGACTATTCGATACCTTCTTGTTTTTGCAAACAGATTAAACCTGGCTGTAAAGTTCGTATTCCCTTCGGCCGCGGTTTAAGGGAAGGATTTGTCTGGAGATTAAAAGAAAAAAGCGAAATTAAAAAAATAAAACCAGTTACGGATGTTTTGGGTGAACCCATCCTTAATTCAACCCAACTTAAACTTGTTGAATGGCTGGTTAATAATTATTTTTGCTTCCACATTACTGCTCTGGAAGCTGTTGTTCCACCTGAAATAACCCGGGAAGCGGTTCCTAAGGAATCCCGGGTTTATAAATTGTTCCCCGATCAGGATATTGAATTGGGGAAGGCTGTGAAACAAAAGGCTGTTTGGGAGTATTTGAACTCCGTTAATTATCCCCCACTAAAAAAAGAAATTGAAAGAGAAGCTGCAACCAGTTCTTCAACAATAAGTGCTATGGAAAAAAAAGGTTTGTTAGAAGTAAGGAGGTTAATTTCCGGGAAAGATCCGCTTTCACCTCGCCCGGATAAACCAGAAGCTTTTCCCAGCGGTGAGGTTGGGCAAAAGAGACTGGGCTTAAACTCTGAAAAGCCCATTGTTTTTCATTTTGGGGCCGGAGAAAATGTTTGGCAAATTTATTTTTCTCTTGTTGAAAATAAAATTAAACAGGGCCAAAGTGTAATATTGTTAGTACCCGAAGCTCAATTGGCTGATCGGGTTGGGGAAATGCTTGTTAAATATTTCCCCGCAGAAACCTTGGTGCTCCATAGTGATCTTGCTCCCCGGGAACGCTATGACCAATGGTGGAAGTGCAAAAAAAATGGGCCCGTTGTTCTAGTAGGGACAAGGTCGGCAGTTTTTTCTCCCGTTGCAAACCTGGGGTTAATGATAATTCACAACGAAGAAGATGAAGCCTATCGCCAACAGGAAAATCCCCGCTATATTACAGCGGAGGTAGCCAGAGAAAGAGTTAATCTTGAAGGTGGGGAATTACTTTTATCCTCGGCAAGTCCCTCCCTGAATTCTTTTTATGGAATCAAGAAGAAAGAATTAATTTACAGGGAAAGCCCCGCTCTTAAAACAGGGGAAACCGGAGTCGAACTGGTGGATATGCGGGAAGAGTTTAGCAAGGGAAATGTAAGCATCTTCAGTCAGAAAACCCAATCCCAACTCCAGGAATTGACAGAAAGAAAGAAAAATAAAGTTTTCCTTTATGTAAACCGCAGGGGGTATGCACCCTTTATCCTCTGCAGAAGCTGTGGTTTTGTTGCTCGGTGTGAAAATTGCAATAGGGCTATGACCTTCCATAAGGAAAACAATATTCTTTACTGTCATCGCTGTAAGAAAAAACAAAAGTCCCTGCAGGTCTGTCCTGAGTGCGAAAGCAAATATATCAGGTCGTTGGGAATAGGAACAGAAAAAGTTTCCGAAGAAATAAATAAATTATTCCCTGGATTGCGGCAGGTTATTGTTGATTCTGATCGGGTTAAAAACCTGGTTCAACTGGGAAAAATTTCAGGAGAAATTCAAAATGGGAAGTGGGAAATTGTTATTGGGACCAGGTTAATGTTAAAAGAATTTTTCCCCCTTTTTGATGCGGGTGTTATGGTAATGGCAGATACTCAACTGAACCTGCCGTTTTATGATTGCCAGGAAGATTTATTTCATCTGATTAATGCCAATTTGCGAAGAGTCAGGGACGGAAACCTTTTAATCCAGACTTACAACCCCGATAACGCTACACTGCGGCTTGCTGCGAAAAACGACTGGAGAGAGTTTATGAAGAAAGAGCTTGATTTCAGGGAGGAATTTAATTATCCTCCTGTTACCCAGTTTCTGGTTTATATCCTTTCGGGGAATTCTGAAAAGGAAGTTTCTCAAAGCGCCAGGAGACTTGCCAAAGAAATTGCATTTTTTGCCCGCAGGGGAGATTTGGAAATGATAGGACCCGCTCCTGCTTACTTCTCCGAGGAAAGAGGAAAATACAGATGGCAGATATCCTGTCGCAGTTCAAATCGAGATGTTTTCCGGGAAATGGTAAATAAAACCAGTCCAATTACAAGGGAGCTAATCAGGGATAACATTGGGGTGAACCTTGAACTTAATCCAAAGGGAATGTTATAATTATCTAAGAATTGTGAGGTGGATATAATTGGCCATAAGACCGGTAAGGACGATGGGTGATCCTGTTTTAAAAAGCAAGTGTAGCCCCATAAAAAAAATTGATGAAAGCCTTAAAAGGCTAATAAAAGATATGGCGGATACCATGTATGATGCTCCGGGTGTTGGGCTTGCCGCGCCTCAGATTGGAGTTAATAAACAGGTAGTAGTTTACGATATTGGTGAGGGATTGGAAGTTATTTTAAACCCGGAAATATTGGAAAGTGGTGAAGGGGAAGAAGGAGCAGAGGGTTGTTTAAGCGTGCCTGGAGAAGAAAGGGCGATAAAAAGGGCAAACTGGATAAAGGTTAGAGGACTTGATCGCAATGGGGAAAAATTAGAAAAAGAATTTTCGGGTTTTGCAGCAAGAGTTTTGCAACATGAAATTGATCATCTTCAGGGTAAATTGATTGTCCAGAGAGGAAGACCCCTGCCAAAAAAGGAGATTGAGGACTGATGAGGGTTTTTTTTGCAGGCACCCCTGATTTTGCGGTTCCTTCTCTAAAGTTTTTAGCAGCAGATCAAGAAACAGAAGTCGTTGGAGTTTTTTCTCAGCCTCCTCGCCCCCGGGGTAGGGGGCAGAAGACCAAACTGACGGCGGTTTCTCAGACAGCAAGAGAACTAAATCTCCCTCTATATCAAGTTAAAAATATTAATAGCAGGGATAATCTTGATTTTATTGCTGAAAAAGAGGCGGATTTTCTTGTTGTTGTGGCTTTTGGGCAGAAAATTAGCGGGGAATTATTAAATATTTGTAAAAATGGTGCCGTTAATCTTCATGCGTCAATGCTTCCTAAATACAGGGGGCCAAATCCCATTCAGCGAGCAATCTTAAACGGGGACCGGGAAAGTGGTTTAACTACCATGTTAATGGATGAAGGCTGGGATACCGGTCCGATTTTAATGCAAAAAAGTATTCCCATTGAAAATGATGACACCTTGGGAAAGCTCCATAATAAAATGGCTGAAGAAGGAGCACCTCTTCTTTTAAAAACTTTGAAATTATTCAATACTGGAAAGATAAATCCCCAAAAACAATCAGGCCAACCTGTCCATGCCCCCAAGCTAAAACAGGAAGAAATTTACCTTGATTGGGAAAAGGATGCGGAAAATTTGGAAAGAAAGTTAAGAGCCTTGAATCCTTTTCCTGTTGCCAGAACTTATTACAGGGGAGAGGAATGGAAAATCTGGAAGGGAGAAGTATTGAATAATATTCCTGGATATCAACCCGGGCAGTTCAAGGTTATTAATGAAGAAATTGTAGTTCAAACAAAAAATGAGGCCCTGGGAATTTTAAAGCTCCAAAGGCCCGGGAAAAAACCCTTGCCTTCAGGGGCTTTTCTGCGGGGCTATCCTCTGGAAGATGGGGACCGGTTTGGGAGAAGGGGCGAGAAAAATGGATGATAGAAAACTTAACTCTTCATTTATTTTCCTGACCCTGGGGGTGTTTTTCGCCTTCATCCTGGTTCTGGGCTTTTTATGGTTTTTTAATATATTCGGAGTTTCGGCTCTGGTAAATATTTTCTTTTTGGTTTTTAGTTTGATTTTAACCCTGATTTTTTTGGTTTTAGTTGGGGGGTTTTTGGGGATATGGCTATTAATTAGGAATAATAGAATCCCCTTTATCCTTCAAACTCCGATGGTTTTAACTGTAAATTATTTTATGGGCTTTGTAATTAAGATTGGCCAATTATTTGGCTTTTCCCGGGAGAAACTGCAGAGAAATTATATTAATCTAACCAATAAGCTGGTAAAAAGTTTGCGGCTTCGTTTTTCTCCGGAAGATATTCTTGTTTTAGCGCCTCATTGTATCCAAAAAGCAAATTGCCCCCACCGAATTACCCATGATTTAAACAATTGTAATAGATGCGGGGAATGCCAGATTGGTAATTTAACCGAGATGCAGGAGGAACTAGATTTTCGCCTGGCTGTAGTTTCGGGGGGGACTGGAGCCCGGCAGGTGGTAAAAAAGATGAAGCCCCGGGCTATTGTAGCCATTGCCTGTGAGCGGGATTTGATGAGTGGGATTCAAGATGTTTTTCCCCATCCGGTTTTGGGAGTGGTCAATATAAGGCCGGATGGGCCGTGTTTAAATACAGAAGTTGATTGGACTGAACTGGAAACTGCAATTAAAAGTTTGTGTAAGGGGGTAGGGTAATGTTTTTTCCAGTTTTTGATATTTCAATAATTGTTGTAATTCCGGCGATGCTTTTTGCTTTTTATGCTCAATACAAGGTAAAGGCCACCTTTAATAAATATTTGCGGATTCCATCTCGAGCCCCCTACACCGGAGCTCAAATTGCCCGGGAGGTACTCGGGGTAGAAGGGCGGAAAATTAAAATAGAAAGAGGAGAGGGGCAGCTTTCCGATCACTATGACCCCAGGAATAAAACCATCCGCCTTTCTCAGGATGTTTTTAGTGGTAACTCCCTCGCTGCAATAGGTGTTGCTGCCCATGAAGCAGCCCATGCTCTTCAAGACCTGAATGGATATGCTCCCCTGGCAATTCGAAGCCTGATATTTCCTGCTGCCAATATTGGGTCTCGTCTGGGGATCCCCCTGGCCTTTATCGGTTTTATTTTTGCGGCAGAAAGCCTTGTAATCGCAGGGATTATATTTTTTGCCGGGGCTGTTTTGTTCCAGGTAGCAACTCTTCCAGTTGAATTCAATGCCAGCACCAGGGCCATGCAGGTTCTGGAACACAAAAATATTCTGGCTCAGGGTGAAATGGGGCAGGTAAAAAAAGTGCTTGACGCAGCTGCTTTAACTTATGTTGCTGCTACTGCAGTTGCAATCGCCCACCTGCTTCGCCTGTTTTTATTACTCGCTGGGTCCCGGAGGTAAAAAAATGGGGTTTTTCATTTTACTTCTTTTTTTAATGGTTATTTTATTCCCACCGCTAATTTTGCCCTTATTAGTTATGTTGGGTATTTTTCTGCTGGTTTTTATTCCCTTTAAATTTGCTTTTAATTCAATAGTAGTTCTTTTGAGTGCCCCGGGGCAGATTTACCAGATTGCTACAAATAAACTGCTTAGAAAAAACCACGCCTTAGAACATGCAACAATTAATGTTCTGGAGGAAAAATACGGAAGAGGTCTATTCTTTTCTGGATTGGCCAAGGAAAATGGTTTTTTTATCAGGGGTCAGGCCAATCCCCTGGAAGTTGAAGAAGCAGCCAGGGAAGGTTTAATTAGGCTCCAGCAGGGAGAAGAAAATCTTGCCGTTCATACCCGGTGCGGAACCACTATCCTCGTTGTTAATCTTTTGGCCTCTATTGTCTTTTTGGCGATTCTTTTTGGACTGGGAGCGTTTTCCCTTTTATATGTTATTATTGCTATTTTACTGGCAAACCTTGTTGGGCCATCCCTGGGAGTTTCTTTTCAGAGGTGGATAACAACTTCAGCAAAAGTAAGAGACATGGTAATTAAAGGTGTTGAAAACCGTTCCCCCCAGGGAATTCCATCTCCGGGGTGGTTTTTTATCCATACAGCATTCCTGCGGACCTTAAATTAGACTTTTACAAAAGGAGCCGGGGGCAAAATTGTCGAACTTTTAATTATGATAAACAGAAGGAGAACTATGGAACTTAAAACGGAATTACGCGGTATGACAAAAAAGGAACTTTCCTCCCTGATGGAAAATTTGGAGGAGCCAAATTATAGAGGGTCGCAAATTTTTAACTGGATCCAGGCCCATTGCGAGGATGACCTGGATAAGATGCATAATCTCCCTAAAAAGTTAAAGGAAAAAATGGCCCGTCAAACTTTAATCGCCCCCCTGCAAATAATTAGGGAATGGAAGGGCAATGATGGAACAAGGAAGTTTTTACTTGAATTATTCGATGGAGAAAAAATCGAAAGTGTTTTCCTAAAACATAGAGATCATAACACTTTATGTGTTTCAAGCCAGGTTGGCTGCAGTTTCCAATGCAAATTTTGTGCAACCGGAAAAATGGGTTTAAAGAGAAACCTGCTTCCCGGAGAAATTGTTGGTCAGATTCACGCCATAAGCAAAATAACCGGCTGTTCTATTCGGAATGTTGTTTTTATGGGAATGGGAGAACCACTGGCCAATTTGGAGGCAGTTGTAAAATCAATTGAAATACTTGGAGATCCAGAGGGACAGAATATTGGCCAGAGGCGGATCACTATTTCTACCTGTGGACTGATTCCAGAAATAAATAAGCTTGCGGCTTTAGAATTCCAGTGTGTCCTTGCTATTTCTCTGCACGCTCCCAACGATGATTTGCGAAGCAAACTGGTTCCAATTAACCGCAAATACCCCCTTGAAGAATTACTCAAAGCCTGCCTCAATTATTTTAATGCAAGTGGGCGGCGGATTTCTTTTGAATATGCTCTAATTGAAGGTATTAATGACAGCCCCGAACATGCTAAGCAACTTGGAGCCCTTCTGGGCAGGTTTCCTGCCCATATAAATATTTTGCCTGCCAACCCAATCAGTGGAGGGAATATTAAGGGTTCCGGAGAAGAAAAGATAAAGAGGTTTGTGGGAATTTTGGAGGCAAACCGTCTCCCTGTTTCGGTTAGAAAATCAAGGGGCCAGGATATTGAAGCTGCCTGTGGGCAACTCAGTACGCTGGAAGAGGAGGATAAAGAATGACACAACTGCGCACCGGTGCTTTATCAGACACCGGTAAGATTAGAAAAAGAAATGAGGACGCACATCTGGTCCAGCTTTCCCAGGATATTAAGAAATTAGCAGTTGCCGATGGAATGGGAGGCCATCAGGGAGGCCATATTGCCAGCCGCCTGGCTCTCGAAGTAATTGATAATTTTAGTATTAATGGAGACAGTTTGAAAGAAGATATGGGAAAAGCTGTTTATAAGGCGAATGAAGAAATAATAGCCCGGGCCAGCAGTGATCCGGAACTTGAGGGAATGGGAACAACCATTACTTTCCTGGGAATTAACGAAAATAAAGCTCTGGTAACCCATGTTGGTGATAGTAGACTTTATCTATTCCGAAAAGGCCGTTTGCAAAGGATTACTCGCGACCAGTCTCTTGTTGAGGAAATGGTCCGGCAGGGCAAACTCTCTACTGAAGAAGCGGCTATTCATCCCCAACGAAATGTCCTCCTGCAGGCCCTTGGAGTGGAGGAGGATATTGAGGTTGAATTTTATGAACTCAAGATGCAGCAAGGGGATCTTTTTCTTCTCTGTACTGATGGTTTGACCGGCCCGGTAAGCGATGAGGAAATAACTCAAATTATAAAAAAGACAGCAAATTTACAGAAGTCAGCCGAAGAAATGGTGGAACTTGCCAATGCCAGGGGTGGTCATGACAATATCACGGTTGTTTTGTGTGCTTATGATGGGGAATAGAGTTAATAAAAGAGGTGGAAGTTAATGGAGGGACGGATTTTAAACAATCGGTATAAACTTGAACAGAAAATCGGCGAAGGTGGTATGGCCGTAGTATTTAGAGCCGAAGACCAGCTTTTGGGAAGAAAGATTGCCGTAAAGATTCTCCGTCCCCAATTTGCCAGTGACGTGGATTTTGTTCGCAGATTCCAAAGAGAAGCAAAGGCTGCGGCAAGCCTAAACCATCCTCATATTGTTAATGTATATGATATTGGCCAGGATGGAGAATTTCATTTCCTGGTTATGGAAAATGTTGAGGGAATTGACCTTAAGAAAAAATTGAAAAGCCAGGGGAAATTATCCGTAGAAGAAAGCCTGGAAATAGTTTCTCAAATCGGAGAAGCCCTGGCAGTTGCCCATCGAAATAATATTGTTCACTGTGACATAAAACCCCATAATATCCTTTTAACTGAAGATAAGGGTTGCAAGGTTACTGATTTTGGAATAGCCCGTGCTGTTTCTTCTGCGACTTTAACCCATACTGATAGTGTGGTTGGATCGGCGCCATATATATCCCCTGAACAGGCCAAGGGAGATCGACTAACCTCGTCTTCAGATATTTATTCTTTAGGAGTTGTTTTATACGAACTTTTAACTGGCAGATTACCTTTTCAGGGCGAGGGACCTATTACCCTTGCTTTGAAACATATCAGGGAACATCCCAGTCCTCCGTCTCTTTATACCGCAGGGCTACCGGATTATATTGAAAAGATTGTAATGAAGAGTCTGGAAAAAGAACCCGAGGATCGTTACCCCAACGCAGAAAGCTTCCTGGAAGCAGTTGAAGAAGCAAAGGAATTATACGTAAAAGAAAGAGGGGAAAAGAAGGCCGGAAAGTATGATGCTGACGAGGCTGATACCCAGGAATTACCCCATATAAGGGATTTTGAGAATTATCATCAGCCCAATAATTTTGAGAACGAACTCTGGGATGATGAAGAAGAGGAAGAAGAAGAACGAAAAAGCTGGAAGGAATATTTCTCCAAATTTGCGCTGAGGCGAAAAAAGGGAGATATAGAAAAAGAGGAAGTTGCAAGGAAAGAACCGGCAGGGAGTTTTTCGCGGTACAAGTATTGGATTTATTCGGCAATTTTGGTTATTTTGGTTTTTGCTGTGGGTTGGAGTATTTTCTCCTGGTACATGGATGTTCCCGTAGTGGAAGTACCAGACCTTGTGGGATTGTCCGAAGAAGAAGTGATTGAAAAATTGGAAGAAATTGAATTGAGATTTATAATAAGCGGAGATCAACCCCATAACGAGATTCCCAAAGGTTCAGTTGTTACCCATTTTCCCCAGCCCGGGACCAGAATTCGTGCCAGCCGGGAAATCCGATTAATTTTAAGCAGCGGGCCCAGGTGGGCTGAAGTTCCTGATCTTTACAGGGTTACCTTGAGAGAAGCAGAAATAATTCTCAGCGCTGCAGGCCTTTCTTTTGGAGAAATTGAATATGAGTTTGACGAGGAATATGAACCCAATACAATAATCAGACAATCTCCCGAACCAGGAGAAGAAATTGTCGCTGATGAATTGATTAACCTTGTAGTTAGCCAGGGCAGCGAAGAGGATATGGTCCGTTTGCCAAATTTAACCGGTTTAACCCAGTCTGAAGCCCAGGAAAGGTTAACGGGTTTAGGGCTTGTTGTGGGAGAAATTAATAGAGAAGAATCCCGTCGTTTTATGTCCGGTTATGTCATCGCCCAGAATCCAGGATCGGGAACTCCAATGCTGGAGGGTGATCTTGTGGACATTGTTTTGAGTTCCGGACTTATTAATGAAGACCAGGCCCAGGTTTATTCACCCGGAATCAGAATACCCGTTCCTGAAGGGCCCCAGGAACAGGAAATTCGGATTGAAATTGAGGATATGAATGGACGTTATACCCTTTACCAAGAAGTGCACAGCCCGGGGGATAGAGTTTTCCAGCGGGCTCATACAGTTGGCCCGACTATAGTCCAGATTTTTATAAATGGTGAACTGGCCAAAGAAGAAAAAATCGGTCATTAGGGGGTTCTATGGATAACGGTACTGTTTTAAGAGCAAGCGGTGGAGAATTTCTACTTTGGCATGAGGAAGAACAGGAAATATTAACAGCAGTTGCCCGGGGGCGTTTAAAAAAAGAGGGGGTCAAAATTCACCCCGGGGACCATGTTCAATTTGTTATTGAAGATGGTCAGCCTGTGGTGGAAAAAGTGCTGGGCAGGAAAAACCTCCTGTTTCGTCCCAAAGTGGCCAATGTTGACCTTTTAATAGTGGTATTGAGTCTGGAAAACCCCCCTCCCGATTATTTTTACCTGGATAAAGTAATTGCCCTGGCGGAATGGTTCCAACTTCCTGTTAAGATTTGTGTTAATAAAATTGATCTGGATGGACTGGAAATGGAAAGAATCAGGAAAATTTACGAGCCCCTGGGTTACGAGGTTTTCTTTACCTCTGCCCTCCATGGAGAGGGGATTGAGAAATTCAAGGAATCGGTTGCAGGAAAAACGGTTGTTCTGATTGGTCTTACCGGTGTTGGGAAATCAACCCTTTTAAACCAGATAAATCCCGAGTGGGAACTGGCTACTGGGGAAGTAAGCAGAAAACTTGGTAGAGGAAGGCATACAACCAAACAGGTCCAGCTTTTTCCCTGGGAAGGTGGTTTGATTACTGACACACCGGGTTTTTCCCAGTTAAAGGTAAATTTAATCCCTAAAAACTCACTTCCTTTTACTTTTGTTGAGTTTATCCCTCTTCTGGAAAAGTGCCGCTTTTCTTCCTGTTTGCACAATAAAGAACCGGGCTGTGGAGTAAAACAAGCAGTTGAAGAAAGTATAGTTGACGGCAAGCGCTATGAAAATTATTTACGGTTGTTAAAGGAGCTGGAATAAAATGGGTGATGTCAAGATTGCTCCGTCTATTCTCGCAGCTGATCCCCTAAAACTGGGAGAAGCCTTAAAAAATGTAAAAGGGGCTGATATGCTCCACCTTGATATTATGGATGGTCACTTTGTACCCAATATTTCAATGGGCCCTGCTTTTGTGGAAGCTTGCAAAAGGGGTTCTGATTTAATCTGTGAAACCCACCTGATGGTGGAAAAACCTGAACGCCTGCTTTCCGGGTTTATTGCCGCAGGAAGCGACATTATAACTCTGCATGTGGAGAGTACCCCCCATATTTACCGCGGGATACAGGAATTAAAAGAAAACAATGTGGGGGTGGGCGTATCTCTTAATCCGGGAACTCCCCTTTCAGTGCTGGATAGTATCTGGGAGGAAATTGACTTATTACTGCTGATGACTGTCAATCCCGGTTTTGGTGGACAGGCCTTTATTCCGGGTATGCTGGAAAAAATAAAGGAAGCCCGGTATTTGATTGATAGCAGGGAAAAAGAAATAGACCTGGCTGTTGACGGGGGAGTTAACGCAGAAAATGTCGGTGAAATTGTTTCGGCAGGTGCAAGGGTAATTGTTGCGGGGTCTGCAATTTTTGGCGATAATAACGGTGCTGATTGGGATTTATTCAGGAGGAAAACACTTGCTTAAAGGATTCGCCCTTTATAGGGCGAAGTAAAATAATTAAGAATTAAATTAGCCCTTACTGGGGGAGCTTTCGCTGAGAGGGCAGTCAAAAGCAGGCTGTCGACCCCAGAACCTGAACCAGATAATACTGGCGGAGGGAAGTGAGGTGCTCAACAACATTCTCCGTTGCAAACTGAGTAGGGTTGAGCTTGTCCAGGGGGCTGCGGAGGAGGCAAATAATGAAAGAGAAGATTGAATTAAGGCTAATGACAGAAATTGGTTTGGCAGTTGCTCTTGTTGTTATTCTGGACCTGTTCAAACTCTGGCGGGCTCCTCAGGGTGGTTCAGTTACCCTGGCTCTGGTACCTTTAATTGTAGTGGCTTTCAGGCACGGACTCCCTGCGGGAATAATGGCCGGTGGAATAGCTGGTATTGTTAAACTTTTCCTTGGACCTTATATAGTTCATCCCCTACAGGCTATTCTAGATTATCCTCTGGCATTTTTACTCGTGGGTTTGGCCGGCCTTTTTTATTCCGGGTTTCAGAAAACTCAAAACAAGAAATATTTTTACCTGGCAGCCGGGGTTTTCCTTGGATTTTTTGCTCGATTTATAAGCCACTTTATTTCTGGGCTGGTATTTTTTGGCCATTATGCACCAGAAGGCACTCCTGTTGTTGTATACAGCTTAACCTACAACCTTTCTTTTATTATTCCTGAAGCACTGCTAACTTTTGTAGTTGTTTTGGCTTTAAGTTACAAGCGGGGAATTTTTCAAAGGAGGTAAACGCATTTGGAACCGAGGAGGGAATTTGCACTCATTGAAATGCTGGAAAAAATTTTTGCGCCCTCTTCGGGGAAAGTAAAATTGGGAATTGGAGATGATGCAGCAGTAGTTGATTGTTTGCCTGGAAATAAGGTTTTATCAACTGATACCCTTGTAGAAGATGTTCATTTTAAACGGGCTTTCCATCCCCCAGGATGGCTGGGGAATAAAGCTATTGCTGTAAATGTTAGCGATATAAATGCGATGGGGGGAGTGGCTGAATTTGCCTTATTGGCTATGGCCATCCCTCCCGCTATGGGTGACGATTATTTAACAAAAATTGGGCAGGGGATTGCCGAGGGTTGTCGCCAATATGGTTTGGAAATAATTGGCGGAGATATTACCCGTTCTCCCGGCCCATTTTTTATTAATATTATGATTTGGGGTTCAGTAATAAATTATATCACCCGCTCCGGTGCTAAGGTGGGAGATGATATATGGGTAACTGGATTTCTTGGTGATTCCTATGCAGGGTGGCTATGGTTATCAGAGGAAGCAAGTAAAAACCAACTTGAATTGATTTTAAAAGAAGTTAAAGAAAACGGGTTAAACGAAGGAATTAATTTTCTTTTAAAGGCTCATCTTAAACCTCAAGTTTCCAGCAAAGCAGGTCCTTTGCTTGCACCGCTGGTAAGGTCGATGATTGATATCAGTGATGGACTTGCCAATGATATTGGTCATATTTGCACCCGGAGCAATGTAGGGGCAAGCATTAATCTGGATTCACTGCCCCTTTCTCCGGCCCTGAAATGGTGGGCAAAAAACAGGGGAAAGGACCCTCGCCAACTTGCCCTATTAGGGGGAGAGGATTATCAGCTATTATTTTCTGCACCTCCCGAAAAAGAAAAGGAAATCAGGTCGATTTTAGCTTCTTTAAAGCTTAAATGTTCCAGGATAGGAAAAATTAAAGAAAAAGCCCGGGGTGTAAAAGTTTTTGACCAAAAAGGGTGCCAACAACTTGAAGTGGAAGGATGGGACCATTTTGCCTGAAAATACCTGTTATATTATTGCCGGTGGAGATTTACTCGCCCCAATTGAACTTTATAAAGGTTTTCTTTTTGATAAAAAACCGATATTGGCTGCTGATCGTGGAGGGGAATACCTCTGGGAAATGGGTATTTACCCGGATTATCTCCTGGGAGACTTTGATTCGATTGCCAAAAAAGTCCTTTTTGGTTTGAAAAAGGCCGGTGTTCAAACTACTGGCTATCCCGAGGAAAAAGATGAAACAGACCTGGAAATAGCGGCTGAATTTGCTTTGCAGAAGGGTTACAAGAAGATAATTATTCTGGGGGCATGGGGTGGGCGCCCCGACCAGTCCATTGCCGGAATTTCTGTATTACATAAAATAAAAAAACATGATTGCCATGGGGTTATTTTAAATCCGGGGAATAGCCTTGAACTGTTATCCAGGGGAGTGGAGCTGCAAAAAGAAAAAGGGGAACGATTTTCCCTGGTTGCCTGGGGAGGAACAGTGGAGGGACTTAAAATAACCGGATGTAAATATAATGTCTGTGAAGCGGTTTTAAGGCCCTGGGAAACACTGGGAATTAGTAACAGGATTGTGGAAGAAACAGCAAAAATTAGCTTTGATAAAGGCCTGGCCCTGCTCATCAGAGAATCGAATTGCCCTTTCGCTGTGGAGAAACATTTTTTTTGATTGGGAAGTTACTGGGGGGACAGTGTTTAATTGAGTTTTTTTTTACAAGGTTTAAGTTAAGGCAGGAAAATAGATGGTTTAAATGGAATAAAAAATGAAGAAAAAAGAATAAAGGGGGCTTCGCCATTGAAGTGGACAAGAAAACATGTTCTTGGAATTGAAGAAATGACAGCTGATGAAATTATGCTTACCTTTGAAAAGGCGTCTGGATACCTGGAAGGGATTGAGAAAAAACCGGGGGTTGTGCTTTCAGATCTGAAAGGGTATACCGCGGTTAACCTTTTTTTTGAACCCAGCACCAGAACCAGAATGTCTTTTGAGCTCGCTCAAAAAAGATTGGGCATGGAAGTATTGAACTTTTCTGCAGGGACCAGCAGTCTGGCCAAAGGGGAAACTTTCATTGATACTATCCAGACAATTGATGCCATGAATATTGACGCTATTATTATGCGCCATGTCCAGCCTGGAACTCCTGAAATAGCAACTCGTTACACTGATGCCCCGGTCCTTAATGGAGGGGACGGTTCCCGAGAGCACCCCACCCAGGCTCTTTTAGATCTTTTTACAATCTGGAACCGAGGTATTGATTTTGAAGGGTTGAAGGTAGCTATTGTGGGGGATATTTTGCACAGTCGGGTAGCCCGGTCCGAAATTTTTGGCCTGCAGAAACTGGGGGCAGAGATAATTCTGGTAGGACCTCCGGCTTTGATCCCGGGAGATTTAATGGAAAAAGGCCTGAAAATAGAGCATGATATTGATAAAATAATTGAGGATATAGATATTTTATACTTACTTCGGATCCAAAGAGAACGTATGGCAGAAGCTTTTATTCCCAACCAAGAAGAATATTTCAGAATTTACGGGATTAATAAGGATCGGTTGGCCAGGACCAAAGAAAGCTGTTTTTTGATGCATCCTGGCCCTGTTAACCGCGGGGTGGAAATCGAAGCCGGCCTGGTGAACCATCCCAAATCTGCCATTTTGGAACAGGTTCGTAATGGGGTTGCCATGCGAATGGGTTTACTTTATCTCTGCCTTAAAGGATAAATAGAGGAGGGTTTTTCTTTGCGGGAAATTGATAGCAAAAGAATAATTGATGCCGTTGCAGAAAAATTAATAGAAATTAATGTTAATCTGGATTCTTCAATATGCAATGCCTTGAAGTCCAGCCTGGAAAAAGAGGAATCCCCTCTGGGCGAAGATTTGCTTAAACAAATCCTGGAAAACTCAGAAATAGCCGCAAAAGAAAAACTTCCCATCTGCCAGGATACCGGTGTTGTCGTTGTTTTTGTTGAGGCAGGAGAAGATTTGAGAATAAAAGGAATGGACCTTAAAGAAGCTATTAATGCTGGAGTGGCAAAGGGTTACGAGGAAGGTTATTTAAGAAAGTCTATGGTTTCGGATCCCATTTTCAAGAGAATAAATACTGGGGATAACACTCCGGCCATAATTCACATTGATTTAGTTCAGGGGGAAAAATTAAAAATTGAAATTGCTGCCAAAGGTGGCGGCAGCGAGAATATGAGTCAGCTTAAAATGCTAAAACCGGCAGATGGTCCTCAGGGGATTATTGATTTCATCTGTCAGGTTGTAAAGGAGGCTGGACCCAATCCCTGCCCGCCCCTGGTAATTGGGGTGGGAATTGGTGGGACCATGGAAAAGGCTGCACTTCTCTCTAAAAAGGCTCTCTTTTTTCCGCCTGATTACAGGAATACCGATCCCGAACTTGCTCGGTTTGAGGAACAAATACTTTCTGAGGTTAACAAACTCGGTGTTGGCCCCCTGGGTTTGGGAGGAAGGACCACTGCTCTGGGAGTAAATATTTTAACCTATCCCTGCCACATTGCCTCTTTACCTGTTGCTGTTAACCTCAACTGCCATGCAGCCCGGCATGGTCACATTGAATTTTAAGGAGGTTAGCCGTGGTTGAATTAACAACACCCCTCGCATCTGAAGGACTGGAAAAATTAAAAACTGGAGATAAAGTTTTCCTCTCGGGTGTTATTTATACTGCCCGGGATGCCGCACACCGCAGGATTATTCAGGCAATTGAGGAAAAAAAACCACTTCCTTTTCCCCTGGGGGGAAGTGTAATATTCTACGTTGGGCCTACCCCTGCACCACCCGGAAAACCCATTGGTTCAGCAGGTCCCACAACAAGTGGGCGGATGGACCCATATACCCCCATCCTTCTCCAAAAGGGAGTTAAGGGGTTTATTGGCAAAGGGAAAAGATCCATGGAAGTTAGAGAAGCCCTTAAACGTTTTGGCGGTATTTACTTTGTGGCTACAGGAGGGGCCGGGGCCCTTCTTTCCCATTGTATAAAAACTTCTGAAGTAATTGCTTATGAAGACCTTGGACCTGAAGCGGTGCATCGACTAGAAGTTGAGAGATTTCCGGTTTTGGTTGCCAACGATATTCATGGTAATGATATTTTTGAAAAGGGGATTGAGAAATACCGGATTCCCTAAAGGAGGAAAAAGTTATGAAGGATTTTAAGAAAGAAGCACTGGAACTACACCTTAAACACAAAGGAAAAATTGAAGTGCGGGGAAAGGTAAGTGTAAAAACTCCCCGGGATTTGAGCCTGGCTTATTCCCCAGGAGTGGCGGAACCCTGCAAGGAAATTGCAAAAAACGAAGAACTGGTAAATGAATACACTGCCCGCGGGAATCTGGTCGCCGTTGTTTCCACCGGAACCGCTGTTTTAGGACTTGGAGACATAGGCCCAAAAGCTGCTTTGCCGGTCATGGAGGGCAAGTGTGTTCTTTTCAAGGACTTTGCGGGTATAGATGCTTTTCCCCTCTGTATCGGGACCAAGGAAGTTGATGAGGTTGTTAACTTTGTTAAACTCCTTGAGCCTACTTTTTCGGGAATAAACCTGGAGGATATTGCCGCTCCAGAATGTTTTGAAATCGAGCGTAGATTGAAAGAAGAAACGGGAATGGCAATTTTCCATGATGATCAACATGGAACGGCAATTGTTACCCTTGCTGGAATTATTAATGCCCTGAAATTTACTGATAAAAAGCTTGAAGATATTAAAATAGTAGTTAATGGAGCTGGGGCTTCCGCAATTGCTACTCTTAAACTTTTGATCAATGCGGGTGCCAAAAACTCAATAATTTGTGACAGCAGGGGAACAATTTTCCGGGGACGAACAGAGCGGATGAATAAAGAAAAAGAAGAACTGGCTCAAATTACCAACCCTGATAATATTAAAGGGGGACTGGAAAAGGCGATGGTAGGAGCAGATGTTTTCATTGGCCTTTCTATCGGGGATGTTGTTAGTGAAGAAATGGTCCGCTCCATGAATTCCGAACCTTTAATCTTTGCGCTGGCAAATCCAACTCCGGAAATAATGCCGGAAAAAGCCAAGAAAGCCGGGGCCAGAATAGTGGGAACAGGGCGAAGTGATTTCCCCAACCAGATCAATAATGTCCTTGCTTTTCCTGGAGTAATGAGGGGAGCCCTTGATGTTAGAGCCAGTGATATTAACGAAGAAATGAAAGTTGGTGCTGCAGAAGCCATAGCTGATTTGGTTGGAGATGACCTGCGGGAAGATCGGGTTATTCCTGAGCCTTTTGATGAAAGGGTAGCTCCTGCCGTTGCGGGTGCTGTAGCCAAAGCGGCAATGGAATCAGGGGTTGCAAGGTTAAAAGTTGATCCCCAGACCATAATTGAGAGAACAAAAAAAATGGTGAAAAATCAATAAAACCCGGTTATCCGGGTTTTTCCCTGAACAGGAGGGGGTTAAAATGGGTCTTGAATGCGATATTTGTTCCAAGAAGATAAAAAAAATGGAGCTCGGACTTTTTTCCTGGAAAGAGGAGGAGGGAAAGGCCAGCAATTTTCATATTCACCATAAGCACACCTGTGATATTGAAGAAAACAATGAATGGATACCCCTTTATTTGCTAACCAATCCCAAAATTTTATGTAACTGGTTTATTCTTTTTATCAGGAAGTGGCGGGATGGACTTTCCATAAAAGAGAGCAAAAAATTGGAAAAGGCATTTACTAGGTTATTTCCATATGTTATTCGGGAGCTTAGTGATAAAGAAAATAGGGATTGGATCGGTTACACCAATCGGGTTCTGCCCCTTAAATTTCCGGGAGAAGAGTGATAATAATGGGAGAAACAATTTTTTCGGTTCTGGGTCCAATAATGGTTGGGCCTTCGAGTTCTCATACTGCTGGCGTGGCCCGTTTGGGTCAGATTGCCCGAAATATACTGGATAAAAAACCTGAAGGAGCTGAAATTACTTTTTTGGGTTCTTTTGCTACCACTTACAAAGGGCATGGTTCGGACCGGGCTGTAATTGGAGGACTTTTGGGCATGGATTCCTCAGACGCTCGTATCCCAAGGGCTTTAGAGATTGCAGCAGAGGAGGGCTTGTCCTATAAAATCAGGACAATTGAGCAGACAGCAGGCCATCCCAATTCCCTGGAAATTGTCCTCTGGAACGGAGAAGAAAAAATTGAATTAGCAGGTTCTTCCCGGGGTGGGGGCAATATTCTCGTGGAAAAAATAAACGGGTTTGATGTCCATCTGGATGGCAAGTATCCTTCACTCTGGATTTTGCATTATGACCGGCCGGGAATGGTCGGAAAAATAGCTTCTCTACTCGCTGAAAAACATATCAATATTGCTTATATGCGCCTGGAGAGAAGTCAGCCCAGGGGGCTGGCCTCAATGACAATTGAATGTGA
>SKTZ01000143.1 GCA_007122335.1 Bacillota bacterium
AGTTACTTCCCACTGGCCATCTCCTCCTCTCTGCGGGTAAAACCCCTGCCATCAAAACCTTCCCAGGGTCCAACTTTTTTGATCCTGTTTACAACCCTTTCAACTACGGCTGCAAATCTTTTCCCCTCGGAAGCTGAACACCAGGTAAAGTTAACCCTTTCTTCTGCTATTCCTGCATACTGCATTAGTTCTTTCAGCATCAAAAATCTGCGCCGGGCATAGTAGTTTCCATCCAGGTAATGGCAATCTCCGGGGTGGCATCCGGATACTAAAACTCCATCTGCTCCAGAATTAAAAGCCCTGATTAAAAGGAAGGGATCTATCCGTCCAGAACAGGGAACCCTGATTACCCTGATTTGCGGAGGATACTGCATTCGACTGCTTCCCGCAAGGTCTGCAGCAGCGTAACTACACCAGTTGCATAAAAAAGCAAGGATTTTGGGTTCAAAATTATCTTTTTCCGCCATTTATAATCCCTCCCCTTTGAGCGGAGCGGGTTCGCGGTCCGCAAATATGGCTTCCATTTCCTCAACCAGTTCCTGATTGCTAAATCCATGCAGATCCGCTGCGTGCGGCCGACAGACTGAAGCACAGCTTCCACAGCCCTTGCAGAGGATTTTATTTACTTCGGCCTTACCCGTCCACTCACTTATATCAATTGCCTGGTAGGGACAGACCTCAACACAGTTTCTGCAGCTCATACAGAGATCGGGATCAATCTGGGCAACCATGGCCTCGGTAAGCAGGTATTCTCTGGTTAACACAACCGCCGCCCGTCCTGCAGCAGCCCGGGCCTGGGAGATAGATTCGGTAAGATTTTTAGGCCCATGGGCAAGCCCGCAAAGGTATACCCCGTCTGTAGCAAAATCAACAGGCATTAATTTGACGTGAGCTTCCAGGAAAAATCCGTCTTCATTTAGCGGGACCTTCAACTGTTTACTTAAAACATCGCTATTCTCTCGAGAAACAACAGCCTTGGATAGGACCAGGAGATCTGCATTTTCTTCCCTAGCCACTTTTGCCACGGGATCCCGGTAGGAAATTGTCAGTTTTCCATTTTTCTCTTCTACCTGAGGTTTTTCTTCCACATCAAAACGAACAAATTTTACACCTAATTGGCGGGCCCTGCGATAATTATCTTCATAAAAACCATAGGTTCGAATATCCCGGTACAGAATTGTTATATCCATTTCGGGATACCTTTCTTTTAAATAAACTGCATTGCTCACAGCCTGATTGCAACAGAGCCGGCTGCAGTATTCTCTCGGCTCTTCCCGGGAACCAACACATTGGATCATGAATACCTTTTTCATTTCTGAGGAAAGTTTTTTGTCTCTTATTTTTTCTTCAAGTTGTAACTGGGATATTACCCGGTCGTGCTTTCCAGAAAGGTATTCATCAGTTTGAAGTTCTCCGGCACCAGTAGCGACTATAACAACTCCACCTTCAATCTCTTTTCGCTGTCCTGCTCCCTCGGTTTCCGGGTCCAGGGTTACTTTGAAGTTTCCTACATAACCATCAACCTTACTGACACTGTAGCCGGTAAAGGTTTCGATCAGGTCATTATGCAAAACCCTCTCCCGGAGCTGGTTGACAAAACGACTAGCCGGTCTTCCCTCAGGGGTAAAAAGAAGATTATTGGCATTACCACCGAGCTCACCTTCTCTTTCCACCAGGACAACAGGAAAGCCGATATCAGCCAGCTGCAGTGCTGCGGTCATTCCGGCAACTCCTCCACCGATTACAAACCCTTTATTCAGCTTATCAACCCTGCTCCTTTCCAGAGCCCGGGTTTTCTTGGCTTTTGCAACTGCTCCCTTAATCAGATCAAAGGCTTTACTGGTGGCTTTCTCCTTTTCCTCCCTGTGGACCCAGGAATTCTGGTCCCGGATATTGGTCATTACCATGAGGTAAGGATTCAGCCCACCCCAGGAAACCGACTGCCGGAAAAGTGTTTCGTGGGTCCGGGGAGTACAGGAAGCAACTACAACCCGATTCAGGTTCTTTTCCTTGATTCTCTCCCCGATTAATTCCAGGTTATCCGGTGAGCAGAGATACTTGATCTCTTCGGAATGCTCGACAAAAGGCAGGTGTTCGGCCTTTTCGGTAACCCGGGGAACATCTACCACCCCTCCGATGTTGTTACCACAATGGCAGACAAAAACTCCAATCCGGACCCGCTCGTTGTCCACAAAGCGGTAAGAAACTTCTTCTTTTTCCTCTTTTTCTTTTTTTAGCTCCGGAAAGCTACGGGCAATAATAGCTGCCTGGGCAGCAGCGCCGCTGGCTTCTATAACCGATTCCGGAATATCTTTTGGTCCCCCAGCAACCCCACAGGTAAATATTCCCTTGCAGCTTGTGGCCAGGGGGTCAAGTTCATCAGTTGCTGCAAAACCATATTTATTGACCCTGATTTTTAATTTTTTCATCATTTCAGTAACCTGGGTATTCGGCTTCAGCCCAACCCCCAGAACTACAAGGTCATATTTTTCTTCGGAAAATCGCCCTTCTGCATCGAGCCCTTTAACAATTATCTGGCCGGTTTCAGGATCTTCTTCCACTCTGGCTACCCTGCTGCGCCGGAAATTAACACCTTTTGTCGCTTCCGCAGTATTATAGTACCTTTCAAAGCCCTTCCCGTAAGCCCGGATATCCATATAATAGAGGTCAATTGCTTCAATTTCCTCAGAATGTTCCCTGGTAACAAGAGCCTGCTTGATGGAGTACATGCAGCATACCGCAGAACAGTAATTACAGTCGGTCCGGGTATCCCGGGATCCTGCACAGTGAAGGAAGGCAATTTTCTTTGCTTCTTCCCCATCGCTAACCCTTTGAATGTGACCCTCGGTCGGCCCAGAAGCGCTAAGATAGCGTTCGTATTCCAGGCTGGTAATTACATTGGGATGCCTGAGATAACCATATTCGCTGACCATTTCACCCTGGAAGGCTTCGTAGCCTGCGGCATAGATTACAGCCGCCACAGAAAGCTCCATCTCTTCGGGTTTCTGGTTATAATCAACAGCTCTTTTGTCGCAAACCTTTTCGCATATTCCGCATCGATCTTTGTTTATTTTCAAACAATGCTCTGGGTCAATGGTCACCACATTGGGTACACCCTGGTCATAGTACTTGTAAATTCCCTTTCTTTTTACCAGGCCTTCATTGTATTCATCCAGGACCTTTACCGGGCATTTTTCAATACATTCACCACACCCCGTACAGGCATCTTCAATAATATAACGGGGATTCTTCCTGATTCTAACCCGAAAATCACCTTCCTTACCCTGGATATCAAGAACATTACTATAAGTGTAAGTGGTAACCATTTCGTGGTTGTAACAATCGCTTATTTTCGGCGCAAGAATACAGGTCGAACAATCGTTGGTGGGGAAGGTTTTATCAAGCTGGGCCATTCGACCACCCAGGCTTGGTGAGCTTTCCACCAGGTAAACTGGTACTCCCATTTCCCCGAGATCGAAGGCCGCCTGAATTCCAGCAATACCTCCTCCGATTACCATAACCGGTTTAGCCATCTTTTTCACCACCGCTTTTCAGTTCTGCAATTACTTTTTTCAATTCTTTTTTATTTTCGTGGTGTCCTTCAAGAACCTGCAAGCGGTATTCCCAGAGAGCCTGATCAACATTCTCAATATCAGTAAGGAGCTCGCTGGGGAAATATTCGTTTTCCACTGCCAGTTCTCTTAAAACCCTCAATATATCAGCAAATTTTACGTTTTGCGGACAGTGAGCAACGCATCTATGGCACTGGATACATTTCCAGAGTTCCTGACTGCTCAAAACCTCTTCTTTCTGACCCATGGTAACCTTGCTGATAATAAGCCTCGGATTGAAATCCTGGTCAAGTTCACTAATAGGGCAGGTTGCGGTACAGCTTCCACAACTGTAACAGAGGTAAATATTTTCTCCTCCCGGACGATCAGCAACCTCTTTCCTAAAATTAGCCTCCATCTTTATTCCACCTCCGGTCTGGGGTATAGGCCTGCTCGCTCAATTATTTCGGGGGTTATTTTTTCCCAGCCTACAGGCATCAGGTGAATCCCCCGTACCCCCTCAATTTTCCTGACCCGTTCAATTATTTCAATCGCTACCCGAACTCCTTCTTCTTCCGGATCTTCGCATTTTTCCATTCTCTCAATCAGGGAGTCGGGAACATCCATCCCCGCAACATCGGTTTTCATCATCCGCAGGGCTTTTACTGATTTGGCAGGGAGAATACCTGCCATAATATATACTTTTTTATGAATACCCCGTTTGCGGACTTCTTCCATCCAGAATTCAAATTTATCCAGGTTATAAATTGCCTGGGTCTGGATAAACTGGGCTCCTGCCTCAATCTTTTTCTCTACCTTCATCATCTGCATCTCGAAGGGATCACCGAAGGGATTGGCCGCAGCCCCAATAAACATTTTAGGAGGTACTTTCATTTCTTTCCCATTAAGAAGCACTCCCCTGTGGACCATATCATGGATCGCCCGGATTAACTGGACGCTGTCCAGGTCAAATACGTTTTTGGACCCCGGATCCATACCGAAACTCTGATGATCTCCAGTCAGGCAGAGAACATTATTCAATCCCAGAGAACTGGCCCCCAGAATATCGCTCTGCAATCCAATCCTGTTTCTATCTCTTGTTGTTGCCTGGATTATCATTTCCAGGCCTTCTTCCCTGGCAAAATGAGCGGCGACAATGCTGGACATCCGCACAATAGCTGTTTGATTGTCGGTTACGTTGACCCCATCGACATAACCAACAAGTTTGCGGGCTTTTTTCTTGATAAATTCAACATTGGCCCCAATTGGAGGACCAAGTTCACTGCAAACTACGAAGTGGCCCGCTTCCAGTTTTTTCTGTAACAGGGACATTGGTTCACTCATCGTAATACTCCTTATTAACTAATTTTCTGGGTCCACCATCGCGGTAAGGCTGCCAGTCCTTGGGGTCTTCGAAAACCAGCAGTTTGTCTAAAATATCAAGATCTTTCATGCGGTTGAAAATCAGTTCCCAGCCGCAGTCGATATCATCATCAACCTCACACTTACCGTCCTGTGAGCCCCCGCAGGGCCCGTTTAAAAGACTTTTGGAACAACGCGCAACCGGACAAACTCCCCCGAAACGGTCCAGAATACATTCACCACAGCCTATGCAGCGTTCTACCCACTCACCTACTGCAGTTGTTGCCCCGTAAAAAGAAGTGTTAAGTCCCGGGAAAACGATTTTTTGAGGATGTCTTTCGACGATGTGCTGAACGCCCACTCCACAGGCCAGGGAAAGGATAATATCGTGATCCTCAATTTTTTCCCCAATGTCATCAATAAACTCGAAATCACACTGGCGGGTTATTGTATCGGTCGAAATGGTCACTTTTTTCCCTTTTTTCCCGTAGTAAAGCTGGAGAAGGTTGGCCAGAGCTTCTACCTCTCGTTCACCACCGGCCAGGCTGACTGTAACGCAGGTTCCGCAGCCTACAATCAGGAGACTCTCCCAGCCTTCTCCCAGCATTTTTATAATTTCTTCGGCTTTTTTTTGCTGGCCAACAATCATAACTGTCCCTCCCTCCACCTGTTAAGAAGATTTGCCAGATCTTGTTCCATGGGAGGAGATAACCTCTCAAACCTGACCTTATCCTCACCGAGTTCGAGGCTGGCCAGAGTTTCATTTACCTCATCAACAATGCGCTGTCCGCGCTGATCTCCTTCCAGGTGTTTGCAAGATTCTTCAAAGCAACCCAGGATCAGTATTCTATCCTCTGGATCCTGCAGGGAAGCATAAATATCTTCTTTTCTTATGCTACAGGAACAGGGTATTTCCCGGCTGATAAAGCCTTCCAGGTCTTCCTGGGGCATTTTTTTTCTGGCAGTTGCGGCCGAGTTCTCGCACATAAAAACCTGCAGTCCCGAGCCTTTTTCATCTTCCTGTTCATCCACAATTGATATTGCACCCGCCGGGCAATGAGAAATACAGGCATTACATCCCCAGCAGGCCTCTTTTTGGACTTCCATCGCATCCTGTTCTTTATTCTCTTCCAGGGCAGCGTGAGGGCAAACCCGGAAACAGGTATAGCACAAAATACACTTGCGGTCATCTACCTCCCGGTCATCTTCAACCAGGGGTTGTAGATTATTTTTTATGGTTTCAATTTCTTCAAGCGTAAACTTAATTTCTTCCTCGAATCCCGAAAGCCCATTGAGACTGCGGGCTCCTCCTACAGCATAAATCCCTCGTCGTCCGGTTAAAGTTGGAGCGAGGTAAACATTTTCAGCCTGCAAATAACCATCTTCATTGGGAATAATCCTCAAAACACGAGCAAGCTTTTCCAGTTCTGGAGCAGGCTTTAAAAGGGGCGCAGTATATATTTTACCTTCCACATCCATAGTTGCTCCGCCCCGGGTATAGGTGACTTTATCTGGTGGATTTATTTCCAGTTTTCCCTGCTCATACCGGAAAAACGCTACCCCAGCCTGCCTGGCTTCTTCATATAATTGATCAGTGCCTTCAGTAAAACGGAGCGATCTGTAAAAATAATACACCAGACGGGATGGATTATATTTTACAGCCTGCAGAGCTTTTTTTATGCCGACCCCGTTTACAAAGGCCGGAGCAATCTCTTCATTGTCCTGTATAAAAATCAGTGTGCCTTCTCGATCCGTTTTTAAACCCTCGGAAAAAACGGGGAGGTTGGGAAAACTTTCTTCCTGTTGATGGGGGAGATTTACAATAATTGCCCTTGTTTTAACCTCTTTAACCTTCCCATTTTCCCGGTAGCGAAGGGCATAATCCCCTACTTTGCCCTTGCAATTTGTTATTTTTCCAGGTTCAACCTGCATTGTTTCCAGGGAGGGGGTATCTACTGGATTTCCGATGAAAATTACATCATACATCAACCGACCCTCCTGACTCACAAAGCTGTTTTTGCTTTAAGAGCCGGTAAGCAACTCTTTTTCCATCGCTAATTGTTGCAGCGATATCGCGGGGGCCCTTAATTGAACCTGCAAGATATATCCCCGTTTCTTCTTCATCAACAAGGGGATAGAGAAAACCATAAGCATCAAGCTGCATATTAAAAAGCATCGACCAGCGTTCATTGACAGCATTGGGGTGCAGCCCTTCGGATAGAACTAAAAGATCTGCATCCAGGGTTTCCATTTTCCCCTCCTGCTGATTTTCATAGAGAATCCGCAATTTATCATCTACTTTACTGACATCAATAGGTTTACAGTTAACATAATTTATGCCGGCCTGGTCCAATTCGGAGAAATTCACATCCAGGAAATATCCGGCTTCCTGAAGGTCAATGAAAAATATAGTAGCTTCCAGATCCGGATAAAAATGTTTCAAAACCCGGGCCATCCTGTAAGAATAACCACAGCATATCTTGGAACAATAACGGGCTTTTTCCTGAATGCTGCGAGACCCGTTGCACTGGATAAAGGCAACGGATTCCGGCTTTGAACCGAGCTG
>SKTZ01000013.1 GCA_007122335.1 Bacillota bacterium
AAAAAGCCGGGGCTTAAACCCCGACTTTTTTATACCTTTCCATACCAGTTTACTTTTTGCTTTATTCTTTTTCTCCTTGCTCTCCAGCCTCCGATTAACATAATCAGAACAATAACTGCACCGCTGGGGTAAACCCAGAGGGAAAGTCTGGAGACCGGAACAATCCGGCCCGCAGTTGAGCTGTAATAAATGGGGATTCCGGAAAATCCTCTTTCATTTTCCGGATGCGATGCAGCATATTCAACCAGGGCCTGCCAGGTTTTTAATTCCCCACCCTCAAGGGTAATTACAGTTTCCTGGATATCTTCAACCGGTCTTCCCTGTTCGTCCTTAATGATCAACTCCAGCTGGGGCAGGAGTTCTCCAACCATGGGTAAAAAGGTCAGGAGATAAAGATCGGTAACCATGTGGTATAGGGTCTCATCTCCCCTTTCCAGGGGTTCATAATCCTCGTCCCGGTTGGTCTGCCTTCCCTGGCCGGTGTAGCGTTCGGCGGAAACAACAGCCCTGGTTGTAGGAACGGGGAGGTCAATAATGGGTACTGTCAGCAACAGAGCCCGCTCGGGAACATATTCGTAGCGCAGGCCGGAGGTCTGCAGGAAGTAGGTATCTCCCATATATTCTGATAAAAAGGCGGAAACCTCCAAAACACGGCGAACTTCTTCCCCGGTAAGGTAAACTGAAGCCAGGGGATAACCCGGCTCACCGTCCGGACCCATTCCCAGTGAAGAAAGCTTGGCCAGGTCGTAAAAGGAAATCAGGCCTTCTGTCTGCTCCATCCTCCCCGGAATTATGCCTCCCCGGATATTGCCGTTGGCCTGGAAAGCAAAATCAACTCTCTTACCGGTTGCTTCTTCAGCAATAAGGCGCATGGCGTCGGTAAGGTAATTACCAAAGGGAGCCTCGGCCATGCGGGGATGGCGGGGAACTTCGTGAGGAGAATAGGCGATGGGGGCAAAAACATCCGAAAAGTGGCCCGCTGTTACTCTTTCTACAACCGCGTTTAACCTGTCCGTATAATACTCCAAAGCCGATGATATAACCGGATGGGCGGGAATTTCATCATCTATTTTAACCAGGAAAGGCCTACCGGTTTCTCCGTTCCGAACCCGGACTTCTTTTGTTTCGGGATCAAAGGCCAGTTCAACGACCCCCAGATAGGAAAGAAGAGCACCGGATTGGACTATGATTGTATCTCCCTGCTTTTCGGGCTCATAAAGGGCAGTATGGCAGTGTCCTCCAACAATAACATCTATCCCCGGAACTTCCCGGGCCAGGTCTTTTTCTTCCTCTACCCCGGAATGACTCAGAAGGACTATTACATCCACACCCTCTTCCTGTAATTCCCCTACCAGGCGGCGGGCGGTTTCGTGCTGCTCGGAAAATTCCACGTCACCCGTATTCGTTGCAACACTGATAGCATCCTTTCCAATCAGTCCAAAAAGTCCAACCCGGAGGCCATTATCCAGCTCCAGGATCCGGGTTTCTTCAATACCCACTTCCGTTAGGGGATGATCGGAAGGTGGATTAATATTGCTGCCCAGGACCCCAATATATCGGTTGGCCCGGGGAAATCCTGCCTTTTTAAGGTAATCCGCCAAATTATCCGGTCCATAATCAAATTCGTGGTTACCAATTACTACTGCATCATAACCCATATACCGCATCAGGTTTATCTCAGGAGTTAACCCTTCCAGGGTTAACCAGGCGTAGGGTGCTCCACCAATAAAGTCTCCTCCTGAAAAAAGTAAAACAGGTTCCCCCTCGGCCTTTTTTTCTTCGCGAATTCTTTCCACTGCAGTTGCAACCCGGGCAATCCCTCCTACAGTTGGATCCCGATAATCCGGGTGATAGTCAACTGCCGGGCCCCGGGGGACCAGGGAAGAGTGCTCATCATTGGTATGCATAATTGTAAAATAAAGCTCCCCTGAAGCTCCAGCTCCACCAGAAAAAATTAAAACAATCAAAAAGGCCGTTAAAAAGGGGATGATTTTTCTTTCCCACCCCTTTTCAGGTCCACTTTGCATTTCATTACCCCTTTCCCAGTTTTTTCTTAAAGTCTTAACCTATACTTAGCCCCCGCATCCAGTTTTCCTGCTCCAGATTTATAAAATAAAACGCAATATAAGCTGCCACCCGTAACCAAAAAGGATTAACCCCCCTGCTATCCTGATGGCATTTCTCACTTTCTCGGGGCCAATTTTTCTTTGCAGCCAGCCCCAGAGAGGACCTGCAACGAGCAGTGGAGAGAGGGAAGTTCCCGTTGCAAAAGCAATTCCCGCGAGCAACCCCTGCACCGGGCTTGCCACTGCAGCAGCATAGGCGAGTAAGCCCAGCAATGCAGGGCAGGGAGAAAAAGAAGTAAAAAAACCAGCCAGGGCCATGGCCCTTCCCCGAGCTTTTTCTAAAAGCCGGCAGATGGGGTTTTCCCGCCAGAGGAGAAACATTACTGCAAGTCCCAAGAGCAACAGGCCCAAAAATAACTGGGCGCCACCAATAATGGCTGGATCAGTAATCCTCTCAGAAAAAGCCCGGCCTAAAATCCCGCTGCCCAGGCCCAGAAGCCCATAAGTTGTTACCCGGGCCAGGGAAAAACCCAGGACTTCTTTAAAGCTTTCTTTCGGACCCCTGCCGGTGAGAGAAAGATAAGGTAAAAGAATTAAAAACTGATGGCCCATGCAGGGCCCAAAACCTGTTGCCAGTCCAACTACGAGCCATCCTGGAATATTGAGTTGAAAGTATTCAATCATCGCTGAGCCCCCTTCCCCTGGTCCAGAAAAGGATAAAACTGATTGCTTTTAAACCTCCTAAAAATAAAAGGGTCTGACCCAGCCCCAGGAGGGGAAAAAGCACAAATCCTATGGCCAGGCCTCCCAGATAACCTCCCATTAAGTCTGCTCCATAAACCAAGCCAGCAACGCTACCCCTCTCTCCTGAAGGGTGCAGGGCTGCCGCAAGGGGAAACTGAGCCCCTAAAAACCCTCCTCCCAGGAGCGCATAAAAAACAAGCAGAGCGAGCGTCAGATTGGGATCAATCCTGCCCATTTCCTGTTGGAGAAAAAGGGCAAGCCCATAAAACAACCCCAGGGAAGCAATAACCAGCAACTCCAGGGCAAGGAAAGTTTTCCGGATTTTTTTCTCCAGGTTAATTACCAGCCTACCTCCCAGAAACATTCCCAGCATAAAGGTTGCCATGAGCAACCCGGCCATCTGGTAGATATAGCCATAAAGACACTGGAAGGTAAAGAGGACTAAAAGATCCAGGCCCATGGCTGTCCCCCCACTGCTGCCAACAGCATAGATCAGCGTTCCCCGGGGGGTAAAAAGCACTAACCCCAAAAGAAATACTCCTCCCAAAACAAGGAAAAAATGTTCTGTCCTCCAATCGGAAAAAAAATCCAGGACTGTAGAAGAAGCGGGAGAATAAGCCCGTCCCCAGAAAGAAAGGGCATAGTAAAAACCCGCGGGGGAATAATCATAATTCAGGCCGACTTCCTGCCTTCCCAGATTCTCTTCCAGCCAGGAAAGCCGTTCCTCTTCAAGGCGAAATTCTAAATATGATTCTGACCAGAGTTCCCCGTAAAGCCCTCTCTCTTCAAGTCTGGCCGCAAGGAGGGAAGGCTCCATTGCCAGAGGCCGGTTGGAGGCAAGGTAAATAATCTGATCTCCAGGAACTCCCCGGGTGTAGGGAAAAACCTGCTGCAACGTTTTATACAGGCTGGCGTTGAGCTCAGCCATTTCCGGGCTGAGGTAGGTGGATGATCCCGGAACTGCAAAAGCCAAAATTCCTCCCTCTTTTAAACTTTCTTCTGCTACCCGGAAAAACTCGGCGGTAAATAAGCGGTTGGTCTGCAGTGTATCCGGGCTGATCCTGCCCAAAAAAATTAGGTCAAATTGGGACCCCGTCCGGCCCAGGTAATAGCGGGCGTCGGCGGTTATTACTTCCAACCGGGGATCTTCCAGCTCTTTTTCAGTGATACTGGTAGGAAACCTCCCCGCAAGCTGCACCAGTTTTGGATCCAGTTCAACGTAAACCGCTCTCTCTACTGGATGCCGCAGACCCTCTGCAATTGATCCCCCCAGACCCCCGCCCAGGAATAATACTTCGCGGGGCTCGGGGTGGCTGGCTCCAACCAGGTGAATAAATTCCTGGATGGGAGCAAGATCAGGAGAAGGAACCGTTAAAAGGGGACGCCCATCATAATAATAAGTATACTGTTCCCCGCTTACTTGAACAACAATATGCCCAAAGGGGGTATGCCCGGAAAAAATTCTTTCCTGCCCCCGCCAGTAAATATCAAGAGACCTATCCTCCAAAAATTCGGCAAGGGGAGCAAAAATCAGAACAATAAAAAAAACTCCTGCCAGCAAAACTGCAGCATATTTCCGGTCCCTGTAACCCGCCCCCAGTATTACTGCACCTGCTAACAGGTGCAAAAGGCCCAACCCTACTGCCAGGTCCATGGAAGCAAATCGGCCTGCTGCAAAAAGGGAGAAAAAAAGCCCCCCGATTAAAGTCCCCAGGGTTTCGTAGAGGTAAATCTGGCCGATGGGTGCTTTTTTGCCACACAAACGGGTGGCCAGGGGGAAAAGTGCTCCATGAACAAGACTTACCGGCCCAACAACTAGCAGGGAAATAAGGAAAACCGGCCCCAATCCCAGAGCCTCTCCCCAAAGGGGAGAGAAAAGGGTTCCGGAAAGGGTCCGGCTGAGAAAAACAGCTGGCGGAAGCAGAAATCCATATAACAAAAGCAGATAAAAATATCCGGGAAGTGAGCGTTCGGCGAAAAACCTGCGCCCACCAAAAAAGGCCCCGGCTGCTTCAGCAATTAGCCAGTTGGAAAGGATCAGCCCCATGGTTAATTCGTTTCCGTAAAAAACAACCAGCAATTCGCGTAAAAGAATTAACTGCCCGGTCATCCCCCCCGCCCCGACCAGCAGGGTCAAAAAAACCAGGAGGGAGAAATTTAAAGGTTTCATGGCCAGATCCCGGGAATTTCATTTCCGCAGTTTTTGCACTTCCCCTCATCAATATTGACCTGGTGTACAGAGAAGTGGTACCGCTGAATAAGGGTTTCCCCGCAGTCAGGGCAGAAAGTCGAGTTATGGATGTGCCCGGGAACATTACCGATATAAACATATTCCAGTCCCTCTTCTCCCGCTATCCTGTGGGCCATCTCCAGAGTTTCCACTGGAGTCGGCTGAACCCCGGTTAGCCTGTAAGCAGGGGTGAAACGGGTAAAATGAATTGGAGTCTGGGAACCCAGGTTTTCTTTAATCCAGCCGCACATTTCCCGGATCTCCTCGGGATCATCATTGAATCCGGGAATGACCAGGTTAACAATTTCCAGCCAGACTCCTTCTTCCCTGATTATCTCCAGGGTATTCAGGACCGGCTCCAACCTGGCCTGGGAAATCTCCCGGTAGAACTCTTCGGTAAAACCCTTTAAATCCACTGTTACTGCATCTACATGGGGAAGTAATTTCCGCAGGGGTTCAGGGTTCATCGACCCGTTAGTGTGGAAAATAAACCGTATACCCTCTTCCTGGGCAATCCGGGCTGTATCGTAAATATATTCGTAAAGAATCGTAGGTTCATTATAAGTGAAAGAAATCGCCGGCATGCCCCTATCTTTTGCTTCCCGAACCAGGTCTTGGGGTGTCCTCTGGTAATAAGAACGGACTTCTTCAATTGTAAGCTGGGATAAATGCCAGTTGTGACAGTGCCGGCAGCGGAAATTACAGCTGGCAGTTCCAATGCAATAAATGCTTGAACCCGGTTCTACATGAAACATGGGCTCCTTTTCAACCGGATCCCTCTGCAGAGCCGAGGGTAAACCATAGACCAGGCTGTATAAAACACCATCTTTATTTTCCCGGGCCTTACAAAAACCCCTTTCTCCGGGAGCAATTACACAATTGCGAAAACATATCCCGCAGCGGACCTTCCCATCTTCCAGAGTTTCGTAAAAGCGGGCCTCAGTTTTAAAATTGTTTTGCATTACGGGCTCAGACCCTGTCTGCACAAGCCCCGTACCAAGTTCCCACCAGGTAACCATAAGGGCAATCACCACCATGGCAAGGATCAGGTAGTTCCTGTTTTTTCCTGCCAATTCAACCCCCTCCCCGTCCGGTTTTTCCTATATCTTTACTTCGTTCTCCGGACCTTTTTTCCTTTTTCCGATTAGCATACTGATGAAGTGGAAAAATCTTTGCAGGCGATTTTTGGATTATTTTTTCTTGGTTCTGATCACAACCCCTTTCCTGGAACCGGGGAAATAATAGTCGGGATAGACAATTTCCCGGGACATCCCCAGGAGGTCCAAATCTTTTTCCTCGGGCAGGCTTATAAGCCCCATTATGCTCATGCGGGCAGAAACCGCAAGAACAAGGGCATCCAAAATATCATCTGGTCCAATTTCTTTCCGGGAGTAGGACTCCTGGAGATAATTATAAATTTCCCAGCCCCCGGGGAACAATATTTGCAGAAGGTTAATCCTGTCCACAAATCCTTTATTTGTTTTCTTATTTCCTTCAACTACCTTCCCGTGGTTTAGACTCCAGAAAAGAACTTCAGGGTGAGCTTCTCTTATGTTTACCCTTTTCCCCGAGGAACGCAAATATTCATCCAGCTCCTTTAGTTTGGGAGCAATTCCCCAGCTCTGCCGGCTTAGTCCCCTCCCCAGTATTTCCCGGTTAACCTTATTGGCCTCTTCGTAATTTAAAGCATTCAGGGTTTCCCGCGCAGGAACAGGGAAAATACTGCTTGCTTTTTTACCAAGAAGCTTCCGGGCCAGTCGGTCGCAGCTGCGAACGGGCTCACAAAAATCCGGAAAGCCCATCGGCATATCAATTAAAACCAGCCTGGCCTTTAAAAGAAGTTGGTGTAATTCCTGAATAGAGCTTTTGACCCCGGCTTTCCATTTACCGCCCTCCAGGGCTATATAGACCCAGCCGCCCCTGCACCCGTCAATTCCTATCCAGTCCAAAACCCCACCTCCTCCTTATGATTATAACAAAAAAACAGGGGATTTTGTTAAAACCCCCTGCTTCCCCTGACTTCTATTTTCTTCGCCTTTTACCTATTGCGGCGAATTTTATTGCAGATCTCTCTTTGTTTTTCTCTCTCAAGGTATTGAGCAAGATATTCAATGCTGGTATCCATGGTTTTTCCACTTCCTTTCTGCAGGTAAAGTAAGTAATTGATTTTGATTATCAATTTCAATTCTAAAGGATTCTGCCTGTTTTGTCAACAGTAAATTGTTGATAATTTCTACCAGTTAAATCCTAATTTTAGCTCTCTACGCAAGGAATTTTCGGTAAAAGGAAGAAGAGAGTATTATCAAGCTTTGAAAGGAGCGGATTCTGTGCTTATCGCCTATCTTTTATACATTATTCGTTCAGGGTTAACCCTTTTAGGGAACCTGATAAAAAAAGGCCGCCGGGCGCCTGATTACGT
>SKTZ01000101.1 GCA_007122335.1 Bacillota bacterium
ACCAAGCTAAGGGAGGTATTGGTTTGAAGATAAACTGGCAGTTATTTAAAAGAGTTGTCAACCTCCTGGTTATTTTGGGGGTAATAATCTGGTCCCTGGAAGGGATGAACATAAACTGGGAAAGGATTTCCCGGGGGATTCCCTCGATCGGAAACATTATTAAGTTAATGTTTCCCCCTGATATGAGTTATTTTTCTCGTTCCCTGTCGGCGATGATGGAATCAATTCAAATTGCGGTTATTGGCACTACAATTGCAGCTGTTCTTGCTTTTCCCATTAGCTTTTTATCCGCTGCAAAAATCGGGGTGCCTTTCTGGGTAGTTTTTTTAGCAAAACAGATTTTAAATGCTATTCGAACTTTCCCCGAGTTGATTTTGGGAATTTTCTTTGTAGCTTCCTATGGGCCCGGGCCCCTTGCCGGAGTTATGGCTATCGGAATTAATTCTATTGGGATGCTGGGCAAATTAAATTCTGAGATTGTTGAAACAATTGACCGCGGCCCAATAGAAGCTCTGGAAGCGAGTGGTTCCAACCGGGCCGAAGTTTTTCTGTACGCTATCTTCCCCCAGGTTTTACCTCAATTTCTGGCTACGGCCCTTTACCGTTTTGAATTAAACCTAAGGGCAGCAACAGTTCTGGGTCTGGTTGGTGCAGGGGGTATTGGTGTTATTTTGCTGCAAAGTTTGCAGTTCAGGCGCTGGCCAATAGTGGGCATGTCTTTATTGATTATAATAGTGGTGGTTACAATTATTGACTATTCCAGCGCATATATTCGGAAACGAATTACATAGGATCTCTGCTAAAGGAGCAGGAGTTGTTGGTGAACATGGAAAAAATATTAAAAAAAATTGATCCGAAGAAAATTGAATTGTTCTTATTTGATCTTGATGGAACCCTTTACGAGGACCAGGACCATTTTGATTATTATGCAAAATGCCTGGCCGAAAGGTTGAAACCGGAAAAGCGTGATTTTTTTTGGAAGGATTTACACCCTTCCCGCCGGGGAAACCATACCCCTAGCCTGGGAAGGGTATATGACCTGGAAAAGGATTTAATCCCGGAAATAGATGCTAAAAGGAGGGTAAAAGCTGCCTGGACCTGGGAAGGGATAAAATTGAAAGATGATCGGGTTGCCGCTCTATATCCTCGCTATGCCCAAGGCAATATGGAGAACATGTTTTACATGGGAGATGGGTGGTGGCTGCCAGCGGCCTGTGCTTTTCATTATGGGCTTAAAGATCCCGGTTATTGCTACCAAAAAACAAAGAAATGGCTTGTCGAAACAGATCATGCCTTGCGCCCAGTTCCTGGCCTGGGAGAGAAATTAGGTTTTTTAAGTGAAATTTACCCTCTGGTTCTCGCGACCAATAGCGATCAGGAAGGTACAGAAAGATTACTTAAGTTGCTGGAGCTTGAAAAAATTTTCCACTCCATTTTTACCTGCTGTGAAAAACCTGCAGGGACAGAATCATTGGTAAAAAAGATAGAAGAGGAATTTTCAATTGACTCCCAGGGATTTATCTCAATCGGGGATAATTATCTTAAAGAAATCAGTCCTATTAGAGATTTGGGAGCACAGTCAATTTTAATTGATCCTCACGGGGTTTTTAGTGAAAATAAATAAACGGGACCCGTGGTTAAAAGTATCCGCGATATTTTTCACCTTTTTGATTACTTGCTACCCGATTTTACTGAGAACAATTAGTTCGGATATCAATAACTCTTTAAAGAAAAAATTAATTGGGTCTTATTCTGAAATTGCCCTGCGGGGCAATTTTTATTTTTTAAGAATTCTTTTGGGAGAACCTGATTTAAAAAAAGAATTAAAAAAATGGGAAATAATTGGGGCTTAACCTAGCGAGATAATTAATTAAAAAGTTAATTTGTTTGCAGGGGAAAGTAAAGCTTGGTTTAATAATATAATATACACTGAAGCCAAGTAAAATTAATTTTGGTTGCTGGAGGACAGGATTAAAAAGGGATTTAGCTGAGGTTTTTTTAAATCTTTTTTTGTTTTGAAGTTGGAGGAACCGGTCAAAAAACAGGTGCAGAAATATTCATGTGAATTGGTCAGTACTTTAGGGTTGAATAATTAAAAACAAAGGAGTTGAAAAAAATGAAAAGGTTCTGGAATGTGTTCAGCCTGGTTTTACTTGTTACTCTTTTACTAACCAGCTCCACAATGGCCGCGAATGAGGTGATTATCGGATCTCCCGCGGATGCCCGCACCCTTTTTGCCATGAAATTTATAGACCTGGCCACCCATGACCCGATTTCCAACATTTACGATCCCCTGATTACCCGAGATCGGGATACCATGGAATATATTGGGCATCTTGCAAAGGGCTGGGAGGTGCTGGATGATTTAACCTGGGAGTTTTATCTGCACGAGGGAATTAAATTTCACAATGGGGCACCTTTTAACGCCGAAGCCGTTAAATTTACCATTGACTATATCAATGATCCGGAAAATGAAATGGCCTACAGGGGACGTTATTCACCAATTCACACTGTGGAAATAATTGATGATTATACTGTCCGCTTCCATACTTCCGAACCAATGCCCATTCTTTTGGATCGACTTACTTCCTGCTATATTCTCGAACCGGGCTATGTCCGGGAGGTCGGAGAAGAATATGCTTCTCTTAATCCTATTGGAACAGGCCCCTACAAATTTACAAGATGGGCTCAAGGCCAGGAAATTGTAATGGAAAGGTTTGAAGATTACTGGCTGGGAACCCCGGAAGTGGAAAGGGTTGTATTTCGCCCCATTCCCGAATTTTCAACCCGTGTGGCTGCTCTTCTGGTAGGGGAGATTCATGTAATCAGGGATGTTCCCGGCCATATGGTAGACAGGGTTAATAGTGGAAGAAGAACTGAAGTTCGGGGAATTCCCAGTTCCAGGGTCAATTATATAGCCCTGGTTAATTTCCAGGAAGGTCCCCTGCAAAGCAAAGAAGTGCGCCAGGCATTTAACTATGCTGTAAATGTTCCGGAGTTAATTGAGTTTGTCCTGGATGGAAGTGGAACCCAGATGGCGGGCTGTCTTTCGGTTTTAAACCCTGACCATGACCCCAGTCTTGAACCCTATCCCTTTGACCCAGAAAAAGCAGTTCAACTGATCCGGGATGCTGGTTATGAACCTTCAGAATTAAAATTAACTCTTGATTCCCCGGACGGTCGTTATCCCCAGGATCGGGAAGTTGCAATGGCAATTGCTGACCAGCTGGGAGAAATCGGAATTGATGTTTCTGTGAGGGTTAATGAATGGGGAACCCACCTGGACCGGATAATAAATCGGAATACAGGTGAAATGTTCCTCCTTGGTTGGGGACCAGCTTTTAATGCCCAGGGAACAATAGAATCGTTGATGTCTACTGAAAGGACCTATAGTGGTTTTGGCCTGCCCTGGCTTGATGAAATGATAGCTGATGCGGTTGGCCTTGTTGATCCGGATGAAATGCGGGAAGCATGGGATGAGATCCAGCAAATAGTTTATGATGAAGCTCCCTGGATTTTCCTGTGGCAGCAGCACGACCTCTGGGGTGTTAATGTTGATCTGGATTGGACCCCAAGAGCTGATGAAAGAGTCCTTGGTTTTGAAATGCGCTGGAATGATTAACAATAGTTAATTAACTGGCTTAGCATATCTTCTTAGAGCGAGGGAGAGGATAAGGAGTGCAAAGGTACCTGATCAAGCGGATATTCCAAATGTTAATAGTAGTATTCCTAGCCCTCACTGCGGTTTTCTTCATGCAGTTTTTAGCAGGAGATCCCGTTATTCTGCTCCTTCCAATGGATGCCACATATGAAGAGATTGCGGAAATGAGGCAAAGGCTGGGCTTTGAGGATTCGATTTTTGTCCAGTATTTTCGCTTCGTTTCCCGCGCTTTGAGAGGAGATTTTGGTCAATCCTTGCGCCATCCTCAAACAGCAGTTCAATTGGTTTTTTCAAGAATTCCTGCTACCCTTGAACTTGCTCTTATTGCGGTGGTAGTTTCGCTTCTGGTCGCCATTCCTATTGGCGTTTTATCTGCTGCTTTTCGAGGGTCCTGGTTTGATCAGATTGCGATTGTTATTACTGTTTTCGGACAGGCTGTTCCAGGGTTCTGGCTTGGGATTATGTTAATCCTTTTTTTCGCCGTAACCCTGGAATGGCTTCCTACAGGTGGTAGGGGAGAGTTAAACAATTTAATTCTCCCCATTATCACCCTGACTGCTTTTTATGCGGCCCGGTTTGCCCGAATGACACGGTCAACTGTCCTGGATGTTTTAAATACCGATTATATCAGGACTGCAAGGGCCAAAGGATTAACCGAACGGAGGATTCTTTACAAACATGCTTTGCGGAATGCCAGTATTTCAATCATAACTCTGCTGGGGTTACAGCTCGGGCAGCTTCTGGGTGGTGCTGTTGTTACAGAAACTGTTTTTTACTGGCCGGGTCTGGGCCGTTTGCTTGTCCAGTCACTTTTAAACAGGGATTTCCCGGTTGTTTTTACAGGGGTATTTTTTATTGCCGTGGTTCATGCTTCTTTAAATCTTGTTGTTGATCTTGTCTATTTGCTGGTGGATCCCCGAATATCCTACGATTAAACAACAGAAAAATCCCAAAAAGTTCCTGAAGAAAGGAGAGAAGGCAAACTATCCCTGTATCAGGGGTTGGTGCCGAATGCCTATGATCTGGTGGTTACGAAAACTGATCCAGAGCCCGACAGGTTTGATTGGTTTTATTATCATCCTTACCGTTATTTTTTCCAGTGTTTTTGCCCCTTTTATCGTTCCCTTTGATCCCAATCAGGCCGATCGGCCCAACCGGCTGAGGCCACCAGGAACCCCGGGGCACATTTTTGGAACGGACCAACAGGGCCGGGACCTTTTCTCTCGAGTTCTTTTTGGTTCGAGGATCTCCATTTTTGTTGGATTGGTTACGGTAATAATTGCGGGAACCATTGGAACGGTAGTTGGCTTATTCTCGGGGTATTTCGGGCACTGGCTTGATTCAGTTATCATGCGCCTTGTTGATGTGTGGTTAAGCTTTCCCTTTATTCTCCTGGCTTTAATAATCAATGCTATTTTAGGAATGGGATTGCGTAATGTAGTTATTACCCTGATAATAACGGGGTGGGTAATTTTCGCCCGCCTGGTGAGAGGAGAGGTCCTTGCTTTAAAAAACAGGGATTATATTCTTGCTGCAAAAGCCCTGGGCCAATCGGAACTTAAGATTATTTTCTTTCACATTCTCCCCAATGTTTTTACCCCAATTATCATAATTTCTTCTCTCCAGATTTCTCAGATTATAATCGCCGAGGCTACAATTAGTTTTTTGGGTTTTGGAGTTCAGCCTCCCACCGCAGCCTGGGGTAATATGCTTTCTGATGGGCGAAATTTCCTTTTTAACGCCTGGTGGATGGCAACTTTCCCTGGCCTAGCCCTGGCCTTCACCGCCCTGGGTTTAAATCTTTTCGGGGATTGGTTGAGGGATACCCTGGACCCGAAAATAACCAAGTGAAAAGAGAAGTGCTGTAGTTCAAAACTGCAGCACTTTTTTCTTCTTTTTTTGGGACTGGGTTGAAAGGGAAGATAAAAACACAAAAAAAGGCATTTAAAACTTTAAACGATAATAATTACTAATAGGCATAGAAATCCTGCAGTTCTTTTCTAAAGGGGTCCCTACATGTTAATTTACTTTTATACTTTGATAAAGTATGATAGAAGAAAGTGGAAAATAAAGGAGTGAAAATTATGGCCGATAACAGGCTATTTTTAACCCTGCTTGTTTTTGTTCTGGGGATTGCGGCCTGGTTATTTTTAAGCAATAGAACTCTGGTTACAAGTTTTTCTTCAGCTGAGGGTGAAGTTTATTCAGATAATGGCTCTCCCTGTTTGCGGAATTTAACCCCGATGCAGTTCAGGGTTACCCAGGAAAATGGAACCGAACCTCCTTTTGACAATGAATACTGGGATCATTTCGAAGAGGGGATTTATGTTGACGTGGTATCAGGAGAAGCATTGTTTAGTTCTCAGGATAAATACCCCTCCGGTTCTGGGTGGCCCAGCTTTACCCGCCCACTGGTTGCGGAAAATATTGTAGAAAAAAAGGACGTATCCTTTGGAATGGTAAGGACTGAAGTGAGAAGTCAAGGAGCAGATTCTCACCTGGGTCATGTTTTTAATGATGGGCCACAACCGACTGGATTGAGATATTGTATTAACTCTGCTGCTTTGAGATTCATTCCCAAAGAAAAGTTGGAAGAAGAAGGTTATGAAGAATTTATAGGTCTTTTTAACGAAGGATAAAAAAATATTTTCAAAATAATCCCGATGGGAGATTAATATAAATCCATCGGGTTTTTATTTTCTGAATTAAAAGCAAATTCCTTTAAAAATATCTGTTGTTAAAGTTAACGCTTGATGGGAAATTTTTTCGGTTTGGTAAATCTGAAGGGACTATGGATAGAAAAGAAGAATTATTTAAAAGAAAAAGAGGTGAATAATTTGAAACTTGATTTTGGGGGGATTGAAAGTTTTTTGGCCTATCTAGAAGGAAGGAGCGATGAACGAAAGCTCCTTGATAATCCCGCATACCAAACAGTTTTCAAACACGGGCGGAAATTCGGCCGGGAAATGAGTCCTGAAGATATAAAAAAAGCACTCCAGGGAAAACAGTCACCTTTTTATGGCCTGGATAACCTGGACAGGAATAAACAAAGGATTGAAGAAATCCTGAAAAAAATCAGTGAAGACAGCAATGCCTGGTTTGCAGAAATTAAAGATGTCCTGGCGGTATTTTTCCCCGAAGTTACTCTTGATCAGCTTACTGTTTACCCCATAATTGGTTACGATGTGGGGATTGGTCTGGATAATAATATTTGTTTGAATATTAATGATCCCCTTTATCTCAATGAACATCGGGAATTTTTCCCCATGGTGGGGCATGAAGGGTTTCATGCTCTTTATAACCAGGTTCGTCCATTTCCTTCTGTCCATGATTTGGAAACTATTCAAAAAAGGCTGGACTTTTTTTATTCTCTTATCCAAAATGAAGGGTATGCTGTTTTTATAGCCTGGAAAATCAGGCGGGGAAAAGGTTTGGAATTTTATGACCATCCCCTTTTAGAGGACTTTAATTATGTCGAGAGTTCTCCCTCCCCAAGACTCTGGGATAACTTTCAAAAAATTAAGTATCTAATTGAAGCAAAACCGGAAATGAGCCTGGAGGAATACCTGGAAACGGCTTTTGGAGCAGCAAGGCTAACCTATCGACTGGGCGGTACACTTGTAAGGGCAATTAATGAAGAATACGGGGAAAAAGGATTGCAGAAAGGGGCCTGCCTTTTAGGGGAAGATTTTTTTGATCATTTTAATCATTTATTTAAAAAAATCTTTAATTAAGCCGGTAAAAAGGATATTGGTTTCAAAATAGTATTTTAGGAAGAGTGGATTTTAAGGA
>SKTZ01000099.1 GCA_007122335.1 Bacillota bacterium
CCCATCTTCAAGGGCGACGGCGAGGCCAATATTTATTTCCTCCCATTCCTGGATTTTTCCCTCCAGGAAGGAAGCATTTACCCGGGGGTGGTTTTTAAGAGCAAGGGCGGAGGCCTTCATTAAGAAAGCGTTAATCGATAGTTTTTGGTCTTCCCCCTTTTTTGTTTCTCTGGCCTTAAGGATATTTGATGCATCAAGTTCAACTTCCAGGCTGAAGTGAGGAATTTTCGTGAAACTTTCTACCATCCGGCTTGCAATAACCTCCCGCAACTGGTTAAGGGGAACAGTTTTTTTCAATGTTTTTTCGGTACTGGGAGCAGTTGGGGAGGGTTCTTTTGCCTGGATAAATTTTTGCACATCTTCTTCAGTGATTCGACCCCTGGGTCCACTGCCCTCAATTATATTTGGGTCAATTCCAGCAGTTTCGGCCTTTCTTTTCGCTCGGGGAGAAATTAATAGTTTACCTGTTTCTTCTTTTTCCTCTTTTTTAGCCTGCTTTTTTGTTTCGATTAGTTTTTGGTTTTCTTCCTCTGGAATCTCAGCCTCTTTCTCCAGAGAATCAATCTCTTCTCCTTCTTCCCCGATAAATGCAAGGACCTGGCCCACAGGAACCTCTTCTCCAGCTTCAAATAAAACTTTCAAGAGGGTTCCGCTCGCTGGAGCTTCAACAATATTGGTTATCTTGTCGGTCATTAATTCAAAAAGGGGTTCTCCTTTGGTCACTTCTTCCCCTTCTTCTACATACCATTCCGTAATTTCCCCTTTTTCCATGGTCAACCCCAGTTTGGGCATTAAAACCTCTTTGGCCAAATTCATCCCTCCTCCAAACACTGGAATTACTGAATAAAATATTTGTTACCTGTATAGCCCTAAAAGTCTGGGCAGGTAAAGTGAAATTTGCGGTGCATACATTATCAAAATGAGAGCCAAAATAGCAGCTCCGATCAGGGGTAAGGCCTGTTTGGCCAGCCTCTCCAGCGATATATCTGCTATATTGGATCCAACATAGAGGTTAACAGCAACAGGGGGAGTTACCTGTCCTATTGCCAGATTTACAGTCATTACCACTCCGAACCACAGGGGATCCCAGCCCATTATGGCCATAACAGGCAATAATATTGGTAGAAAAACATAATAAACAGAAATGGCATCCAGCATCATTCCCGCGAGGAGTATGATTACATTTACGAACAATAAAATAATTATTGGCGTATCGGATATTGCCAGGATAAAGGTGGACGCCCTTTGAATCAGTCCAAAAATAGTAGCGACCCAGGAAAATAAACCCGCACAGGTTACCACCAGCATAACTACTGCTGTGGTTTCAGCCGCACTTACACAGATACTGTAAAGGGTTTTAAAATTAATGGTCCGGTAAATAAATACCCCAACAAAAAGTCCATAGAACACAGCAACTGCAGCAGCTTCAGTCGGGGTAAAAATACCACCATAAATACCACCAAGAATTATAACCGGAGTCAAAAGACCCCATATTGCCCCTTTAAATGCATTCCAGATTTCTACTGGTTTACCCCAGGGCTCACCTTTATAACCTCGTTTTTTGGAAATGAAAAAAGTTACAATACAGAGAAATAGAGCAATTAAAAACCCGGGAACTATTCCCGCAATAAACAGGGAACCAACAGAAACATTGGTAATCATCCCGTAAATAATAAAGGCTATACTCGGGGGAATAACAATGGAAAGGCCGCTGCTTACAGATGTAACAGCCGTTGCAAATCCTTTATCATATCCGCTTCTGACCATCCCGGGAATCAAGATTACCCCGAGGGCCGCCACTGTTGCAGGGCCTGATCCAGAAACAGCACCCCAGAGTGTGGCAACAATAATTGTAGCAACGGCAAGTCCTCCGGGTAAAGGGCCAACCAGGAGTTTTATAAAATCAATTATTTTTTCCGCAAGCCGCGCTTTTTCCATAATTACACCGGCCATTACAAAAAAGGGAATAGCCAGGAGGGGAAATTTAGCAATACCACCAAAAAAATTGTAGGAGATCATACTGATTCCCGTTCCCCAGATTAGCGCAATCATAACTGCAGTCATACCAAGGGAAATAGCAATGGGAACCTTAAGAGCAATGGTTATAACAACTATTAAAACTGTCCACATTGCAGGGTCATTAAAACTCAAGCTTGGCTCCCCCCTTCCTTAGCAAGAAAAATTATCCTTTGGATAAGCCTTATTATTATTAATACACACCCAATAGGAACTCCAACGGTATAAAACCACATGGGAACGTCCATCGAAGTGGAGGTTACTCCCATTAATCTCTCCATCCGAACCTGTTGCAAACTATAATAAAAAAGAATGGCGAAAAAACTAATTGTGAATACAGAGATCAAAATATTAATCCCTTTTTGCATTTTCTGGGGAAATCTGTCTACTAAGATTGTCACGCTGAGGTGTTTCCACCTTTTAAAGGCACTCGAACTCCCCAGAAGAACCAGCCAGACATAAAGGTAAATTTCCAGTTCCTCAATAAAAGCAATAGAAAATTGAAAGGTAAACCGGGAAACTACATTAACAAAGGCAATAGTAACCATAACCAAAAGTAAACTCCCGGCAAGAATTTCTTCCAGGTTTTTGGAAACATACTTGAGATAAACCACGGAAAACACCTCTCAGCCTATAGGTATTAGGCCGGGGAGAGTTTGCCTCTCCCCGGTTTTTGCCAAAACCCTATTCCATATCCCTTAAAGCAGCCTCGTAAACATCCAGACCTATCCTGGAAATCCACTTGTTGTATACTGGTTGAGTTATTTCCCTGAACGCTGCTTTTTGTTCTGAAGTCAAAACAGTAACATGCATTCCCTGGCTTTCCAAAAATCTAATGGGGTCATTGGTTCCATCTTCAAGTTTCCATGTCTCCAGGAAATTTTTAGCATAACCCAGGTCAGAACCATCGGCTATCTTGGCGTCAATAAATTCCTGGGCAGTTCCATCATCCAGGCCGTAGCGAGTTAACATCTTTTGAAAATAAAGTGCTTCTGCTGCTGCCTCGGCAACGATCTCCTGGTCCTCGGGAGTAAAGGAATTAAATATTCTTTCATTTACAATCAAAACTATCGGGTCCAGAGTTGCTCCCCAAAGGGTAATATATTCGTGGAATTCCCAGATCCGCAGGGGAATGAGAACGCAAACCGTCGGGTTTTCTTGCCCGTCAACTACTCCCTGCTGGAAGGCTGTAGTTGCTTCTGCCCAGTTCATTGTAAGGGGATTGGCTCGCAATTCCCGGAAAAGATCGATAAAGATACTGCTTCCCACAACCCGGTACTTAAGCCCACCCATATCCTGGGGAGTGGCTATCGACCTCCGGCTATTGGTTATTTCCCGGAAACCATTTTCTCCCCAGCCAAAGGCATAAACTCCCATTGTTTCAACCTTATCCAGGATCATCTGGCCTGCTTCTCCATTCAGCACTGCATCTACAGCGTTGTAATCTTCGAAGAAGAAAGGCAGTGAAAAGAGGTTGAATTCCCTAACCTGAGGAGAAAGATTGATTGTTGATTCAAAAGCAAAGTCAATAGCTCCAGTTGTCACGAGCGGGAAAATCATTGTTTGCTGACCTGCGGCAAGGGTAGATCCACCGTAACCCCTGATATTGATTCTTCCATCTGTTCTATCCCGGACAATATCCGCAAAATATTCTACCCCCATGCCCCAGGGAAAGGCAGGACTAACATTGTAAGTCAGGGAATACTCCGATTTGTAATCGGCCAGGGCAACAGAACCGGGAACGAGGAAGACCAGGACCAGTACTAATATCAGAAACTTCTTAACCAATAAATACACCTCCTCTGAATTTTTCGAAACATTTGGTCATCCCAACCTAAGCAAAAAATTTCTTGACTTCCTTAACAACCCAGTCTTTATTGGGCATTACAAATTCTTCCTGGGGAGGACTGAAGGGATCCGGAACATTACGTCCCCCGACCCGCAAGACAGGCCCATCCAGGTAATCAAAAGCTTCTTCCTGAACAGTAGCTGCGAGTTCGGCACCCCAACCACAACGTCTCCAGGTCTCGTGCACTGTTACCAGTCTACCGGTCTTTTTAACTGATTCCAGGACAGCTTCCTTATCCCAGGGAACAAGACTCCTGAGGTCTAAAACCTCGCACTCAATCCCCTCTTTAGCCAGTTCTTCAGCTGCCTTCAGGCTTTCGTGGACCATGCGGCTCATGGCCACAACCGTCACATCATCCCCTTCCCTTTTTTTCTCGGCTTTACCAAATGGAATAAAGAATTCTTCATCGGGGACTTCTTCTTTAAAACCGTAGAGCATCTTGTGTTCAAAAATCATAACTGGATCATCTCCAGTCAGAGCTGTTTTTAACAACCCGTAAATATCCTTGGGAAATGCGGGACTGGCGACCTTAATCCCCGGAACGTGCATAAAAATACTCTCAATACTCTGCGAATGCTGGGCCGCGGCCGATTTCCCGCGGCCATCAGGTCCTCGGAAAACTATGGGCAAACTCCCCTGTCCACCCGACATGTATCTAATCTTCATAACCTGGTTAACAATTGCGGTAATTCCAGTGAAAAGAAAATCTGAAAAGTGGAATTCTACAACTGGCCGAGTTCCAGCAAGGGCCGCACCAACCGCAGAACCGTAGATCACTTCCTCGGATATGGGAGTATCAATGACCCTGTCACTATAAGACCCTAACAGGCCTTTATACTGGCCAAATATTCCCCCCTGTTTCGCAATGTCTTCTCCGTAGGTAAATATGGTTGGATCCTTGGCCATTTCTTCCTTAAGAGCCCTACAGATTGCATCGGAAAAGGTTATTTCTCCCACTTCATCGCCTCCTTTCAATAATCATAACCCGTGTCATCCACGAATAAATCTGTGAGGGCTTCTTCAGGAGCAGGGTAAGGACTTTCCTGGGAAAAAGCAATTGCCTTTTCAATTTCTGCTTCGTACTTTTTCCAAATTTCTTCCTTGCTCACATCATCCAGAACCCCTTTTTCCCTGAGGAAGTTTTCAAACCGACCAATTGGTTCTCCCGGCCATTTTTCTTTAACTTCAACTTCCCCACGATATTTCTGGGGATCACCCACAAAATGGCCTTTCAAACGGTAGGTTTTGGCTTCAATTATCGTTGGTCCCCCGCCTTCTCTGGCCTTTTTAATGGCTTTTCCGGCGGTTTCATAGACTTCCAAAACATCGTTGCCATCAATTGTAATTCCTTCAATATTATAACCCTGCCCCCGGACAGCTATATCTTCAACTGAGGTTGTTTCATGAGTACAGGCGGTTGATGCATAACAGTTATTCTCCACCACAAAAACAATAGGCAGATTATACACTTTAGCCCAGTTCAGGGCTTCATGGAAAGCTCCCCGGTTTGAAGCTCCATCGCCAAAAAAGCAAACAACAACCTGATCAGTTTTTTTAATCATGGCAATGGCCATACCGGCACCTGCTGCAATTGGTAATCCCCCTGCCACCTCCCCGTTGGCTCCAAGTACCCCGAGCTCAAAATTCATAATGTGCATTGATCCACCTTTACCCTTACAGTAGCCCGTTTTTTTCCCGAATAATTCTGCCATCATCGGTTTACTATCAGCGCCCTTGGCCAGCATATGGCCGTGCCCCCGGTGAGTGCTGGTTATGAAATCATCAGGTCGCAAATGAGCCATCACTCCAGCAGCTATAGCCTCTTCGCCGATATAAAGGTGAATAAAGCCGGGGATTTTGTTATCAAGAAACAATTCTTCGGCCCTCTTTTCAAATGCCCTAATTCGTACCATTGTTTCATACATCTCAAGCATTTTATCCCTTTCCAGAATCGACAACCTCCTTTCTTTCCCCTTTTAAAATCCTTTAACACATTATTGAGCAAATTTCGTGCCATAATTGAGGGGGTTCAGAAAGGAAGGTATAGACAAAAAAACTCCCCAAGCAGGAGAGTTGTAAATTTTTTATACATAAATTCTGTAAAATTTTTTTACAGTGCCTAAAAATTAGACAGTTCCCCCCTGAGTTTGTTATAAATTGTTGCCCTGCTAATTCTCAAAGCTTCAGCAGCTTTTGTAATATTACCATTCAGGCTTGTAATGGCCTTTAATATCTGCTCTTTCTCTATCTCCTCTAAAGGTCTTATTTCTCCACTGCTATTACTTTCTATAGATTCTTCTCCTTTAACGGGAAAAATTCGATTAAGGCAGGACCTAAAAATTATTTTTTCTTCGGTTATATTAACCATTCTCTCTATTACATTTTCCAGTTCCCTGACATTTCCTGGCCAGGGATAATTTAAAAGGGCCTGCAGGGTTGGCTGATCAAACCCCTCGATATTTTTTCCAAGCCGCAGGTTAATCTTTTTCAGGAAATAACTCGCAAGGATGACGATGTCACCATTTCTCTCGCGAAGAGGAGGGATGGAAATATTTAAAACATTCAGGCGATAGTAAAGATCCTCGCGGAAATGCCCATCCTGGACTTCTTTTTTCAGGTCCTTATTTGAGGAGGCTATTACTCGGATATTAACGGGTATTACTCCCTCCCCTCCAATCCTGTTAACCTTTCGATCCTGCAAAACCCGCAGGAGCTTAACCTGCATATTTAAAGGCATTTCCCCTATTTCATCGAGAAGAATGGTCCCACCGCTGGCCAGTTCAAATTTTCCCGGCCTGCCTCCTCTTTTAGCCCCGGTAAAAGCTCCTTCAACATACCCAAAAAGCTCACTTTCAATCAGTTCCAGAGGAATCGCAGCACAGTTTAGCGCTATAAAGGGGCCGTCTGCTCGCGCAGAAGCATTATGAATGGCCTGGGCAAAAATCTCCTTCCCTGTTCCACTTTCTCCCTGCAAAAGGACGTTGGAAACACTGTTGGCAGCAATCTCAGCCATCTCTTTGCTCCCCTTTAATGCTTGGCTTTCACCAATAATATCATTGAAAGTAAAACTGGCCTGGGCGCCGGTCATTTTATTAACCAGCTTCCTTACCCGGGAAATTTCACGGAAACTATCAAGGACCCCGGTCATTTCACCCTTATCATTTTTTAAAACAACAGCAGTTTTAATAAAGTGGAGCATTTCCCCCCGGGAACGGATGAAAAATTCCTTATCAACGTAACCTTCCTGCTTTTTTAGGACGTCTAGGATAACCGGCCGGAAATCCACAATTTCCGTAACATGCAGATTAACTGCTTTTTCATGGTTAACCTGCAAAATTTCTCCCCCGGCTTTGTTCATAAACTTGATTATGCCCTGTTTATCAATTAAAATCAAACCCTCAGAAATAGAATCTACAATTGCTTGCTGAACCTTGCTGGTTTCTTGCAGGTGAAAAGTAGTCTTGTTAAGTCGCAGCAAAGTTTCAATAGC
>SKTZ01000022.1 GCA_007122335.1 Bacillota bacterium
GTAAAGGTAACTCTTGAAGCAAAGGCGGCAGAGGATTCGGTTTTTTCTGCCTGGAAAGAAGGGCAGGAGAAAGAAGAAGAAAAAGTGATCCAGGTAATTATGGACCAGGATAGATTTTTGAGTGCAGAATTTATAAACAACCAGTAAAAGTAATTCTCGAAACAGGACAAATTGAAGGTTAAATATGGTTAAACAATACATTTTTAAAACCAAAAATTACCATTAATAAAAAAACAGACGTTTAGTAGGTTTTTCCTTGTTCTCGCTACCGGAGTTAAATAGAATTAAACCGAATTTATAACTTTTGGTGAAAGAAAAAAAATGTTCTTATCGGTTGGGAAAAATTAGAATAAACAGGGAAAAAAAGTTAAAGGAGAAAATAAGGGAGCCATGAAATAATTAAATGCAGAGGCAAGTGGGAAATAATTCAAATAATGGAAATTAATAGTTTTTGCTCTCTTGTAACAGGCGATAAATATTAGTTTTTCCAGTTGAAGGAGGTCGCTTTACAGCTCTCAACCCCGAATTAAATCCTGAGAATTCCCAAATTGAACTGAATAAAGGTTTTAAAAGAACCTCTACCGATAATGGCAAACTTGTCGAAAGACAAGGACGCAAAAGCACGGGCCTAAACCTTTTTATGGTATGGTTGCTGTGTTTCCCGAAGGGAGGAATTTTCTCTTTCGCCAGAAAATCTCCAAGGCATTTGCGGTAGCAAATGCCTTTTTAAATGACCAAAAATGTCTACTAATGTCCTGAAAGGAGTGGTTGGATGTGGGGAAAATTTGATCCGCAGATTGGTCTGATGAGCCGGGGACTTGATGTATCCCATTTTCGACAGGAGCTAATCGCAGATAATATCGCCAACGCGGATACGCCAGACTACAAAAGAAAAGATGTCAATTTTGCTGAAGCCATGGGTGCAGCCCTTTCCAGGGGAGAGAAGACAGGTTTGCAGCGAACCCATCCCCTTCATATGGGTTCTAAAACTTCTGGCGGGGAGAAACTTAAAGCTGTAAAAACGGGAGATACCCGGACCCGCCTCGATGGCAACAATGTTGATATTGAAGTTGAAATGGCAAAACTTGCAGGCAATAGCCTCTATTACCAGACCACCAGCCGTTTGCTCTCAGGTAGATATGGCATTCTGGAAAAAATAATTAACACAGGGAGGCCCTGATCGTGGATATATTCAGTAATTTTGGGATAAGTGCTTCAGGTTTAACGGCCCAGAGGCTGCGGATGGATACCATCGCCAACAATATCGCCAATATTGAAACGACCCGAACCCCTGAAGGGGGTCCTTACCGGCGCCAGATTCCCCTTTTTGCCCCCCGGCAGCCCAGCGAAACCGGAAAGCCGGGGGATGGGGTAAGAGTCCAGGCTCTCCTGCAGGACCAGAGTCCTTTTAAAAGGGTATATGAACCCAGCCATCCTGACGCTGATGAAGAAGGTTATGTATTGATGCCCAACGTTGAACTGGTCAAGGAAATGGTGAATATGATTGATGCCAGCAGGGCCTATGAAGCAAATGTAACCGCTCTGAATACTGCCAAAGATATGGCGCAAAGAGCGTTGGAAATTGGCCGACGAGGATAAAAGGGGGTTGGAAAATTGAAAGTTGAGGGAATTTCGCCCCAGCAGATGGGGAAACAGCTCACACAAAACATCGAAAAGGAAAGACAGGTCATCCCGGATTTTGGAAAAATGCTTACAGATTCCCTGGAAAGAGTAAACGAGATTCAGCAAAAGGCGGACAAGGTGGGGCAGGACTTTATTTTAGGGAAAACTGATAGTGTGCATAAAGTTACAATTGCTCTGGAGGAAGCCCAGTTAGCCTACGATTTAACCCTGAGTATTCGGGACCGGATCCTGGAAGGTTACAGGGAATTAATGAGGATGCAGTTCTAGTAAAGCCGGGAGGGGATTGGCTTGGATGTTTTGCAAGAAGCGGGCCAAAAAATAACCGCAAAATGGAACGAACTGGAAAAAAACAAAAAGTTTCTGCTCCTTGCCCTGGGAGGAACGGTTTTATTCGCCCTTATAATTTCAATATTCTTTTTAGGCAGGGTTACATATGTTCCTCTTTTTACCGAACTTGATTCCCTTGATGCCCAGAGGGTTGTGGAATTTTTGGATTCCCAGGGGGTTCCCTACAAAATCGGTGATGATGGTAATAGTGTCCTTGTAGGAAGGGACCGGGTGCATCAATTGCGACTGCAGATGGCCGGAGAAGGAGTTCCTTCCGGAGGAGTTGTGGGCTTTGAAGTTTTTGATTCCACTCGCCTTGGAACAACCGAGTTTGAAAGGCAGATCAATTTTTATCGTGCCTTAAGCGGCGAACTTGCCCGGACAATTTCCACCATGGAAGCCGTTGAAAATGCCCGGGTTCAAATTACTACTCCCCGGGATCGACTGTTTGTCCAGGATGAAGAACCGGTCCAGGCTTCAATCCTGTTACAGGTTTCTCCCGTTCGTCGCCTGGAACCAGGCCAGGTTAATTCCATCCGGCATCTGGTTGCTGGTAGCGTAGACGGACTCAAACCTGAAAATGTAACAGTTGTGGATACCAGCGGAAAACTATTATCAGGAGAACTAAACTTTTCCGATAATAACCACTTATCCAGGGAAGCAACCCGAACCAATATGGAAATGCAGCGTTTGTTTGAAAAGCAACTCCAGCAGGACCTGGAAAGAATGTTGATACCGGTTCTGGGTTACGATAATTTTGTTGTTAACGTGAATGCAATTCTGGATTTTGACCTGCGGGAAGAGCAAATGGTGAGGTATGAACCGGTAATCGATGACCGGGGAATAATTCGGTCAGAGCAAATAAAAGAAGAATCCTATTCTGGAACCGGGGCTGATCCGGGGGGAGTTCCGGGAACTGATCCCAATATTCCCCTTTATGAATCTTCGGATTTTTATCGTGATGTTGACCGAGATCTTTTTGACTCAGTTACAAATTACGAAATCAACGAGGTTGTAAGCAACCACATATATGCTCCCGGTTCCCTGGAACGCCTGTCAGTGGGAGTAATTATCAATCAACCTGTTGACCAGGGGCAGATTGATGGAATTGAACAGACCCTGGCTACCGCAATTGGTTTTGACGAGGGGCGGGGAGATAGTTTAAATGTTGCTCAAGTAGCCTTTGATGATTCTCTGGCTCGCGAGATGGAAACCATGGCTGCGGCAGAAGAAGCAGCCCGCAGGCAGGAAATGTATATTTACCTTGGAGCAATTCTGACCATGGCTTTTATCCTTTTTTACATTGTTCGCCGGTTAACTGCCGGTCGGAAGATTCCTGCTAAAAAAGCAGTGGAAGAGGGTTTCGAAGAGGAACCCGGGAAAGAGGGCCGCCAGGAATTGACCCAGGAAGAAAAAGAACGCCAGGAGATAAAAAGAGAAATTAGTCGGTTAATAAATGAAAAGCCAGAAGAAGCAGCCAATCTGCTCAAAGCCTGGCTCGTCGAGGAATAAAAGGGAGGGGTTCCAGTGTCTAAAAACAAGCTTTCCGGAAGAGAAAAAGCAGCTATCCTTTTAGTGTCACTTGGGACGGAAAACGCCTCCCACGTTTTTAAACATTTAAGTGATGAGGAAATTGAACAGATTACCCTTGAAATTGCCAATATGCGGAAAGTAGGGTCCCAGGAGAGAGAGGTTGTTCTTGATGAATTTCACCAGATGGCCCTGGCCCAGGATTATATCAACCGGGGAGGCATCCATTATGCGCAGGAAGTTTTAGAAAAAGCTCTGGGGGATCAGAAAGCACAGGGGATTATCCAAAGGCTTACCGCATCACTGCAATCCCGACCTTTTGATGCCCTGAGGAAGACGGAACCATCCCAGTTGCTTAATTTTATTCAGAATGAACACCCCCAGACCATTTCTCTGATACTTGCCTATATCGAGCCCAATAAGGCGGCCGCTATTCTCTCAGCCCTTCCCGTCGAACTACAGACCGAGGTTTCCAAAAGGATAGCAATTATGGATAGAACATCTCCTGAAATCATAAAACAGGTTGAAGCCGTCCTCGAGAAAAAGCTTTCCACCATTCTCCAGAATGAATATACTGACGCAGGGGGCATCGATGCGATTGTAGAGGTCCTCAACAATGTGGATCGGGGGACAGAAAAACAAATTCTGGATACTCTGGAAGAAGAGGATTCAGAACTGGCCGAAGAAATCCGGAAAAGGATGTTCGTCTTTGAAGATATTGTTAACCTCGATAACCGGGCCATCCAGAGGCTTATCCGAGAAATTGAAAATAAAGACCTTTCTCTTGCTCTCAAGACTGCATCCCAGGAAGTTTCAGAAAAAATCTACCAAAATATGTCCAAACGTGCAGCAGAGATGCTTAAAGAAGATATTGAATTTATGGGGCCGGTTCGCCTCCGCGAGGTTGAAGAAGCTCAGACCAATATTGTAAACGAAATCAGGCGCCTGGAAGAGGCCGGAGAAATTGTTATTGCCAGGGGCGGGGAAGGTGATGTAATTGTCTAAAATTATCAAGTCCCGCCAGGTCAGGCTTGATAAAACAAAATACCTTCTTCCTCACGCTGCCCAGTTTATCGCTACCGAAGAAGAAGAGTTTATTAAGGAAGATGATATTCCGATTAAGTACATAGAAGAGCCAGCAGATGAAGAACAGCCAGTGATTAGACCCACTCCTGAAGAAATCCGAGCAGAAGCCAAAGAGGAAGCAAAAAAAGTAGTTGAACAGGCAAAAAAGGAAGCTACCGAAATCCGAGAAAAAGCGCAAAAAGAAGCAGAAGCCCTTCTGCAGCAGGTGCAGAAAGAAGCACAGACCAAAGGGTATGAAGAAGGCTTCGAACAGGGAAAAGAAGAGGGAATTGAGGCCTGGAAAGGAATTTTTCAAAAATTTGATTTCAAGGTATCCGAGCTTGCTAAAAAGGCGGAGAAATGGGAAGGAGAATTTCCAGAACAGGTAATTGACCTGAGCATCGAAGTTGCCCGGAGAATTATTGGAGAGGAATTGGAAAAACATCCAGAAAAAATCGTTCCCCGGGTCCAGGAAATTTTAAAAGAACTGGCTCAGGTGGGGGAAGTTTTAATAAAGGTTTCCCGGAGAGATTATCCTCTCCTGGAGGCCGCGGAGGAAAAACTGGCCTCAGAAAACGGGGGATTAAAACGGATTAATATTATAGCCACAGATGAATTGGGAAATGGGGATTTCCTGGTGGAAACGCAATTCGGAGGTATTGACGGCCGGGTAAAAACGCAGCTGGAAATGCTTTCCGAAGAGTTAAAGAAAAGGTGGAGAAAAAATGGAAGGAATTGATCTTCGCTCCTTAACAAAAGATCTGGAAAAACGGGCCCCGGTAAGGGGTTATGGCCGGGTGACCCGGGTTATTGGGCTGACCATCGAAAGCGAAGGCCCCAATGCCCACCTGGGTGAGTTGTGTAATATCCGGGGCGGAAGAGGGGCGGAACCTCTTCTGGCAGAAGTAGTTGGTTTCCGAGAAAACCGGGTTTTGTTGATGCCCCTCGGCTCTCTTTCTGGACTTGCTCCCGGGGCGGAAGTAATTGGCACGGGGCAGGCGATGAGTGTTCCCTTGGGCAAGGAGCTTCTGGGGAGAGTTATTGACGGGCTCGGGAAGCCCATTGATGGAAAAGGTAGTTTCAGGGGAGAGGTGATCTATCCCGTACATAATCAGCCTCCTGATCCCATGACCCGGTTGAGGATAAAAGAACCTCTGTCATTGGGGATACGTTCAATTGATAGCTTGATAACCTGTGGTCGAGGCCAGCGGGTGGGAATATTTTCCGGGAGCGGAGTCGGAAAGAGCTCCCTTCTGGCAATGTGTACCCGCTACACTTCAGCAGATATTATAGTCATTGGGCTAATTGGGGAGCGGGGGCGTGAAGTAAGGGACTTTATTGAAAGGGACCTGGGTCCGGAAGGTTTGAGCAGGGCGGTAGTGGTTGTTTCAACATCTGATCAGCCTGCCCTGGTCAGGGTCAAAGGAGCGCTTGTTACCACAGCCATAGCAGAATATTTCCGGGATCAGGGCAAAAATGTTTTGCTGATAATGGATTCCCTGACCCGGGTGGCTATGGCTCTTAGGGAAGTGGGACTTGCAATCGGGGAACCCCCGGCAACCAGGGGCTATCCCCCTTCTGTATTCGCCTTTATGCCGGGTCTTCTTGAACGGTCCGGAGCCAATGAAGTTGGAACGATTACCGGCCTTTATTCCGTCCTGGTTGAGGGTGACGATCTGCAGGAACCGGTTACCGATACAGTCCGGGGAATACTTGATGGGCATATAGTTCTCAGCAGGAAACTGGCTGGAGAGGGGCATTACCCTCCGGTTGATGTTCTGCAAAGCGTTAGCCGCCTGATGCCGGAAATAACTTCTCAAGAAGATTTTCAGGCTGCAGGAAAGCTGCGGCGTCTTTTATCTGCTTATGATAATGCCCGAGATTTAATTTCCATCGGAGCCTATAAACGGGGAAGCGACTCCAACGTGGATAAAGCCCTGGAGCGGATGGACGGAATCAAGAGTTTTCTCCAGCAGGAATTAGACGAGAAGGCTACTTATGAAGATGCTTTCAGTGGCCTGCGCAAACTGGTGGAGGGGGTGTAAAAAATGAGTTCCTTTAAATTCCGCTTACAGCCCGTCCTGGATTTGAGAGAACAGGAGAAAGAAGCATTACAGCAACGGTATCACCAGGCTAAAGAAGGCTGCCGAAAGCGCAGGGAAGATTTGCAGAGGTTAAAGGAAACCAAAAAAGCCTGCCTTTATGAACTGGAAGTTGAGGAAAAGAAGAGGATTAATCCCAGGGAACGGGAAATGCAGTGGGTTTACGTAGGACTCATCAATTCGGAAATGGATGAGGTCAAAGAGGATATAAATCGGCTGGAAAAAATTGCCCGGGACCGTTTCAGGGAACTGGTAGAAAAACTCAGAGAGGAAAAGACCTTGGAAAAACTCAAAGAAAACCTGGCCCAGGCCCACAAACTGGAACAGGAGAGAGTCAACCAAAAAAAGATCGATGAAATGGGGCAACAGTTTTTCCACCTTAAACGGGGGAGAGTTTTTAAATGAAAAAAGCCCTGGTAATCATAATCATATTTTTGGTATTCTGCGGTCTTACCCTAACCCTTTTGGATGTTTTCGGGATATGGAGCATAACCGGGGTGGTGAGGGAAGCCATTGAAACCCATCCCCGGATTGAGCCCTATTTACACGCCGCCGAAGACCGGAGGGAATTCGAAGAAAAAATTACCGTCCTCCAGGGTCAGCTGGAAAGGGTCAAAGGTGAAAAA
>SKTZ01000116.1 GCA_007122335.1 Bacillota bacterium
GTGGCCAGCTTTTCCTTCTCTTCCGGCATTAATTCGGCTGCCCGCTGCCGCCTCTCCTCCAGGTTATAAGTAAGTTCGCTCATTTCTTCGAGGAGTTTTTCCCAATGTGCTTCGGGAATTTGCAGCATTTGTTTATCCAGAGTTGTAAAAACTGACTGCAGGGAAGCGCTTAGTTGCTGCATTTTCCTTCCTAAAAGTTTTGCCTTTTCGTCTTTTGTATTTTGAGCGTTAAGACAACCAATAAAAGAACCGACTTCCCGGAGTTTACCCCCTGTCTTTTGGATGCGATTTATAAAAACAGGCCAGCTTTGAATTTCTCCTTTAATTTCTTGATCTAATTCTTTAATTTCCTTTTCCAGTTCTCCTATATATAATTTTAATTCCTCTGAATTGCTACCCCCGGGGAAAATAGCTTCCAGGTCCCAGGTTTTTTCGAGTTTTTTTAGCAATGTTTTTCCCCCTCCCAGAATTTTGTTTGCTATATTCTCCCTTCGACGGTTTCTAAAAAAACCCTTTCCTTTACTTGTTTTCTCCATTTCTTCTCAACTGACCCAGTTTAAACTTTCAAGGTTTTTTTCTTTTAAAAAAGGACTTCCCTCTGCTAAAATCTAATAAAAATTTAGAGGCAAAAAATTAAAATCCAGGTTCAAGGAGAGGACAATATGGAAAAAAGGAACCAGAAACTGAGGAAACTGCTGCAGATGACTTTTTTCCGGCTGAAAGATAAAGACACTTTAAAGTGGATAGAAATTACCTCATCCAGAGAGAAAAACACTCTCCAGGTTGACCCGGATAACCCCGCCTATTTATTGGAAAAAAAAGACAGGATCAGCCGCGACAGGGTGCCGGAATATCTTGAACAGAAACTGGCCGGTATTGAAAAAGCATCTGTAAAAATTATCGAACGGGGAAGTGTTATCACTTTAAAGATACTCCCCGGAGACGTAAAAATGGAAATTAACACCCAGGATAAACAACTCCAACACCAAAAAACACCTGAATACGGTACCCGCCAGGACTTCATCCGGGCAGGGGAAGCCGAAGAACTTTTAAAAGCAGTTGGTATTATGTCCCCTGAAGGTCAAATTAAGGCTGATAAACGCCGCAAATTCTACCAGGTTGATCGGTTCATTGAACTTATAGATGAGATTATCGAAGAACAGCCCGGTAAAGGGAAAATAACCATTCTTGACTGCGGCTGCGGAAAGTCCTACCTCTCCTTCGTCCTTAATTACTGGTTAACCGAAAAAAAACGGATCCCATGTAAAGTGATTGGGATCGATGATAACGCCGATGTGATTGCCTCCTCCCGGAAAATTCAAAAACAACTCGGTTATCACAATATGGAATTTCGAGAGGAGAAAATTATGGATTTTCAAACTTCTTCTGATATAGACATGGTATTAAGCCTTCATGCCTGTGATACGGCTACAGATGAAGCCCTGGCCCTCGGCTTACACCTGGAAAGCAAGTACATTATTGCCGTTCCCTGCTGCCAGGCCGCCCTGCACCAAAAAATTGATTTTAGCTGGTGGAAAGCAATCAGCAAGCATAATATTTTTCATAACCGGCTGGCTGATATCTTCACTGATGGCCTGAGAGCAGCAGCCCTGGAAGCACATAACTACCGGGTTTCTGTTGTTGAATATGTTTCTCCACTGGAAACACCGAAAAATATTTTGCTCCGGGCAGTCAGGGGTTACCACCAGCCCGGGGCAAAGAGCAAATACAAAAAGCTCCAGGATAATGTCTCCGGGGAAATTCCCCTGGAAAATTTCCTGAAAACCCTGGATTATAGACATAAAGACTAAAAATTACCCTTTAGGGGGCAAGCAAAATGGCTGGAATTTTACTGAAAGTTAAAATAACTCCACCACCTCAACCGGTCGGGCTGATAAAAAGAACCCGGCTCTTAGAGCAGATTGAAAAAGGACCTACGCCTGCCCGGGGATACCCCCGCAAGCTGATTTTAATTTCGGCTCCAGCCGGTTTTGGAAAAACAACCCTCGCCCTGCAGTGGGCTGCAAAATGGGAAGGGAGAACAGCCTGGTACAGCCTGGACGAGAGGGATAATGATCCCCATCTTTTCTGGACCTATTTTATTTCCGCCCTGCAGAAAGTTGAGCCGGGGCGGGGAAATTTTGCCCTGGAAAATATTCAAGCCGGAGCCCCAAGCCCTGAATTTTCTCCTGAACAAAGTTTGCTTGTCTCCTTTTTAAACGAACTTTTAGAAATCGAAGAACCCTTATTTATTGTCCTGGACGATTACCACGTTATCGAGGAGAAAACCATCCAGGAAAACCTTTCTTTTTTCATTGAAAACCTGCCACCAAATATTCAACTGGTTGTGACTTCCCGTGCCGATCCTCCCTGGCCGCTGGCCCGGTGGAGAGCCCGGGGACAGCTAACAGAAATCCGGGGTGACCGCCTGCGTTTTTCTCCCTATGAAATAAAAGAATTTTTGGATCTATTCGGCCTGGATAACCTTACAGATGAGGACATAAGGGATTTAACCCGGAAAACAGAGGGCTGGGTTACGAGCCTGCAGATGGCCGCTCATTCTTTGCAAAACCAGAAAGACGTCCGTTCTTTAATTCGCAACTTTACCGGAAGCCACCGTCATATCCTTAATTTTTTAACAGAAGAGGTCCTATCCCAGCAACCCCCGGAAATCCAGGATTTTCTTTTACAGACCTCAATTTTGCAAACACTCGATCCTTCCATCTGCCAGGGTGTTACAGGGAGAGGAGACAGCCAGGAGATCCTTATAAAGCTTGAGAACCAGAACCTTTTTTTAACTTCCATTGATCCAGATGGTTTCAGGTACCGCTACCACCCCCTTTTTGCTGAATTATTAAATTTTCAACTGGCCAGCCGGGATGAAGATTTAATCCCAACCCTGCACCAGCGAGCGGCCCAGCACCTGCTTGCCAACAAGGAACCAGGACAGGCTATTGAACACGCCCTGGCCAGCGATAACATGGAGTGGGCCCTGGAAATAATTAACCAGGATCCGGAGTTTATCTGGCAGCAGGAGGGTAACCGGAGGTTTTCCGGGTGGCTTGAAAAAATACCTTCCGACCTATTGAAAAAATTCCCCCGCCTCTTTGCCTATAAAGCCCTATTTTTTATCATCAGTGGTAAATTAAAGGATATGAATAGCCTTATGAAAGAAGCCCTTGAGATCCAGATTGCCGATGAGAACGAGCGACGGGAATTCGAGGGTATGCTGGCTTTAATCAGCACCTATCTTTCTATTTTCCAGAACGATACTAGGGCCATTGTCGCTCGGAGCAGGGAAGTTAAAGAAAAACTCCCCCCTGAAAAAACCCTCTGGCACAGTTTTGCAGCTCTCGCTGCGGGAGATGCTCTGGCCCTGGAAGGGGATTTAAATAAGGCCGCTGACGAGTTTGAAAGGGCCATTGCCCTGGCCAAAAAAAGCGGACAGCACTTTTCCACCCTACTTGCTGGTTGGAAACTTGGCAATATTCACTGGTACCGGGGGCGCCTTAGAGAAGCCCGCCAGATTTGTACTGAAATGCTTGAGTTTGCAGAAAAAAACAACCTCGCAGCCATGCCCCGAACTGGGCCCCTTCTTGCCCTTGAAGGCTTAATTTTAAGGGACCAAAACGAACTGGAAAAAGCCCAGGAAAATGTGGAAAAAGCCCTGGACATCTGCAAACCTGAACAACAGGTTTTTGCTTGGTGTCAGTATTGCCTGGTCCTGGTTTATTTCTCCTCGGGAGAAATGAAAAAAGCCCAGGAAATCCTTGGGAAAATGGGGAAAATCCAGCGGGAAGACGGTCTTCCTGCTGTTCTTTCCCAGTTGATTTCCACCTGGAGAGCCCGAATTTACCTTGAAGAAGGAGACTCCTCTCTGGCCAGGGATTATCTCTCCCGGATAATCTCTTCTCCTGATGACAGGCCCTCCTTTGGACAGGAACCAGCATACCTGGTCCTGGCCCGTCTGGAAATGAGTGAGGGGAATCTGCAAACCGCCGAAAGAATTCTGGATAACCTGGAAAATGCTTTCTCGCAAATTGAGGCGAGGGGAGTTCAGACTGAAATCCTGCTTTTGAAGACTAAACTGGCCTGCAGAAAAGATGATATGAATTCAGCAATTTCCCACCTTACTGCAGCCCTGAACTTAGCGGGCAGCGAGAACTTAATCCAACCTTTCCTTGATGAGGGCGAGGAAATTATCCGGCTGCTTTCCCGGGTCCCTGCCAAAAGAAATGTTTCCAGATTCGCCGCCCGGATTCTGCACAGACTTGGAGAAAAGGGCTCCACAGAACAGCAGAAACTTTTAATACCCTCCGAAGTAACCAGGTTGAGCCCCCGGGAAATGGAAATTCTCCAGCTATTAGCCCGGGGATTATCCAACCAGAAGATTGCCGAAAAACTTTTCCTTTCAGTAGGTACCGTTAAATGGCATATTAGCAACCTCTATACAAAGCTTTTAGTTGAAAGAAGGGCGGAAGCCATTGCCAGGGCAAGGGAATTGAACTTGATCAAAGAAGAATAAAAAATTAAAGTTAAATAACCTTCATTGAAAACCGGGATGCTTCCCGGTTTTTTTTATTACCCAACCCATTCCCTAACCCCAACCTGACTTTCGTCAGTTCTCTTTAAACCAACAAAATATTATTATTGATTTGCAAGAAAAATTCCAGGAGGTGTGCAATGAATTCTTCGGTGAAAAATCAGGTGCAGTTAAAAATTTGGATCAGGGGACAAATAGATCCTGATTGGTCAGAATGGTTTTCCGGACTAAGAACCCAGCACTCAGCAGAAGGTAACTCCCTTCTTTTCGGGCTGGTCCAGGACCAGGCAGCGTTCTTCGGTTGCCTTAATCGTATTCGGGATCTGGGAGTTAGTTTAATAAAAATCGAAGCAAATTTCAAAGGAGGTTTGTGTTAAATGAAAATTTTAGTATTCGGTGCGGGACCTTTGGGAAGTTTAATGGCGGCAAGACTACATGAAGCAGGACACAAGGTTTCAATCCTTGCTCGCAATCAACGACTGGAGGATATTAAAAAACACGGGATTATTATCCAGGAGGAAGGATCAGATAAGAAAGAAATAGCAAGAGTTACACCAGTTGCAGCCCTTTCTCCTGAAGATAATTATGACCTTGTAATGATTGTTATGCGGAAAAACCAGGCGGATGAAATAATACCTACCCTGACCAGAAACAAAAAAGTAAAAACCTTTCTTTTCATGCTAAATAATGCTGAAGGACCGGAAAAATGGATGGAAGCCCTGGGCAGAGATAGAGTCCTCCTGGGTTTCCCTTATCCCGGCGGAGAAAGAGAAAAACACATTATGAGGGTAGCACCAGTAAATGAGAAAAAAACCTGGCCCCTTCCAATAGGAGAAGTTGATGGGAAAATTCGAGAAAGAACCAGGGAAGTGGCTTCAGTTCTTGGAACCATGCGCGGTTACAAGGTTCAGGTTCGAAAAGATATGGTGGCCTGGCTTAAGTACCACGTTGCCCTTTTAATGCCTTCTTTTGCCCCGGCAATGTATGCGGCAGGAATAAGCATGAAGAGGTTTTCCCGGACCAGGGACCTTCAGATTTTAACAGTTAGGGGAATAAAGGAAGCAATGCGGGGGCTCAGAAAAAATGCCGGCATCCCCCCCAGTCCCTCGGTCCTGCGAATCCTTGAATTCATCCCTGAGCCAATTCTTGTTAAATTAATTGAAATTGTTATGCGAAAAGAATTGGCTAAGTCAAGTATTGAAGGTCATCCCCGGGCGGCCCTGGAGGAACTAAAGGTTTTAACTGATGAACTCATGATCATCCTGAAAGGGGCAGGAGCTGAAACACCTATAATTGACAGCCTGCAAAAGTACTATGATCCCGAAACTCCCCCTTATCCAGATGGAAAAAGCACGCTTTCTATGAAATGGGGAGGGATCTTAATTCCCCTCGGGGTAATCATTGCCATAATAACAGGGATAAGTCTTTGGGGAGGTGCCTTAACATGAAAAAATTAGCTTTAATTCTTGCTCCAATCTTTGTTCCCTTTAGTGTCTACCTTGTCATGACCTGGGCAGGTGAATTTCACCACATGATTTCTTTTTCCCTGGGTTACGGTCTCTACTGGCTTGGCTGGTGCATTGCCTTCCCGGTCTGGATTATGGGTTGGAGTGGCCTGAAGAAAATCCTTGCCAGAGTCCAGGATCCTTTTGGAACTCCAGCTTTGTTAGGAATAATCCTCCTTGCAATCCCCATAATTCTCTCCTTTCTCTTCACCGGTCCTTTTGAGGGGGAACGGGACCTTTGGCCGGAATCTACATTCCTGATGATGCTAATCGCTATCCCCATGTCTTTATGGAACGGGCTGCTGGAGGAAATCCTCTGGCGGGGGACTTTTATCCAGATGTTCCCCAAAAGGTTAGTTTTGGGAATTATCTACCCCGCTATCGGGTTCGGAGCCTGGCACCTGGGGCCATTTCTGGCAACTGAAACCTGGAACACTGAACAGGTCTCAATTTTACTCGGTGGTGGTGCAATCCTGGGTTTATGCTGGAATTATGTCGCCATGAAAACAGGCTCAATCCGGTATACCGTTTTTTCCCACATACTTGCAAACATTGCTCTCTTTATTGCCCTGAGTACTGTATAAAAAAGGGGCCTGCATTTAATAGCAGGTCCCTTTTATATATTTTCAAGGTATCTTTCAACCATTCGGGGGGTTTTAAATATAATTATTTTTTTGCCATCTCCACTCTCTCTTATTTTTTCTAATAACAGGCCACGTTTTTTCTTTTTAAAGTTCCAAATCCCCAGAATAAAAGGTAGGTCCAGTTTTTCTGGGCAATTTTCGTTTAAATCGGGACGGCTTTTTCCCCTGTAAATAAATCTCCTTTTTGCAGCCCTATAAAGATTAATCCTGCGGGGAAAATCGAAAAAGAAAACAGTATCAGCTTTTTCCAGTCGAGGCCCAAGGGTTCGGTTGAAATTACCATCAATAATCCAGGCTGGCTCATTGATGATGGTTTTAATTATTTCATCCCAATCTTCCTGCAAACTTGGTTCCCAGCCCGACTTCCAGTACAAACTATCAAGATGAACAACAGGAAGCCCAAGTTTTTTCCCCAGCTTCCGAGAAAACACAGTTTTTCCAGAGCCTGCCGGCCCAATTACAAGGATTTTTTCCACTCTTACCCTTCCTCTTTCGTTCGGCAAAATTTTCCCAATAGTTCAAGGTCAAAAACATCGGCAGAAAGATCACCCCGGTCATTATCTTCAAATTTCCAGGTAAGGCTTAAAGCCTTATCAATAAAAGCAGCTCGGGAAATTACTATTTTGTTTTGGCCAAATCCCCGGGCAAACACCTCTACCATTTCCTCAAGACAGCTTTCTTTATCGGGAATAGGGGTCATCGCTAATTCATTAATCATAAAGCGGCCAGCTTCCATGCAGGCGGGACCACGGTACCCTTTTGGGTCAATAGCCCGCCAGCCTACTTTGTCCTTCAAAATATTCCAGTGGTTAAGGTCCCCGTGGAGAAGAACCTCAGGCATACTCCCGGAAAATTTTCCAAGCCATTTCCAGGCAGAATTAACCAATCTCTGAACTTTTTCCGCGGCTAAACCTTCTTTCCTCAAGTTGAAAAAAGCTTTCTCCGCAATATCCTGGAGCAAGGGAATTTTCCCCTCCAATCTCGGGAAGACCGGGAGGGCTGCGGAAATTTCCGAAGCAATTTCAATTCTTTTTTTTCTCGCTTTAATTGAAGTCAGGTCATCTCCCGGCTCTATTCTTTCCAGTAAAAGGGCAGCCAGATCTTTATTAAAGTTGAGGGGTTTGACTACCCTACCCCCACCATAGATTTGTAGGGCTTCCATCTCGGAAAAAAGGTCGGGATGGGGGAAACCTATCTTCAAAACGGCTTCCCCAAATTTTTTAGATCTGCAAAAAGAAATATAGCTCGCAGACATAATTTCAGATTCCAAAAGATCTTCTAATTGCCAGAGCTTAATACACTCCTGTTTAATTTCAGGAATTTCCTTAAGCCATTTTAATCCTTTTTGGCCAAAATAACGGTAAGCATTTCGTTCTAAATTTCCGTAAATTCTTATCCCCTCCTGCTGGCACCCGGGAAATTGTGATTGATATTTAGGATTTTTGGTTCTTCCTGAACATGTGATATGCTGTTATTCCTTTCTCTTTTTTCTCTTCAATCACCTGGTAACCGAAATGTTGGTAAATTTCCCTGTTTTTCTTGTCAGCAGTAAAAAGGTAAATCCCTTTAATTTCAGGATCTTCTTCAGCAATAGAATGGGTTTTCTGTAAAAGCATTTTCCCGATTCCCATGCCTTGAAATTCCCTTCCCACTCCTACTGCTTCCAGAGTCAGGTACGGTTCTTCCAATTTTTCCCTGGTTTTTAAACTTTTCAAACCTGGAATTAAATTACCAAAACGGATTTTCCCGATAAGGGGAAAAACCTTAAAGAGGTCAGGAAAAATTATTTTTAATAACCTCCCCAATGGGACTTTCCGATTTCTTTTTAAAAACAAAATACCCGCTATTTCCCCTTCTTTTTTGGCAAGAAAAATCTGTTCTCCGGCCTCAAGGTTTAATTTCCCTCTCAACAAAAAAGCCCGATAAAGGTATCTCTTCGTTTTCTCTTTTTTAAAATCAAATATAAAACTGGTAAAACCTTCATTAAGGAAGGCCTCCAGCAAAACCTCTGTTCCTTTTTCAATAGTCTTTTGATCGGCAAGTTCAATTCTTAATCCTTCCATTATCGGCCCCTCCCCACCTGGCAAAAAGATTTTCTTTTAAGAATAAATCAACTTCTGACATCTTTTTTTTGGCTTTGTGTAAATCCTCTGCACTGCCCATTTTCCCGGATTAAACAACTCAAATCAACCCCGTTTATTAAAAAAACGGGAACCGGTAATATAAGAAGATTAAAGAAAAAACCAGGGATGCTCCTGTAACCGCAGCAAATGATATCCTCTGAAGAGAACTACCTATTTTATTTTTCCAGATTATAAAAAACCCGATTACACAAACAAGGGTAATAAAGCTTGCCCCGAAAAATATTGCCCGGGCAAGATTGAAAGCCCCAGGAAGACCAAAGCCCAGATACATAAAATCTCCAAGACCTGCAACCACAATAAGGACTATTCCCAGCCAGGCAATTTGCAGGAAAGAAACCAGTCCTCCCAGGTAATAAAATCCGTTTAGATTCTTTCTCCGCCTTATTAGGGGGATTACTCCCAAATATATCAGCCCTCCCACAAGAATTACCAGGCTAATCCCGGCCAGGACCAGGTGGAGCTGGTTGTTTTCATACCAGGCCAGTTTTTCATAAACCAGGATAGGGAAATTAAATTGGATATAACTTCTTTCTCCATTATCAATGCTACCAAAATAAACAAAATAACCCTGCTCCAGGTTAACAAAAAGATCATCTTCCACCGGAAACAGGAGGTTTTCCCTTTCCGGGGTTACCATTTTGAGTCTGCCCTCACCCCCATCGACAATCCGGGGGTTTGGCTGCAAAAGGGTCATTAAACGATATATGTCTTTCCGGGAGAACCTGTTTGCCCGGTAAGTCCCCAAAAGCTGTTCATCAACCGTGTGATCAGTTTTTACCTGAGGAGCTCCATAAGCCCAATCCCCATAAAAGGTTTTTCCTATGCCTTCGATAACATCCCTGATTAATAAGGGGGCGGCAGAACCGGTAGAACTGATAAAAAAACCGGTTCTCCCTTCAGGTTCCAGCAAAAGAAAGGAGTGGCTGCCCAGGGTGTCTCCTCCATGCCCAATCAGGGTATGATCCCTGAAAATCAGCTCAAAAAACCCCAGCCCTATCCCCGGCATTTTGGGATGCAGAAAAAATTCCCTGCCAAGCATTTCTGAGGCCGTTCCCGAATCCAGGATACTATTATCACCTTCGAGGAAAGCTAACATAAATTTGGCCATATCAGGCGCCGTTGATACTATCGAACCCACGGAAGGGACATTAAAATCGTAGAGGGGCCTGGGAATGAATTCAATTCCGTCATAAATGTACTCCCTGGCCACACGCGGCAGATCCTCCTCTCGAAGCCGGGGGGCGGAATCCACCATTTCCAGTGGATAAAAGATATTTTCTTCAAGGTAAATTTCAAAATCCATTCCGGTTATGCTTTCAACTATAAGTGAAGCAAGGGCCATTCCGTGGTTGCTGTACTGAGGTAAAATTCCCGGGGTTTCAATTCGAGGGGGAAGAGATCCTTCAAGATAACCCTGTAAAGGGATTACCTCCCGGAAATCTTCTGCTGCCATCCCAATTGCCCTCTCATCAAGCCCTGCAGTGTGAGTTAGCAGGTGCCATGAGGTAATTGGTTCAGAAAAATCTCCATCCCATTCCAGCCAGGGCAGGTAATCTTTAATATTTTTATGTAGGTCAACTTCCCCTTCGTCAACAAGCTGCATTAAAGCTGCTGCTGTAAATAGCTTGGAAACTGAGCCAATTCGGAACCGGGTTTTTTCGGGGTTGATTTCAATGTTTTCCTCCCTATTTGCCAGGCCGTACCCTTTAAGAAAAACAATTTCCCCGTCCTGGACCACCATAAAAACCGCTCCACTCAGGCCTTCTTCAAGCCTATTGGGAGTGAAAATTTCATTATAAAAATCGGCTATATCCTCTCCATTAATCGAAGCAGCATGTCCGCCTACAGAAAAAATAACAACTAAAATAAAAACCAGTAAAGTTTTTATAATAATCACTCCCCGACTTTTTTGATTTACCCGGTCACAAATTTTCTTACTGATTAATCATTCCCAAACTAACTTAATTTTTTTCCAGCCTTTTTTCAATATCTTCCATTTTTTCTTTTAATTCTTTCTTTGATACTACTCCCCTGATTTTTTTCCCAATTAATTCCGGTAAATTCAAAAGTTCAATTAGAGTTAACAAAACCAAAAGCCCACAAACAAACTTTATAATCTCTAACAACCAATCCACCCCTGGAAATTCCTCAATTAACCCGTCCTATTGAATTATATAATACTTTTCCAGAAAAAAACAGTGAGTTTTATATGTTACTCGTTTTTCTGAGAAGGTAAGCCACTCCTATTCTTTCCTCTCCTTTTCAATGCGGAAGCAGGTGCTATATCTATAATCAATACTCTTTGCGAGTCGTTTGATCTAACTGAAATTACTAACCAATGGTAATTTCCCAACAATCACCTCTCTACCAGAAATTCTTTTCCTGTTTTTTTGCCCCGGACATGTTATAATAGTACCTTAACATATAAATTTAAGGATTGGTGAGCAAATTGGATAACAAATTTCAAGAAAACCTGCGAAATATAGCTATAATTGCCCATATTGATCACGGAAAAACCACTCTTGTCGATGGCCTTCTCCGACAATCAGGAATCTTCCGAGATAATGAAGTTGTTTCTGAAAGAATTATGGATTCAAATGAACTGGAAAAAGAACGTGGAATTACCATCCTGGCCAAAAATACGGCCGTAAATTTTAAAGACTATAAAATCAACATTGTCGACACTCCCGGTCACGCAGACTTTGGAGGTGAAGTTGAAAGGGTTCTCCAGATGACAGATGGAGCACTACTGCTTGTTGATGCCCTTGAGGGGCCCATGGCCCAGACCAAATTTGTTCTGCGCAAGGCCCTGGAAAAAAACCTCCGCATAATTGTTGTTATTAACAAGATTGATCGCCCCGAAGCCCGGCCTGATGAGGTGCTAAACGAAGTTTTTGACCTTTTTGTAGAACTGGAGGCCCAGGACTGGCAACTGGATTTCCCCGTTGTATATACCAACGCTAAAGAAGGAACAGCAAACATGGATTACAACCAACGAGGGCAAAACCTGCAACCCCTTTTTGAACTTATCTGCCGGGAAATTCCTCCGCCGCAGGGAGAGAGAGAAAAAACCCTCCAGCTGCAAATTAACTCCCTTGACTACAATGATTACGTTGGTCGAATTGGGATTGGAAGGATTAAAAACGGGACCATCCGGTCCGGTGATAATATTGCCCTGTGTAAAAATAATGGGAAATTGGAAACCCATACAGTTACCCGGCTCTGGACTTTCTCCGGTTTAACGAGGAAAGACACTGAGTTTGCTTCCACCGGAGATATCATTGCTATTGCGGGGCTCGGGAAAATTAATATTGGGGAAACTGTAACAGATTCAGTTGATCCAAGTCCGCTTTCTTTTACCAAAATAGACGAGCCCACCATGACCATAAACATCCTGGTTAACAACAGTCCTTTTTCCGGCCATGATGGTGAGTATTTAACTTCCCGGCAGCTTCAAAAAAGAATCTACCGGGAGGCCGAAACCAACGTCAGCCTAATAGTCACCCCCACAGATTCCCCGGAGGTTTTCGAAGTCTCCGGCCGCGGGGAACTTCACCTGGGTATTTTCCTGGAAACTCTCCGCAGGGAGGGTTACGAATTCCAAATTTCCCAACCAAAACCCCTTTTAAAAACAATAGATGGAAAGGTTTGCGAACCTTTCGAACACCTCTTTATTAATCTGCCCGAGGACTTTTCTGGCCGGATAATTGAATTAATAGGGGAACGTGGGGGTGAACTGATCAACATGAAGCCCGCCGGAGAAGGAAAAAACGTCAAACTGGAATTTATTATTCCTTCCCGGGGATTAATTGGTTTTCGCTCGGAACTACTGACTGAAACAAGTGGTGAAGGAGTTATGGCCCACCTATTTGACCGCTATGGACCCCTTAAGGGAAAAATTAACGGCCGACGCCGGGGAGCTTTAATAGCTTTTGAAACCGGAGAAGCAACAACCTTCGGCCTGCATGGCGCAGAAAAACGCGGATCTCTTTTTATTAGACCCGGAGAGCGGGTTTACGCGGGGATGATTATTGGAATAAATTCCCGGGAACAGGACCTGGAGGTAAACGTCTGCAAAACAAAACACCTAACCAACCACAGAGCAAGCGGTGCTGAGGATGCTTTGCGCCTGGCGCCTCCTCAACAGATGAATCTGGAACAGGCCATGGTTTTTATCTCCGCCGATGAACTTGCCGAGATTACCCCCAAAAAAATCCGACTCCGGAAAAAAATTCTCGATTCCAACAGCAGAAGGAGAAAAAAATTCAGTTAGCCAAAAAAGCCCCTCGCACGGGCTTTTTTCTTTTATCCTTATTTCTTTTCTATGAATGTTAAAACCTTGTGTTGACTTATTCCCGGGGGCCTGTTATTATGTGAATAAATGAATTTTTTATTCACGCGTTCAGAAGGGATTGTTTCTTTTGAGCAAAAAGTTTACTTCCTCCGAAAGGGAAAGGGTTAAAAATCTCCTCCTCCAGGAGGGGAAAAATTTTTTTGGTAAATTCGGCTTTAAAAAAACATCAATCCGGGAATTAACCCGGGCTGCAGGCATCGGACAGGGAACTTTTTATCACTTCTTTTCTTCAAAAGAAGAATTATTCTTCCGGTTACTAGAACAGGAGGAAAAGGCTCTGCAAAAATCATTTTTAGAGAATTGGGGGGCTGACCCCAAATCCTTTAAAAAGGCATTTTTGAACGCCTTCAAGGAAATCGAAAATAATCCCATCCTGCAACAGCTCTTCCTTGAAGATGAGTACCAGAACCTGCTGAAAAAACTCCCCCCTGAATTAATTGAAGAACATATAAAAAGAGATCATAAAACACTTTTAGCGATTTCCAGATTTTTCCCCCACCACAATCCCAACGCAATTGCAGGACTTTTTCGGGCCCTTTTTTTAATATCTCTCCACAAAAAAGAAATCGGCGCTCAAAATTATCAGGAAACCCTCGACCTGCTTTTAGATTTAGTAGGCAGAGGTTTAACCGAGGAGGCTCGTGACAGTGGATGCAATTAAGATAAAAGATCTTTATTATAGTTACCCCGGAACAAGCAAAAATACCCTTAAAAAACTCACTTTTTCTCTTTCCAGGGGCGAAATTTTCGGTTTCCTCGGGCCTTCCGGAGCAGGAAAAACCACTACCCAGAAAATCCTGATCGGCATCCTCAAAAACTACCGGGGTGAAGTAAAGGTACTCGGAAGAGATATAAGCGAAATCAACTCCGATTTTTATGAAAACATTGGAGTTGCTTTTGAAAACCCCAGTTTTTATGAGCGGTTTACGGCCCTGGAAAATTTATCCTACTTCGCTTCTCTTTATCAAAAAGAAACAAACCCTATTCTTCCACTTCTGAGCGGTTTAAATCTAGAAGAATTTGCTAACATGAGAGTTAAGGAATATTCGAAAGGAATGAAAGTTCGTTTAAACCTCTGCAGGGCCCTCCTGCCCCAACCAGAAATATTGTTTCTTGATGAGCCCACAGCAGGTCTTGATCCGGTTAACGCTTCTCGGGTCAAGGAGATTATTCGGTCCTTCCAGGAAAAGGATAAAACCGTTTTCCTTACCACCCACGATATGGGTGTTGCAGAAGATATCTGTGATCGAGTAGCCTTTATCATTGATGGTCAAATCTGTCTGATTGATTCTCCAAGGAAATTAAAATTGAAAAACGGGCAGAAAAAGGTCCTGGTAGAATTTGTTTCCCACGGAAAAGGACAAACCAGAGAATTTCTCCTACAGGGATTAGCTGATAACAGGGAGTTCCTGGATCTCCTCAAAAATTATGAAATCGAAACCATCCATACCCAGGAGGCTTCCCTGGCCAGCATTTTTATTAATATAACCGGGAGAAAACTGGTATGAAGTGGCTATCTTATTTAAAATACGATGTTCTTTTCCAATTCAGGCATGGTTTCTATTATGGTTATCTTTTTGTTGTGGTTATTTACATTGTGTTCCTGAGATTGCTTCCCGGGGAAACCAGTCTGCTTCTGGCCCCTTTAATTATTTTTTCCGACCCCGCAGTTCTGGGATGTTTCTTCATTGGAGGCATGGTTCTCCTGGAAAAAGAACAGAACATTTACCAGACCTTTTTTGTTACCCCTTACACATTCACGCGGTTTATCATTACCCGGGTCTTTTCCCTTGGCCTTTTATCCACATTTTCAGGCATTTTAATTACCGTGGGCGGCTTTGGTTTTGTTCCAAATTTATACATTCTAATAATCGGATTATTTTTTAGTTCGGTTTTCTTCACTCTCCTGGGTTTTTCCCTGGCCATAAAGGCAAGAAGCACAAACATGTACTTTCTCTCAACGGGAATTTACCTCGTGGTTTTCATGTTTCCTTTAATAAGTATTTTTGATATCTACTCCTTACCGGTTCTTTACTTTCTTCCTTCCATGGGCTCCCTCATCCTTTTGAGTGCCCCTTTTCAGGGAATTTCACCCTGGGAATTTGCCTACAGCATGGTAATTCTATTAGTAGCAACTATTTTAGCGGGAATTTTATGTCATAGAATTTTCTTCAAACAAATAATCCTGGCCGAAGGGAAGGATTAGATTTGAAAATTATCTGGGTTCTCTTAAAAGGAGACTTAAAAAACATTCGTCGGGACGCCATCCTTATTTTGGCTTTTTTCGCCCCCCTTCTTTTAATTCTGGTTACCAATCTTGCTTTACCCGTTGTTCGTGAATTGGTTAATAATCAATTTTCTTACGATATTGCTGTCCACTATCCTTTTTTCTCCGCCTTCCTTCTTTTACTTATTCCCCTTCTTCTGGGGGCTTTAAGTGGATTTTTAATTCTTGAGGAAAAAGAAAGCGGACTCTTAATGTTTTTTTCAGTCACACCATTAACCAGAAAGGGTTACTTCTATTATCGGATTTTTCTTCCTTATTTCCTTGGAGCTTTATTTTCTTTTTTTGTTTCATATTTTTCCAACCTCGTAACCATCCCCCTTTGGTTTCTTTCTCCCCTTGTTTTAATTGCTGCACTTGAAGCTCCAATGATAACCCTTTTTCTGGGAACTTTTGCCACAAACAGGGTAGAAGGTCTGGCTTTTTCCAAGGGGCTGGGGGTTCTGTTTGCTGCACCGGTGGCCGGTTATTTAGTTGATAGCAACTGGCATTTTGCAGCAGGTTTTGCCCCCCCGTACTGGGTTACCCAGGGATTTCTTGCAGCTTATAATTCCCAAAATATATTTTTCCTGTACCTTGCGGGAGGTATTTTTGTCCATCTCGCCTTCCTTAAATTTTTTATTAAAAAATACCTTGATTCCGTTGATTGAAAACCTGTTTTGCTGGGAAATCCCCAATTTCTTCTTTTAAAAGAAAATTCCCCGACTCCCTTTAAATTTGGAGCCGGGGATAATCCGCCAGTAAACCTTATTCCCCCTCTTTTATCTCTAATCCATTCAGAAAAAATTCAATCATTTCTCGGTCATCAGGTGTGGGGTCTCGGCCCAAACTTTCTTTTAACTGGCTCATTATTCCTTCCCAATCTTTACCTCTGTTTTCAATTATCCTGGCTATTTTCTCCCATCCCTCCATTTCCCTTTCCAGGTCCTCACTGGATTCGGGGTCACCATGCGAACCAATATAAATTTCGGCACCATATCCTCTGATTTTTTCCAAAAGTTCCAAGAACTTATCAATAGAGTAATAATATTTGGGAGCATACAGTTCCGGGCCCAGGCAATCTCCCAAAAAGAGCACCCCGTCTTCGGGGATATAAAAAACAGTTGAACCTGAATCGTGATCCCCGCCAACTCTCTCAATCAAACAGGTTATTCCCCCGAGGTCAATCCTCAGGCTTTCGGGAAAAATAATTTCAGGCAATTCAATTTTAATCTGGTCTCGATCCCAGGCAAATTCTTTTTTGATCATTTCCGCACAGAATTCTATTTCCAGACCCTGCTCCACTCTCTTATCAAGGGATTCGTCATCCCAGGAATACTCCATTAATGCTTCTAACCCTTTCCTGGTATCTGTATGGGCGATTGTTGGAATATCCCATACTGACATCCCGAAAGTGTGATCCCAGTGCCAGTGGGTAATTCCCATTAACCCGGGTGGGGGAACCCGAGATGCAGATAGTTTTTTAATAAACTGGCGAGCGTGAGCAGGTGAATTTCCGGCGTCAATAATAAAGCTTTTTTTCTTGCCGAAGACCAAGCCCAGAACAGGACGGTCAGTTCTTGCCTCAGCCGGCATGAACAGAATATTGGGTGTAATTTTTTCCAGCAATATCAGTCCCTCCCATGCTTACTTTTTCTCCAGCGGAACCACTTCAAATAAAACCCGGCCTCCCGGGGTATGGGGGGGCCCGGGATCAACGCACTGCCAAAGGCGCCCTTCCAGGTCCAGATCCTTTAACTCGACCCCCAGGCGCAGGGCGAAAACCGCGGGAAAAACGTTGGAAAAAGCATAGCCACAAATTACATCAGTTTCTTCAAGGGAAACATTGGGACCCCTGATAACAATTCTATCTCCTTCTTTAATTCCAGCTGAACAGTACCCCTCGACTTTCCTTGCCACAATTGCCACGTCCTTGCTAACCTCAGCAACCCTTTTTTTAACCATTTTCCTACCTCCTCGAGGCGGGCAATTTAACCCCTTTTATTGTAACCAGGTTGTCGTCCAGCCTGGTTTCGGCGCCCAGGATTTGCTCAATAAGCCACAGATTGGTAGAAACATGTTCGGTTATTCCCGGAATACGGAAAGTTGATTCCCCCCCTGCCAGCCCGGCAAAAATTATTAATTGATCAGCGGTAAAGCGGTCTACGGTAGCACCCGACCGCAAATCTTCAACCATCATTCGAGCTACAGAACGGCCTATATCTTCCGCCCTTCGTCCTGGTTTTCCTGCCATATCAATTCCCAGTAAAGCCCCGTTTTGAGTTTCAGCCCGAACAGCAAGAACCGCTCCCGGTTGTTTTGCAGTTTGATCATAAATCTCTTCTATATCCACCTCATAACCCCACTGTTCCATTTCCTTAGAACAGGAATGAGCCATCCTGGAGCTAACCTTTGGAGACTGAAGGTGAGAACTCAGGGCAATCCCGGTAATTTTTTCTAAAACCCCGGGTGAAATTAATTGAAATGGCTTGGGTTCTCGGGACAGGGGTTTACAGGAAAAAACAAGTTCCCCTCCCCCAATGGGAACGTAACCCGGTTTTTTTAACTCAAGTTTTAATCTTGCGCCCATTTTATGCAGCAGGGGAAATAATACCCGGATCAGGTGGTAAGCGGAGGGAGCAAAGTCCTGAAAAGTTCCTCCAACTATTCGAGCTTCAACCGGGCTATCAGCAAACAGGGCCAGGGGCAGGATATTCAAGACCAGCATGTTGGCTGAACCTGCGGTTCCTATCTCCCAGTTATACTTACCCCCAGAAATTTTTTTTCCAGGGATCAAAATGGCTTTTTTATCTCCCACACCACCGGTTTGCAGAGAACCCCCGCATAATTCAGCAACAGCCTGCAGTGCGGTAAGGTGCTGAGCCCGTAAGCCGGGCTTTTTTCTTTTTGCCCGGATATTTTTTAATTCAACTTCCTGTCCTAAAAGCACTCCCAGAGCAGAAGAATAGCGAATGATTGTCCCGCTTCCGGATTGTTCTCCTGCGTCAATAAAAAGTCTGGACACAAAATTTCCCTCCCCTGTAAAAACAAACCCGGCTGAAAAACCGGGTTTTTAAAGAAAGGTCTAATGCAGGACCGTGTTTATTATTAAACCCAGAATTACTCCAAAAATAATTCCGCCAATTGCCTGATGCCCTTTTACCCGGACATGGGCATCGGGAATCAGTTCGTCAAATACAATATACAGCATTGCTCCTGCGGCAAATCCCAAAGAAACAGAGAGGGCAAAATTGGAGATAGTTGCAATATAAGCTCCGATTAAAGATCCGATCCCCATGGGAACTCCAGCAAGAATTGTGTAAAGCAAAATATTCCGCCCCCGCAGTCCCGCGAGTCCAAGGGCAGTAGCCATGGCCAGACCCTCAGGGATGTTATGAGCTGCCATAAGCACTGACAGGCGAATTCCCATGGTTTCAGAGGCAATAAAACCCGATCCAATAGCCAGTCCTTCGGGAATATTATGCAGGGCAATTCCGATACCTAAAAGCAAACCCATTTTCAGATAGCGAACATCCCCATTTTGGGTCAGGGAAAAGTGGTGGTGGGGAAACTTTAAATCAAGAAAACCAATCAATCCAACACCCATAAGAATCCCCAGAATACTTGAAAACATGTTTCCAATTTCTTTGGCTTCGGGAATTAAATCCAAAAAGATAATCGAGGTCATAATACCAGCCGAGATGCCAAGGATCACGCTCAACCAGGATGGGCTTACTTTCCTGATTCCAATAATACCCAGGCCTCCCAGACCAGTTCCTACAACACCGCTAAGCAAACCGATCAAAGCAATTAGGGCAATATTTTCCATATGAACCACCTTTTCTTAACAAGTAATTTTTGCAGTTTTTTGTTAAATCATTTTCAGCACAGACTAAAGAGCCCCTTAAAAACGATAGCTAATTCCAAAACCCTCTGAAACATGCCACTGCAGGCGAAAACCATCCCAGACCCGAAGGCTAACTGTACCTTTATTGGAAATATTCCCTGGAGAAATCGGATATTGCCACTCAATCCCCAGGCGCCCAATATTAAACTCCCACGAGGGCAGAATTAACCAGTGAAAATCGGCTTCCCTGGTAAGCGCAAGCCCCCCTCCCAGCCAGATTCTTAAAGAATGAGTGCTCAACATATCTCTCTCTACCATACCCAGAGTTGCGTCCGGATGTTTTTGAACTGCAATATTGTACCGATAGGTAGGAGAAAAAGACGCGGAAAAGGAAATTTCCTCCAACCCCCCTCCTGCCCAGGAGCTAACCCGGTGTTCTTCCCGGGAAGGTTCGTAACAGTTAAATTCCAGTTCTGGTATCGATTGAAAAATATCCTGGAGCCACATCACCTCTTTGTCATATAGGTGTTCAAGCTGGGGGCCCCGGACCATTGCTGGAACTAAAAGGTCAGTATGCCTCAAACCAGCGTGGCTGCCCTTGCCCATTACCAGGGAAAAGCCAATCTGTTCTTCAATCCAGTCCACGGGAAGTTTAAATAAAAGGGGATTGGCAAAAATATAGGGATGGTTGATTACAGTTACAATTTCACCGGTACGGGGATTATCGAAATAATTAAAAATTAGAGGGGGTACAGCAGGGTATTCCGCTGAAACTGTTCTCTCCAGCCACTGGACATAATCCAGGTATTCACCGGAATAACCAAGTTCGTAATAATTAAAGATATCCTGGTCGATGTAAGTGTATTTAATCCTACCCTCTTTACCGGAAAAAATTATTTCCCCCTGGTTATGAAAACCTCTTATCTCTCCAGTTTCTTCCCGGATAAAAGCGAGGTCAATTCCCTCTTTTTCAGCAAGTTTACGGGCAATATCCTCTTTTTTGTCTTCTTCCTTCAAATAAATATTAGGATATCTTTCCCCCAGCAAATTTTCTCCAACAACTTCTTCAATAAACTCTGAATAGTGAAGTGTTTCCGACTCTCCAAAAGTCATCCCGTGATCGACATAGAGGATAATATTAACCTGTTCAAGATCAATCCGATCAACCAGGTACCCAAAATAGCGGTCGAAACGCTTAATACTATCCAGGTGTTTCTCTACCCCGAAGTAATGTCCGTAAAAATCAGTGCTGAACCAGTAAAACTCAACAACATTGTACCGTTCCAGCAGCGAAGGGATATTCATTATGTCAAAGATCGCGGTTCTATCAACCAGGGGAAAAACATTGGTAAAGTTACCCCTTGCCCGCCTTAAAACAGAAGGCGAATATTCAATTGCTACTTCGGGTTTGGTAACCATTCTCTCGTTTTCGTAATCATAATAACCCCAGCCGGAAGGTCCTTCTCCATAAATTCCCTCTCCTGTTTTCATCCTGGGAACGGTGACTTCAGTCCCCCCTGGGAATAGGGCCATGGCTTTAAAAATATGGCCTTGATCAACAAAAACCCTCTCAATATTGGGTATACTCCCCCGCTCCAATTCACGGAAAAAGTCTTCAGCTGAAACTGCATCCAGGTGGAGAATCAAAAACCGGGGTTCCAATTCCGCCTGCACTGAAGGGGCAAGAAAAAGAAACGAAATAAGAAAAAATAATGACGTCACAATAAAAAAAATGGTCTGGCCTATCCTGGTTGGCAAAATCATATCCTCCTCGAAAACTATATTGGGGTCTTAAATTATAACGTTTTCTCATCGATTTTAATTTAGTCCCAGTTGTTTTATTGCCAAATTAAATTTTTACTTTGTCCTGGGGAAAATCAATGGAAAAAACCAAAACTGTTCTCCCTCAGGAAATACTATGCCCCTCTTCAAAAATCTTTACGGAAAGCTATTTCACCGAACACTCCTCTCTTTTTACCAGGGGGATAATTACCCCGGCAAAAAAAGAAATTATCGGGAAATTTAATTAATTAATTCGATACTGATAATTATTCTCCTTTTTTAGTTAATATCCTTGCACCGCACACCAGACTCTCCTTTATTAACCTTCTTTTTTTGCGCAAAGAATATAACTCAGGGGGAGGCTTATTTCCATTTTTTCCAGGTGAGAAAACACAGCCGAAACATCCCCGGGCAATTCCCTGAATTCCTCAATTTTAATCCCCGCCCTGATAAGAGAGGTTAAAATTTCCCCGATTGTATGGTCGAAGGAATAATTGACCAGTCCATCATAATCTTCATTTCCCACATAATCCAGGGCTCCATGAGTGATAACCGGACCATCTTTAAAATAAGAGCCGGAAATCTGCAGGGGATTCTCCGGTGGCGCTTCTTCTAAGAGCCAGGCAAAGGGGTGGATTTCATAGATTAATAGCCGGCCTCTCTTTTTCAGTAAACCGGAAACAATTTGAAACA
>SKTZ01000141.1 GCA_007122335.1 Bacillota bacterium
AAAGATGGGAAGTATCTGAAGATGGCAGAACTTACACCTTCTTTTTACACGAAAACGTAAAATGGCACGACGGAGAGCCTTTTACCGCAAGTGATGTTGCTTTTACCTTTAAGATGCTTGCTCACCCCGAGTATGACTATGGTTTTACCAACAGGGTAATGCCTCTTGTTGGAGCAGTAGAATTTCGAGCCGGTGAAACAGATGTTTTTGAAGGAATAAAAGTAATAGATGATTACACGGTATCCTTTACAACAAACGAACCCCATGCTCCCTTCCTGGCTAACCTTTTCCTGGGGATCCTTCCCGAGCATATCCTTGGAGATATCTCGCCTGCAGAATGGCCCCGACACAGGACCAACCGGGCTCCAATCGGAACGGGACCTTTCAAGTTTGTCAATTGGGAAGATGGCCAGTATATTGAACTGGAAGCCAATAAAGACTTTTTCTTAGGTGAACCAAAAGTTGACCGGATTTTCTATCGATTTGGGGATGGAAATGCAATGCTTTCTGCCTTTATTAACCGGGAAATTGATATAACCCAGGTACCTCTGGCAGAGGTAGATTCTGTAAGAAACCTACAATACTCTGAACTAAAACTTGCTTCTTTATTGACCCAGTTCTATATTGGACTCAATGTCCGTAATGACCACTTCAGCCAGCAGCTTGTCCGCCAGGCAATGGCTTATGCTATGAATAAGCCCCTGTACGTCGACAGTGTATTGGGAGAGTTTGGGCAGGTCAGCCATGATGTTTTCCCCGATGGTCACTGGTCCAGCAGCCCCAATGTCAGGAAATATGATTATAACCCTGCAAGAGCTGAAGAATTAATTCAGGAGGCCGGTTATACCAAAAACCGCCAGGGTATTTATGAAAGGTCCGATGTTGGAGAGCTGACCTTTACCATCATGGTTCCCACTGGGAACAAGGAAAGAGAAGATACTGCAGTTCTGGTTAAGCAGGATTTAGACGCTATTGGAATCAGGACAGAACTCCAGTACCTTGATTTCCCAACCCTGGTTACCCACCTTTTACCCAGGGACCGGGATGGTAGACAGCGTGAAGTTACAGCGGATGATTACGACTGTTTCATTCTGGGATACGGAGTAGAAACTGATCCTGATGTATATCGCCCATACTTCCACAGTAGCTTCATGCCCCCTAATGGTTACAACTTTATCGGGTACTCTGATCCCCATATGGATGAACTCTTTGACAGACAGTTCCAAACTATTGATTTTGAAGAGCGCCAGCAAATATTCTGGGAAATCGGAGAAAAAATCTCCGAAGAACTCCCCTGGGTAACACTGTATATCCAGAAATACGCTTATGTTAATAATACCAGAGTCAGTGGTTTTGATCCTGATTTCCGGGGAATTACCTTTAACAAGCCCTGGGAATGGAGTGTTGAATAGATAGACCCCCATAACGGGAAGCCGGTAGCCATTTTGGCTTCCGGCTTTCTCTAATTTTAACCCGAGGATGGTGGTTAAATGCAAAGTGAGAACCTGAAAAAAGAAGCAACCAGAATATTACAGGAACTGATAAGAATTGACACCACCAATCCTCCTGGAAACGAAATGGTGGCTGCAGAGTACCTGGCAGAAATAGCTGCTGAAAGAGGCCTTGAAGCAAGCGTTATAGAAACCGCCCCGGGAAGAGGCAACTTTATTCTCCGCTGCCCGGGTAAAGATCCCCAAAAACCTCCCCTGATCCTTCTGTCGCACCTGGATGTGGTTCCAGCCGAACCAGAAGAATGGGTTCATAATCCTTTTAGCGGTTTACTGGAAGATGGCTGGATCTGGGGTAGGGGTGCTCTTGATACAAAACAATTAACAGTTATGCAATTGTTTGCCTGCTTTTTTTGTTTTCGAGAGGGGATGACCCCTGACCGGGATATAATCATGGTTGCCACAGCAGATGAAGAACAGGGCGGAAAAATTGGGATAGAAAAATTACTTGCAAAATGTCCTGAAATGTTTAGAAAAGCAACAGTTATCAGTGAAGGAGGGGGCTTTCCTCTTGTTAAAGGTGATAAACTCCTTTACCTTTGCGAGGCGGGGCAAAAGGGCCACCTGCGGGCTGAGTTTACTTTCTCTTCTCCCGCGGGAGAAAGCCCATTTCTTCCCACCAATAATCAGTATTTAAGTGCTGCCAATTTAATTAAACGCCTGGAAAGTTTCCAATGGCCAGGGAATGTTCCCGCAACAACAAATAAGCTGATTAGAGTAATGGAGGAAAATGGGTTTTTGAATGAACTAGACCGGTTAAAACCCCTTCTGGAGGCCATGGAAAAAAATACCCTCACAGCAACTATCTGGGAGGGAGGAAAGCAAAGCAAGGGCATAACCAAAATTATAACCGATGGCCGAATCCTTCCAGGGGTTAACCGGAAAGAAGTGGAAAGGGTTTTAAAAGATTTAACTCGAGGATTAGAAGGGGATTGGGAAATTACCTCGTTTTCCCCTGGATTTGAAACGGCTGGAGAAGGGAGACTATTGCAAACTTTTGACTACCATATTCAAAAAAAACTTAACAAGGCAAAGGTGGTGCCATTTATTGCAACTGGTGGCAGTGATGGTCGGCATTTACAGGGGGTAGGTGCTAATGTCTACGGTTTTTCGCCGGTTTTGCCCGATTTGCCTTTTGACCAGGTTATTAGCATGGTCCATGGGCGGAATGAAAAGATATCCCGGGATTCTCTGTTATTTGGTATCCAGGTATTAACTGCTTCAGTAATTGATTATTGCAAGGGGTGATAAGCAATGGCTAGTGAGAAATACATTGTAAATCAAGAAAAAGTAGATCAAGCTGTAGAACTGATGAAAGAATACGGGATAGACACCTGGTTGATTCTGACCAGGGAGAATACTGATCCCAGTCTGCCGCTTATGGTAGGAGTTAGGTCTGTCCATAAGGGAGCGATTTTTTTAAACAGTAATGGCGAACACTTTGTTTTAACCAGTGTTAGCGATCAAGCCAGTTACGAAGAAACCGGAATATTCAAGGAAGTAATTGCCTACCATTCTCGTATTGAGGAACCTTTTTTGGAACTAATGGAAAAGTTTAAACCCAAAAAAATGGCTTTAAATATCAGCCTTGAAGATCACCTGGCCGATGGTTTAACTGTTGGTCAGTACCAATGGCTGGAAGGAGTTCTGGGAAAAGATCGTTTACGGGAAATAGAGGTGTCCAGTGAAAACCTGGTCCAAAATGTCCGCAGCATTAAGTCTGAAGCGGAAATAAGTCGCATTCAAAAAGCAATAGAAATTACCCAGGACATTTATAATGAAGTTTTCCAGCAACTGAAACCGGGCATGACGGAAAGGGAAATCGGGGAATTATTTATTAAGGGTTTGAAGAAAAGAAAAGTAACCAGTGGAATTGGGCCGGCTTTTCAGCTTCCAATTGTTTGTTCAGTTCGTTTGGGACTGGCTCACCGTGAACCCAGTGAAGAAAAAGTCCTTCCTGGTGATATGCTGGTAATGGATTTCAGTGTTAAGTATCAGGATTACGTATCGGATATCGCCCGAACTGCCTATTTTTTGCGTCCCGGAGAAGAAAAGGCTCCTCCAGAAGTGCAAAAGGCTTTTGATACTGCTGTTGAAGCGGTTACCGCGGCTATCGAAGTTTTGCTACCTGGCAAGAAGGGATACGAAGTAGATGCTGCTGGAAGAAAAGTTATTGAAGAAGCAGGTTATCCCACAATACGCCATTCTACAGGGCACCAAATCGGGAGAGACTGCCATGATGGTGGAACTGGGTTAGGGCCCAGAAGAAATCCTCCCCGCCTGGCCGTGGAAAGAGAAGTCCAGGAAGGGGAAGTTTATGCGGTTGAACCAACCGTCATTCAGGATGGTGGCCTGCCCTCTGTAATTGTAGAGGAAAATGTCCTGGTAACAAAAGAGGGGCCTATAATCCTAAGCAAACGGCAAACAGAACTGGTAACCATTCCTGCAGAATAGGAGAAATGTTATGTTTAACTGGACCAAAGAAATAGAAAACCTGGCAATTGAGCTATTACAGAAGCTAATCCAAATTGATACCTCTAACCCCCCCGGGCGAGAAATAAATTCAGCAAAGTATATAAAAGAATTTTTGGCCAGAGAAGGTATAGAGAGCAAAATAATTGAAACCGATCCCGGGCGGGGAAACCTGATTGCGAAATTTCCAGGGGGAGATGATGATCCTTTAGTTTTGCTATCACACCTGGATGTAGCACCAGCAGAAGGTGAATGGGATTTCCCTCCTTTTTCCGGCAAAAAGGAAAAAGGTTTTTTTTGGGGTAGGGGAGCTCTGGATACAAAACAGCTTACAGCAATGCAGATAATATCCCTAATAATGCTTAAAAGAAGTGGGCAGTCCCCCAAACGAGATATTTTTTTGCTGGCAACCGCTGATGAAGAAGCAGGAAGCATATGGGGAATGGAGAACCTGGTGAAGAACAAGAAAATTAATATTCCGCCAGGTGTTTGTTTAAATGAAGGCGGAGGGTTTTATCTCTCAACTGGAGAAAAAGAATTTCTTTTGATTACCACGGGAGAAAAAGGGAAGGCCTTGCTTAAAATAAAAAGCGAGGGACCGGGTGGTCACTCCTCTTGCCCCAAACCCAACCAAGCAATCTTCAAATTTGCCCGGGCTTTAGAGTGCCTTATTCAGAAAGATTTTCCGGTTGAAGAAACTGTAACGGAAAAAGAATTTAAAAACCTCTTGGGAAATTACTCTTCTCCGGCAAGTAATGAACTTTTAAATTACATGCAAAAGGTCGGGATAATCGTAAAAAACATTCGGGGAGGGAAAACTGCAAACGTTATTCCTGCAGAAATTGAAGGGGAAATTGAACTTCGATTTCCCCCAACAATTAAAAAAGCTCAACTGGATTCAGGGTTAAAAGAAATTTTTGCAGGTCAGGATGTAAGTTGGGAAATAACTGAATTCGAGGAAGGTTTCCAGTCTCAACTTGGAAATCAATTTTTCAAAATTTTATCACGGATAACAGCTGAAAATAATCCGAAATTAAAACTTCTTCCTATCCTGGCCCTGGGAAGAACTGACGGAAGGTTTTTGGGGCCAAATGGAACGAGTGTTTATGGTTTTGCTCCGACAAATGAAGAAACTCCCTGGGAAGAAGTGCTAAAACAGGTTCACCAGAAAAATGAAAGGATTGCAATAAATTCATTTATTCAGGGGACGAAAATTCTTGCTCAGAGTGTATTTGAATATTGTATATAAAGGTAGGTGCTAATTTGTGGGAAAATACCAGGTAAATCAGGAAAAGATTACACAGGCATATAATATGTTAAAGGATTCGGGTATTGACCTTTGGATGATTTTAACCAGCGAGGGGAGTGATCCCTGTCTTCCTCTGATTCCGGGCGTGAAAACCGTAGGGCCAGGGGCCTTTATTTTTACCTCCGCGGGAACTTCTTATGCCCTTTGTAGTTCCATCGATGCCCAGGATATTGAAGAAAGCAAGCTATTTGATGAAGTTATTAAGTATTCATCTACCGGGCTTGGAGAACCTTTGAAAAAACTAATTGAAAACCTTGAGCCTAAAAACATTGCCTTGAATTTCTCCCAGGATGAACATCTGTGCGACGGTCTAACTATGGGCAGGTACAGATGGTTACTCGAAACTCTGGGGAAAGGATATGAAAAGAAGTTTGTTTCTTCGGAAAAAATTCTTACCCGCCTGCGCAGTATAAAATCCCCAGAAGAACTGCGGAGAATAAAAGAAGCAGTCCGCATTACCCAGGAAATTTATGATACTGTCCTAAACCAGATTGAGGTAGGAATGAGTGAAATCGAGATTGGCCAGCTTTTTATTGATGAAATGACCCAACGCGATGTCGTAAGTGCTGGAAGTAAAGCTTTAACGCCACCAATTGTAATGAAAGAGAGGATTGCCCACCGCGGACCAGGTGAAGCTCGTTTAGTGCCAGGTGATTTTTTGATCATGGATTTCGGGGTAGATTATGAAGGTTATGTTGCAGACATCGCCAGAACTGCTTATGTTTTAAAGGAAGGAGAAATGGAGGCGCCTCCATACTTCCAGGAAGTTTTTCAAACTGCCCACGGAGCAATAACTGCAGCAATAGATGCAATTAAACCTGGAGCCAAGGGCTTTGAGGTGGACGAGGTTGCCCGCAATTATATCCTGGAAAGAAATTTGCCGGAAATTACCCATGCAACCGGACATCAGGTTGGGCGCATCCCTCATGATGGGGGAACCCTTTTAGGTCCCCGTTGGGATCGGTATGGAAAAGCACCTTACGGCTTAATTGAAGAGGGGATGGTTTTTACTGTAGAGCCCACCATTTTTGTGGAAAATGGTCCAGCCGTCTTGGTCGAGGAGAATATAGTGGTAAAAACCAAGGGAGCAGAATTATTAAGCAAAAGACAGGACCAGTTATTCTTAATTGGTCCAAAGAAATAGTTAATATAGATGAAATTCAAGAAATTCCTTGTTTTTAAGGCCCCGGAAAATTATCGGGGTTTTTCTTTTAAAAGCACATAACAGCCCAGTCCTTATTTGATAAAAAGGCCAAAGTTCTTTTTTGATGGAGTAAAATTAGTTTGGGAAAAAGTTTTTGTCATTGTAAATATGGAAAAATATTATATAATATTGTATAAACAGGTTATTATTCCTTTAATAAAAAAAACTGTTTTTAGAGCAAATTTTTCTGATGAAGGTAAAAAGCTCTTAAAACGAATCCCTTTTTGAACCCGTCATCCGATTAATCAATGTCTTTTCCGGTGTGGTTATTAAATTTTCAGGTTAGGAGAGAAGCCATGAAACAACACCCCAATTCGCTCTTTGATTATAGCGAGGAAATGATAAAAAAACTCTGGTCTAAGTCCTACAATACTGAGGGAAAACCGGACTGGTCCCATATTTTCCCCTATTACCATGAGGATATTGTTTTCCAGGATTCTATCCAGAAAATTGAGGGGATAGAGGATTTCAAGGAAATGTGCAAAAGACTTACGAAACGGTCCAAGGAGTTAAAGATGAATATTCCTTCAATAGTTAAGAAGGATAGAATTGTATTCATGGAATGGGAAATGACCATGATGTTTAAGAAATACCCAAGTTCTACGATTTACGGTTCAACAAGATTAA
>SKTZ01000035.1 GCA_007122335.1 Bacillota bacterium
AACGGGGGTCGAACCCGCGACCTTCGGCTTGGGAAGCCGACGCTCTACCGACTGAGCTATGTCCGCGCCCTTTTACTTTTTCAACAAAATTTTACCACACAGTTTGCTTTTATGCAATAGGGCTAACCTTTTTTGCTCCTCAGAATTGCTGTTAAAACCCAACCCAGCAGGAGAATGGTGATAACCCAGGGTAAAACAGTAGCACCAAAAATAATCATAGTTTTAAGACTATCAAAAAGTCTATTGATGGCCTCTTTAAACGTGGAGATTATCGCTGAAGGAGTATGGATTTCCCTGGCAATAAGGGTGATGGTGGCCAGCGAAACCTGGTCCCTTAAATACCTCATTCTGCCTTCCATGCTCTCGATATCTCCGCGAATTCTTTCCAGTTCTTTCTCTACTTTGAGAACCTCTTCAACAGTTGTTGCCATCTCCAGAATTTCCAGGTACCGCACTTCCTGGCTAATTTTATTATTCAACCGAGCTTCCAGGTCATAGTATTGTTCGGTGACATCCTGCCCCCGGGTGGATTGATCAATTATTCGCCCCAGTTCCTGTAATTCGGAAATAGTATTATCAAAGGTTTCTGCTGGAACACGTAAAACCAGTCGAAGGTTTTTCTGGGCTCCATCAAACTGGTCCCAGAACCTTGATTCGCTAATATATCCTCCTCTTTCTTCCACCATGTTGGTAACAGTATCAAATGCTTCGTCAACATTTTCCACGTTAATTTCGATGTGTCCTGTATATATTATTTTCTGTTCAAACTCCTCGGTCTGATTATCCATCATTGCTTCGGGCTGCACTGAAACTGACCGCATCAGGGAAGTTCCATACCTATCCTCAACAGTGACATCCCCTGCCCTGAAGCTAAAAATGCTCAATCCAATAGCATAGAGCGCAAGAAATACTACCAGAACCACTAAAATTCCAATAATAATTTTTTTTCTATCCATCCTGGGCTCGCCCCACTTCCTATTTTTTGTCCCTTCTTTAATTCTTCATGGAAAATTTTTCTCCTTTTATCACTTGATGCAAAAAATTTAAACCAGGTCTATCCTTAACTATCCTATTCCTTTTTATCCAAAAAATTTCAAACAACAGGTAATTAATCAATGGTTCTGGGAGTCTTCTTTTATCTCCTCAGGATCAACGTGGATAAGGACATCCTGAATCCGTTCATCCTCCTCCAGTAATTCCTGTTTAACACGAGCTGCGATTTCATGGGCTGAATAGGCACTCAGTCCCTTTTTTACTATAAGCTGCAGGTCTACAAAATAATATGGACCATTGGTTCGCAGGCGAAGATTTTCCACTCCTATTACATCTCTACTCTTCCTGGCTATTTCTTCCAACCTATCCTGAAGATCAAGGTCGGGCACTGCATCCATCAATTCATCAACAGCCCGAGAAACAAGTTGCCAGCCCACCTTTAGGATGAAACCTGCAACCACAACTGCAGCAAGCGGATCTAAAAAAGACCACCCTAAAAGAGCCCCACCTATTCCTACCAGAGCGGCTAAAGAAGAAAAAGCATCACTCCGGTGATGCCAGGCATCAGTGATCAAAGCCTTGGATGAGATTTCTTTCCCGATTTTATAAACATAACGGAAAAGGGCTTCCTTGACAACCAATGAGATTAGAACTCCCCAAAGGGCGATTTTCCCCGGAACAGGGACATCTCCTGCAACAATTTTTCCAATCCCTTCCCAGCCCAGAAAAACTCCTGCTCCCATAAGCATCAACGCAACCAGCTTGGCTCCAATTGCTTCAGCTTTACCGTGACCATAGGGGTGTTCTTCATCAGCAGGTCGTGAAGATACTTTCAGGCTTACCATGATTACAATAGTGGAAATCACATCCGACAGGGAGTGAACACCATCTGCTATCATAGCAGCACTGGTCCCTAAAAAGCCGACTGCCAGTTTAAAAGCAGCAAGAAAAATATTTCCAAATAAAGAAATCCAGGCTGTCTTCCTGCCTAATTTGTACCTTTCTTTCCGGTCGATAACCATTACAACTCTCTCCCAACTCTAAACCAGATCTCTCATATTAAAATACCTTATTGCCGGTAACATCAATAAAAAATAGCCTGCTCCAAGTAATCCAATTACCTGGACCCCAAACTGCCCCTCCTGAAAATCATAAAAAAGCAAAAAGAAAAGGGGAACCAGGAAAACGAGTCTGATATTGTCTCTGGCTTTGGCATATCCATCTTTGAAGAAAAATAGCCAGAAGACCCCTTTAAGGAGAAGCAGAAAAGCAAAAAATTGCCCCATGAAAAGAAGATTTTCTATCGAAACCCTTCCCCCATATAAAAGAAAAGAAGCAAACACCCCAAGAAGATAAGAAAAAAGAGTAGCAAAAAATGAAGTCAAAAACTTACTTATTACAATATGTTCTCGCCCGAAAGGTAGAATGGTCAGAAACAAAAGACCGCCCCTTTCCCCTTCAAGCTTGGCCGAGTGGAAAGAAAGGTTAAGAGCCCAGAATATCGCCAGGACAAAAATAATATCCTGTTCCCAGATAAAATAGAAGGCCCAAAAAGCAAGCACAAGGATAAAGAGAAAAAGCAAAGCAGTTTTCCACTGCAGGTAAAATGATTGCCAGACCAGATTAACCATCTTTTTTACCTCCCGCAAACCTTCGACTTAAATCTGCAAGGTCAACAATTTTTGCTTTCCAGTTTACCCCAGGGTAATTTTCCTCCATGAATTTTGAAAAGTTATCAAAATCCCCGGTTAACCCTTCAATTCCCTCTGGTTTTACTTCATAATCCAGCATAAATTCCTTTATTTTTTCTTCAGGAACTGAACTCTTTAGTTCCACCCTGCGAATCCTTTCACCGATTTCTTTTCTCGAGCCTGTCATCCACTTACCATTTTCCCCAAAAAAGATAACCCGGTCCGCGTCTTTCAACCATTTTTCCCCTCCATTTCCCTGCAGAAGAAGGGTTTGCCTGGCTGAGAACAGGTCCCGGTACTGCCAGGCCAGACCTGCCGTCCCGGCAAAAATCATCACCTCCGCCTGGCGGGAAAGAGCAAGGGCCAACTGCAACCTTTCCCTTTCTTCATTCTTCCATTTGCGAACTGGTTCATCTTCATTAATCTTTAACCGATTTATTAAATTCTTCCACCTTTTTTCTTCCCAGTTCGGGTAATATCGAGAATAAAGGCGGGCGATTTGCCCAGAACGGAGTTCAGGATAGAAATTTATCTCCCGCCCCACATATCCCAGTAGAAGCTTGGTCCGGGCTTCATTGGTCCTGTGGTTACGTCCATAAACTCTGATTTTTCCCCAGTCAAGATTCAAAAGATTCATTACAACCTGGCAGATTTCAAGAGAAAGGCCCTCGGACCTGCCGAGAACCAGAACCTTTTCCCCGGGGTTTATTTCCAGATTAAAGTCCTTCAATTTGCCCCGGGATACTTCTATAAATTCAATTGCAATTTCTTCCATAAAAAACGCCCCTTTATTTCCTGCTGTTTTGAATTAACTTGATAGGAACAATAAAAACCAAAAATACAATCCCTATAATAATCAGGGTTGGTAAAACCATAAAAACTCCTAAAGCAAAAAGAAACGAGAAAAAAGCAGAAATACCGGTTAAAATTCCTGCAAGGGGAACAAACAGGAGGAAAAATAACCAGGAAAACCCAATAACCAAAAGAACCAGAATTATCCCAACCATCGCTCTAATCATTGATTTTCTCTCCCCTCAGGGGTAGGGATTAATAGAGGTGACCCTGGGCTACTTCAATAACCCGGCCTCCAACTTCAATCTTTATTATACCACCTTTTCTAAAACCCCGCAGGTGCAATAAAGAGGGTCTTCCTATCGCCCAGCCCTGTTCAACCCTGATATCAACAAGTTCATTTCCCCAGTAACGATTTTCCACAAGATAACCAACCAGGCATCCATTTGCACTTCCTGTAGCAGGATCTTCGGGGACCCCGTAATAATCGGCAAAAACCCTTACACTCATATCATTTCCCACCTGGCTGGCTCCGGGAGCGAAGGCTACCAGTGATTTGGCTCTTCTATCTTCAATAAATTTCAGGTATCCCTTCCGGTCAACACTTACCTTATCCAGGGTTTCGCGATCTTTTAAAGGTATCAAGATAAAAGGCAGGCCTGTTGATACATCCTGGACAGGAAAGCGAGAATCTATCTCCCCAGGTTCCAGTCCAATAACATGAGCAATTTCCTCGGGTTTATAGGTTGCTCCAAAATCAGGGGGATTCTGTTCCATCCAGAGCATTTCCTTGGCAAAGGTTACCGGAATGGTTCCTACTTTTAGTTTTAGTTCAATCCTTTCCAGTGGCTTTTTTTCAATCTTTTCGCGGATAATAAAAGCAGTTCCCAGGGTAGGGTGTCCCGCAAAGGGGATCTCTTCTTCCGGGGTGAAAATCCTGACCCGATAACCATCAGGGTCGGGTTCTCCCGAGTAAATGAAAGTTGTTTCGGAAAAATTTATCTCCCTTGCTATTTTTTGCATTTCCTCCGTGGAGAGTTTTTCGGCTCCCTTAAAAACAGCAAGCTGATTTCCGCTATATTTCTCTATTGCAAACACATCTACCAAATAAAAGGGTAGCATATTCCCGCCTCCTAATCAATTATTTCCTGACCATAACCGACAGGGAAAATATATAACGGATCAAAATCTATCTCCAGCAGTTCTGCAACATCATCATCATGAAAGGCACCAATTGCTACAGTTCCCAGGCCCAGGGCAACTGCCTGCAGGTAAATATTTTGCCCAATATGGCCCGCTTCGATATAAACATACCGTTCCCCCCGGGTACCGTAACGTCCTGTGGTTCTTCCGAATTCTGCAGCAATAATAATGTTTACGGGAGCCTGGTCAACTGCCCTTTGCCCTAAAGCCGCCCGGCTTAAGTCCCCCCTGATATCTCCCTCCTTCATTTTATCCAGAGAGTGCTCATCAGGATTATAATGATAGATCCCGGCTTCCAATTCTTCTACATCCCCAACGACAAGGAAAATCTCCATTGGGTAAAGGGCCCCCGCTGAAGGAGCACTGCGAAAATTCCTCCAGGAATCAGTAATCCCCTGAGCAGCCCAAAGAAGCTGACTTATTTGTTCCAGGTTCAGGGGGATATTGGCAAATTCCCGAACAGACCGCCGCTCAAATATAGCTTCCTCTAAAGTCAATTCTCCATCCAGGCGCGGGGAAGGAAGCTCAATCATACCAGCAACAGGAAAGCTGATTAACAATATGAAGAGAAACAAACTTAGCAACTTTTTCACTTCTGATCCCCTCCCAGTATTTTTTTCTCCAGTTCAACCAAAACCCTCTCAGCAGAGTCCAGAAAAACCCAGTCAAACATCTCCGGAAAAAAACCCTGTTCAGTATTAATTAAGGCCATCCTCGCCCCTCTTTGCCAGGCAATTTGGGGAATACTTGCAGCGGGATAAACTTCAAGAGATGAACCTACTACAATCAGGAAATCACATTGCTCTGCTGCAAAAAAAGCCCTATCCAATTCTTCTCGGGGCAGGTTTTCCCCGAAAAAAACAATCCGGGGCTTTACTTTTCTGCTCCCACATTCACAATTCACTTCCCCTTTTTCCACATCAGGGGATATTTCTTCCCAGGTATATTTCTTCTGACAATCAAGGCAGTCCAGCTTATCCAGAGAACCATGCAGTTCATAAACTTCTTTACTACCGGCCTTCTGATGAAGCCCATCAATATTCTGGGTTATTATTCCCTGCAGGTATCCTTCTTCTTCCAGGCGAGCCAGGGCTCGATGACCCTGATGAGGATTAACCTCTTTTTTAAGGACCAGTTCCCGGGCCATTTTCCAAAAAGGCCCCGGATCTTCAAGGAAAGATTGCAGGTAGGCCGCTTTTTCCACGTCAAATCTATCCCAAAGACCGTCCTTTCCCCGGAAAGTAGGAACCCCACTTTCTGCAGACATCCCCGCTCCGGTAAAAACCAGGGGGTAGTTTGCCTTTTTCCAGGCTGAAGACACCGAAAGCAATTTCTCTTCCAAACTTCTCCCTCCCCAAACAGGGTTTTCTCCCTGAACAAAGAATTCTTAAAGAAGATATTAAACTCGAGCAGAAAGGAGTTTCTCCCTCATGGATCCAATGATGATAGTACTAATTCTTCTTGCTGGAACTGCCGGGGGGTTTCTCAACACCCTTGCCGGGGGCGGATCAATTATTACCCTGCCCCTTTTAATTTTTTTAGGTCTCCCCGCACCAGTCGCCAACGGGACCAACAGAATTGCCCTGATGTGGCAGAACATGGTCGCAATAAGCAACTTCCGACACAAGGGCTTTTTCCCCTGGAAACTTGGGGTGGTCTGGGGAATTCCTGCCCTTTTAGGGGCAATTGTTGGCTCTCAGCTTGCAATCACAATTCCCGAAGAATTATTCAACCGCATCCTGGCTATTGTAATGTTTTTAGTCCTGGGCCTGATTATCTGGAAACCAAAAACCTCTCCTCAGATTAAAGCCGAACAAATCGCAAGCAACAATAAAGTGCTAGGGGCCATAATTTTTTTCTTTATCGGAGCCTACGGTGGTTTTATTCAGATCGGGGTAGGAATTTTTATCATTGCTATCCTGACTATTTTAACCGGATCATCCCTGGTTCAAATCAATAGTTTAAAGGTAATCATAATTGCCATTTACATGGTCGCTTCCCTGCTTGTTTTTATTATAA
>SKTZ01000156.1 GCA_007122335.1 Bacillota bacterium
ATTGCAAGTAATGAAGACCACAATATAACTTTTTGGGACGTTTCTTATCAATATCAGGTTGGGAAAATTGTTATTTCCGGGATGTGTGAAGAGATAACCCTTGACGGAACTTTTACCGGAGGTTTTGAAATCCTGGTAAAGGAAGAAAATGGTGATTGGAAAATGTATGCTTTTTACCCGGAAGAAGGAATTATGCCCTTGAGCGATAAAAACAAGTTAAATTTATTTTAGGGGAATGAAATATATAAACATTTGCGAAGAAACTAAAATAACAAAAAGTAAAGAGAACGGGATTAAACTCGTTCTCTTTTTACTGCTTTGCAAAAATGCTGCTCTTGAGAAAAGAAAAGGAGAAAAAATAAAAAAGCTGAAAGTTTAAATTTAAGAAGAAGTTTAAGTTTTTTTATTTGCGTTTTTTGGGAGGAGGTAATAGCAGTGAGTAAAAAGGATTCAAAACTGATCAGCAAAGAAATTGCAGAAAAAGATGTAAAATCAATTGCCAGAAGGCTTGCTTCTCTTTATTATCATTTTATCCAGGTTATGAGTGAAGAACTGGGTGAAGAAAAAGCAATAGAAATTGCAAAAAAGGTAATAAAAAACTATGGAGAAGAAAGTGGGCGGGAAGCCCGGGAAAAAGTTAAAGAAATGGGACTATCTCTGGAGAAAGAGAATTTTTCCAGGGGCTCAGACTTACCTTCGATCGGATGGGAGGGTGAACCCAAAGAATACCCTGATGGAAAAAGCAATATAAAGATCACTTATTGCCCATTTGCTGAATTTTGGATGGAAAAAGGAGCAGAAAAATTTGGCAGGATTTACTGCTTTGTTGATCAGGCCAAATATTCTGGGTTTAATCCTGACTTGCAGTGTAAGCACGTGAAAAATGTTCTTGATGGAGACTCATATTGTGAAATAGAGGTAGAAAAAAAATAACTTATTAAGGTTTTGAATTTGGGGGGAAAAACACGTGGATAATAAAAAGGCTGACATGAAAAAAGTTGGAAATGGAATTGGAATAGGGATAGGAGTTGGAGTGGCTCTGGGGGCAGCATTTGGAAGTATTTTTGGAGACTTAGCTCTAGGAATAGCAGTTGGATTAGGAATGGGAGCTGCGATTGGGGCTGGAATAGGCAGCTCTTTGTAGTAATAATGGTATCAGGAATCAAATGATTTTGATTCCTGAATTAATTGAATTAAGGTCATCTAGGATTTGTACCCGTGTACAGGATTTTATTGTTTTAACGGAATATTTTTATGGGAATAAAGAATTGAAAAAATACTTCATTTTATTAACCCTTTTTTTTCTTTCGGGAGAAGTATCCTTTTTTGATTTCTTGCAAAAAATAAGAGCAATGTTATGGCACCAAGAAAGGAATTAACGTATTAATGAGGAAATTTATTATTGAAATAGGATAAGTGACTAGCTTGAGCGGTTTTTTTAAAAAGTGAAATAATCAACCTTCGTTCAGGGTTCAATTTTTGAGGAAAGGGGGTGGGGTTATGTTTAATGATATAAGAGAAGGTCAAACAACAGGAATAATAATTGATATAGAAACAACAGGTTTGAACGAAGGTGATAAAATAGTAAAGTTTGCCGGCGTCCTTTTTGAATTTAATAAGCAAACCGAGGAGATTATTGATATTATCGATCAGTATCAGGGTACCCGAGAATTTAGGGTTTCTTCTTCCCCGGGAGAGAAAGAAAAAAATAGTTTTAAGAATGGAACTCCTGAACATAATGAGTTTAATCAGGACAGGATTGAAGGAATGATTAATAGGGCAGATATCATCATCACTCACAACATTCAACTGGTAAAACGTTTTATTACAAACCTTTTTCCTGAAGCCAGCCAAAAGGAATGGATAGAAACCATGGAAGGTTTTCCCTGGACAGAGGAAGGGTTTCCCAGTAAGGCACTGGAGGAAATCTTACAAGCCCTCGATTTTCCTAAGACCAGCCCCCCCGTTATTTTTGATGATTTTAAAGAGTTCCTGGGGAAAGTCCCAGCATTGATGGGTGGTTTTTGGGAAAAAATTAAGACCCATGACCTTTTAAAGGCATTTTTATCAGAAACAAATGAAGGGAAGTCAGAATCTGTTAGGCCTGTAAGGGAACTGGAGGGGAAAAAGAAGAAGGGAATTAAATTTAAAGGGACAATAAACCCAAATCCCATCAGGAAATATGAAGTTTTAGGGCCTTCCTCAGAAGATTTCAGCCAGAAAACTGCAAAAGTTAGGATTTCTACTCCCCTTAATAGCGGGATGAGTGAAAGAAAAAGGGGTTCAATAAAAAAGTTGACCGTTGAGAAAAATGCAAATAAAAAGGCCATCCTTTTCTCTGTAACAGGGGTCCTTCTATTAGCTATTTTTATAACTTTTTTCTCTTTTTTAGGAAGAGATAGTGCCCAGGAGGTTGATCAAACCGATCTTGTTGAAGAGAGCCCGGATAGATTAGAACAGGTCCACTTATCGAAAGAAGAGCAGGAGTATTTGAAAGAAGAAATGTTAATTGGCATGCCTCAGGTAATTTTAAACTTTAGAGAAGGTCCTGATACAGAGTATGAGATAATAAAACAGTTGAATCCTGGGGATACCTTTTTCGTTGCCGGAGAGCAGGAAAACTGGTATTATATAGTTTTGTTTTCCTCCGCTGGGTTTGAAAAGGGATGGGTCCACAAAGATTATGTTGATATTTTGGAGTATAATCCCCAACAGGACATGGTAATGATCTATCATAAAGGCCCCGGAAGCGAAGAAAGAGATAATCTCCATCTGGGGATGAATCAGGAACAGATTTTAGAATTGTTGGGAGAGCCAGAAATGACTGCAGAAAAAATCTGGTATTACCGTGGTGCACCCCTTTATTTCAATTCTGAAGAAGAATTGATTGGCTGGGATAATAGAAACGAGGGATTGGATGTAGGTATCCAACGCAGGGGTTTTACTCATTCCGAATTAAGAACCATCTTTGAGGAAGAGTATAGAACATGGATAGAGGAAAGAGAATAATTTATTTGCGCCAGTGTATCCTTTAAGATGAAGTGTTTATTTTTACATCTGGATTGGGAGAGGGGGTAGGGGCCAATTAGTAACATAACCAAAATTTATACTACCGTTGGAGGTTATTCGGAAACGTCCTACCAGGTTGAAATTGATTTTGTAAAGCAAAAAGCGGAATACGTTGTCCTTGATTACGGATTTGAGTTAATTAATAAAGAAACAATTAACCTTTCTTATCAGGAACTGGAGGAATTCAGGAAAAATCTTGAGGAAATTGGTGTTTTTTCCTGGGATAAACATTATGAAGATTCAGGTGTCCTTAATGGAACCAAGTGGTCTTTAGAAATAGTGTTTGAGGATCAAAGGTTTAAATTTACCGGAAGTAATGCTTTCCCTGAAAAGTGGGAAGAGTTCTGTAAAGCGGTAAGAACTCTAACCGGAAGGGAGTTTTGGTAAGATATCAATTTAAGTTATCCTTGAATAATGGAGGAGATGGTAAGAATTTATAGGGTAAAAATTTTTGGTGGAAACAAGAAAAGCTCGAATCTAGAAAAAGATATCAACAAGTGGTTGAAGAACAATAGTGGAAGTAAGGTAGTGGACATAAAATATGGATATTCTGCAGATGGAAGCGTGGGGTGGCATTCTGCAATGGTTATTTTTGAAACAGAAGATATAGGTTTATTATAGAGTTCTTTAAATTTGTAAATCCCAGAAGTATAAATTATATTTTAAGGCGGTCATAACCGCTTTTTTTCTTTTTATAAGCTTGGCAACTTTTTTCCAGCTGGCTCAGGAACGGGGCGATTTAAGAAAAATTTCTGGGAATTTCTTAATTAAATTTTTCGGGAAAGAGTTTTTGGGGTAGGAGTAGTATTTGTTAGAATCGGGAATTCCCGGATCAGGTGTAGAATATTTAATCGGGTCAGGAGGTTGATTGGGAAAATGGTTTTTTTGGCGTTTTCTTCTTGGTGGTTGGTGGTTGGTGGTTGGTGGTAGAATAGCAAGCCTGGAAAAAAATCAGGGTTACTGGGTTTTTTCTCCCGGGAAAAAGGAAAACTTCTGGAACAAAAATTAACAGTTTTTTTACAATTCGGTTAAAGGAAAAATAAAACAGTTTCGTGAAATTATAAGAAGAAAAAAATTTAGGAGGGATTTTTTTTATGAAGAAATTGGTTTTGATTTTCCTGGCGGCATTGTTGGTTTTATCTTTTTCAACTGCAAGCCTGGCGGATATTTCTCCGGAAGGAGATGAATGGCCTGATAGTATAATGCTGGGAATGGTTCCTTCCCGCGAAGTCAGCAGAATGATCGAATCAATCGATCCCCTGACCGATCTGCTTTCTGAAGAATTGGGTATTCCTGTTTCCGGAACCGTTCTGACCAGTTTCACCGGAGTTATTGAAGCCATGGGAACTGGAAGGGTAGACATCGGAATTTTTGGGCCTTTCGCTCTGGTTCTGGCCGAGGAGCGGCACAACACAGAAATTATCCTTAACTCCATTCGTTTTGGTGCAGACCACTACAAATCTCAGTTTGTTGTTCGCGCTGACAGTGGAATTGAAACCATTGAAGATCTAAAAGGTAAAACCATGGCTTTTGTTGATCCGGCTTCTACTGCTGGTTACCTGTTCCCCTATGTCCATATGCTAAACCACGGAATTGATCCCGATACCGACCTCGGGGACTATATTTTCGCCGGGGCACATGATGCAGCCATGATTGCTGTATATAATCAGGAAGTCGATGTAGGGGTCAGCTTTGATGATGCCCGAGAAGATATTGAAGCTGAATTTCCTGATGTAATGGAAGTTCTCAAGATACTCGATTATACTGCAGAGATTCCCAATGATGGAATAGCTGTAAGAAGAGAACTCCATCCCGACCTGGTTAAGGCAATTCAGGATGCTTTTGTGGCAATCGGAGAAACTGAAGAAGGAGAAGAACTTCTTAATACCCTTTACAATGTTTCCGGATTTGTTCCGGCAACCAGCGAACGGTATGACATCGTTCGCGAGACTTATGAAATAATGCAGGAATACATCGACTTTTAATTAGGTGAAAGAAGAGAATGAGGCAGTAGGTTTGCTGCTGCCTCATTCTGTTATTTACATGGGAATATGATGGTAAGGGGTTGGTCAATATTTTAGAATTCGATAATGTTTCCGTAGTTTATCCAGGTAATGTCCAGGCTTTAAAAAAAGTAAGCCTAACAATAAATGAAGGAGAATTCGTAGTTATTGTCGGTTTGAGTGGAGCGGGAAAGTCCACCCTGTTGCGGACCGTGAACAGGCTTGTTGAACCCACAGAAGGGAAAATCAGAATTGAGGGCAGGGACATAACCAAACTGAACAAAAAAGAATTAAAACAGATGCGGGCACAGATCGGTATGATTTTCCAGAACTTTAACCTTGTTAACAGGTCCCGGGTAATCCGAAATGTACTGGCGGGAAGGTTGAGTTATGTTCCTACCTGGAGGACTTTATTGGGACTGTTTCCTGTTGAAGATAAAGAAATTGCTCTTTCCGCCCTGGAAAGAGTTAGGATCAGTGAGAAGGCAAATGTGCGGGCTGACCACCTTTCCGGGGGTCAGCAACAGAGAGTTGGAATCGCAAGGGCTTTAGCCCAGAGACCAAAAATTATTCTTGCTGATGAACCGGTGGCCTCTCTTGATCCACCCACCTCTCACGCGGTAATGAAGGATTTACGCAGGATAAACAAGGAAGATAAAATAACCACCCTGGTTAACCTCCACTTCATTGATCTGGCCCAGGAATACGGGGAGAGGATAATTGGACTCAGGGACGGGGAACTTGTATTTGATGGTCCCGCTTCAGAGGTAGATGAAGGTGTTTTTGAAGAGATTTACGGTCGCTCCATTACAGATGATGATTTGAGGGGAGGGACCAAGGTTGGCCAAGAAAACCAGAACTGAAGCAAAAAAGTTAACAAAGGTTTTCTGGGTTGATAGACTGAAGAAAATCGGGGTCCTGGCAGTAATTGCTATTATTTATATCTGGAGCGCAAGGGGTGTTGGTTTCAACCTCCTGGAGATTTTCCGGGAACTTCCCAGTTTTTTCTCTTTGCTCGGAGAAATGATACCTCCCAACTGGGCCTACAGCAGACGCCTGATCAATCCCCTTGTTGAAACCATTCAAATTGCAATATTGGGGACCTTCTTTGGAGCAATTCTTACCATTCCTTTAACCCTCCTTGCTGCCAACAATATTACCAGAAACAAGTATATTTATTTTTTCGCAAAAGGTTTTATGAACATTTTTCGAACCATTCCGGAATTGCTTTATGCGGCAATTCTTGTTGCAGGTATCGGGTTAGGGGCATTTTCAGGCATGCTTGCGATAACTATTTTTTCAATAGTTGTAATTGCTAAGCTTACCAGTGAAAGTCTTGAAGCAATTTCCTATGGCCCGCTGGAAGCCCTGCAGGCTGTGGGGGGGAACAAGTTGGAAATGATAAAATATGCAGTGGTTCCCCAGATACTGCCTGCCTATACCAGTTATAGTTTATATGTGTTTGAAATAAATATTCGGGTATCAACGGTGTTAGGACTGGTTGGAGCCGGGGGGATAGGGGTTCCCCTGCAGACCTCTCTAAATTTATTCCGCTACCAGAATGCATCAATGATAATCCTCGTCACCTTTATCCTGGTTATGGCAATTGATTATGCCAG
>SKTZ01000048.1 GCA_007122335.1 Bacillota bacterium
GTTTTTTTCTGCAGGGCATTGGAAACTCCACAGGCAGAAGCGAAAATTGCCTCCTTTTCCTTTTTCACTTAACATCATTCATCTCACCAAGGGTTTGATATACATTCTCTCGAGAGTTTTAAGCCTTTTAACCAAAGATTGTTACTATTAACAAGGATTTCTGTCTGTACATGCTGAATAGTAACACAAGAAGAAAGTATAACATTAATTTTTAAAAAGGAATTGCCTATTCCTTCACTTTCCAAGGGTTTCCGGGTAACTTCTCCGGTTTTCACTCTCAGCAAACCCGTCTCAACAACTTTTGCTTTTAGTTGCTTGAGAAGCCGGGTGAAATTTTACCCCCGAAGACAAAAGTTTTTTCTTTTTTTAATTTCCCCCTTGATGTGTGTTCTACATCACAAATTTTCACCTGTTTCTCTGCGATAATTAGATTACAACAGTAAAAAATCGATGAAAGGAGTTTTACCGGATGGTAAAAAAATTGGCTCTACTGGCGCTTGCCCTGGGCCTGGTACTTTCTTTTGCAGGCTGTGACAATTTTTTCTTGGGGGGAGACACCGGAACCTTGGCCATCTATCTTGCAGATATGCCGGTTAACGACGTCGCAGAAGTTAACGTAACCTTAAGTAAGGTAGAAGTCAAAAGGGACAATGAGTGGGTAACAATTAATGATTTTGAGGAAGATGATGACCATGATGGAGTATTTGACCTACTTAAACTTCGTTTCGACGAAGCTCTTCTGGGGGAGGAATATTTGGCCCCAGGGGATTACACTCAAATCAGGTTAATAATCGCGGCACCCGAAGCCCCTGAAGATGGCGTGCCTCCCTATGAAGGGCAGGAATCCTACATCCTTAAAGAAGATGATGAAAAAATACCCATATTCGTCCCCAGTGGAACTCAAACCGGTTTAAAAATCAACCATGAATTTTCAATTGAAGCAGACACAATCACCGAACTGATCCTTGATGTGGATGTTCGGGATATGCTTGTAAAAGCTGGAGAAAGCGGTATTATAATTCTTGGGCCTACCTCGATCAAGGTTATCGATAAAGTTATCAGCGGAGAAATTACAGGCCGGGTGCTTGCAGATGACGATAATGACGGAACAGTAATAGATGATGTGGACGTAATAATCAAAGCATTTAAAGAAGACGATGACCCCGCTGCAGAAGCCGTAGCTTCAACTGAAGAGGTAAACGGAGTGCCTGCAGGATCATTTAAGCTCCGGGGACTTTTACCAGGCGATTATTACCTTACTGTAGAAGCAGAAGGTTATAAGACGACAGAAACTATTGATGATATCGCTGTTCTTGAGGGAGAAACAACCCAGCTGGAAGAAACAATTTTCCTGGAAGAAGAATCAAATGATGATTAATTAAAATTTTAAAGGCCCGGGAAATTCCCGGGCCTTTTTTTATTTCCCGGAAAGGAGCAACAGGATTTTTACCGAAGAGTACTTACAAAGTTTTTTCCCGCTATGGAGGGTTCCCTATGAGAAAAACACTTATGCTTTTTCTTGTAATCCTTGCCTTCGCTTTCTTTTTTTCTTCTCTATCTTTAACCCAAAATACTCCCGAGGCAGTTGTTCTGGAGGTTGAGGGACAGAGCAGGCTGCAAAGAAATGTTCCCTGGTGGCAATTTTGGAATTATTCTTTGCTGGAAAAGGGGGACCACTTAAAGGAGGGCGATCGAATTCGAACCGGTTCAAAAGGCAATATTAAAATTGAGTTTCCCCGTGATTCCCTGGTTCGAATTGGGCCAAACTCTATTTTAAAAATTGAACAAATTGGCGAGGAAAAAAACAGCCTGTATTTAAGCAGAGGTTCTTTAGGAGCAAAAATCATCAATGTTATTGAGGGAATAATTACTTTTGAAGTTGAAACTCCCAGTGCGGTTGCAGCCGTCCGGGGAACAGAATTCACCCTGGAAGTTGAGCGCCGAAAAACTGTTCTTTCTGTAAAAGAAGGCAATGTTCTCCTGATTGCAGAAGGAGTTACAGAACTAGTCGCAGCCGATCAAACCAGTTCTGTTACCCGGGGTAAACCTCCCCTGGATCCCCAAAAAATACCCGAGGACAAAAGAACCTGGCTGGAAGAATTTCTTTCCGGAATTATTGATCTTCCAAAACCACCCATTCCTCCTCCCCCGGGAGATTAAAAGTTTAATCTCCTGGGTTTTTCCCGAACAAAACCAACTCAACCTTGAATTTTTTATTCCAATGTTTTTTAATAAAACCAGCCAACCGCAACAAATCCCTTTCAAAAAAGCAGGTCTCTCCTTTTTAAATAAATTTCCTGGAAAGAATTTGACAAGTTATTTTTTTTATATTATTATAGTTAATAAACGTTAACTAACTTTTTCACCCGAATAGGAGGTGGTTACCCTGGGCCAAAAGCTGCCCTCAGAAAAGAGGAAAAAAGAGATTATCGAAGCAGCACTGGAAATCATAGACGAAGAAGGTTTTTCTTCCCTTACTATCCGGAAAATCGCCCGCCTTAATAAAGTTACAGAAGCCGCTATCTACCGCCACTTCCAGAACAAAAAGGATATTATCGACCATCTCTGTTCGATCCTCTTCATCGACAATCCTGTAATATCCTCGATCCAAAAACAGGGGCAGGATCCTTTTTCCCTTCTGGAAGAAGCAATGGAGAGGCAGCTGGCCTGGATCGAGGCCAACCCCAAATTTACGGCTATTCTTTTCCAGGAAGAATTATTCCTGGAATATCCCGATATCCGTGAGAAGTTTAACTTTTACCGGGGCCATAAAGAAAAAACCATCGAACAGTTAATACTTTCCGCCCAGAAAAAAGGAATTGTCGCTTCCGATGTGGACCCCCGGATTTTTGCCCTCTTATATATGGGCAGTATCCGGATATCGGTTTTGCGCTGGCGTAGCGAGGGCTTCTCTTATTCCCTCAGGGAAGAGGCAAAAAAACTGACCGGGGAACTTTTTAAGCTCCTCCAGCCGGAAAAATGATTGGAGTCCAGGTATAAATCCTACTCACCGGTTACTTAAATTATTAACTTTTTTGAAAAAACAATACTAAAAGCAAGAGGTGTTCATGTTGAAAAAGCTCCTGGAAAAACAAAACCTGCGATTAATTGTTGAATTATTTTTCCTCTTTTTATTCGGTTTTCTGGCCTTTCAGGACCGCATCCAGCTCTGGCTGGTTTTTTTAGTCCTGGGGATCATCCTGGCCCTGGGCTGGGGAAGATTTTTCTGCGGATGGCTGTGTCCCATGGCTACTGTCTTCAGGGGAATTAACTGGCTTTACAAGAAATTATCAATTAAAAGGTTCAGGGGATCTGCCCTGTTAAGAAAACCCTGGATCCGGTGGCTTGCATTCCTGGTTCTACTCGGGATAATGATAATCTCCCGGCAGACGGGCCGCGAAATCAACCTGGTTCTTTATATTTTTGCCCTGGGAATATTCCTTACCCTGCTTTTCCAGGAATCTTTCTGGCACCGCTACCTCTGCCCATTCGGCGTTCCTCTTTCCTTTACGGGAGGGAGAACCCGTAATTATCTGTTGGTTGACGAAGAAAACTGCACCAACTGCGGTCTGTGTGACAGAGTTTGCCCAGGTGAAGCCATTTCCCATACCGAAGAAGGGAAAAGGAAAATCATAAAAAAAGAATGCCTTGTATGTATGAACTGTTTACCGATCTGCCCGGTTAAGGCCATAGATTGGAATTAAACTAAAAGCACAAAAAAGCCCCCTGTCACCATGGATCCCCTATGGTTATGAGGGCTTTTTATTATCTAATTATTTTTAGCTGCTGTTAAACTCCCCGCTTTCAATTAATTCCACAAAAATTCTAACCAAGTCCGGGTCAAATTGAGTCCCGGAGCATCTTTTCAATTCTGATGTGGCTTCTTCCCTGGTCATGGGTTTTTTGTATGGACGGCCATTGACCATTACATCATAAGCATCAACAATGGACAAAATCCGGGCCAGGAGGGGGATATTCGTTCCCCTGAGTCGGCGGGGATAACCATTTCCATCCCAGCGTTCGTGGTGAGACAGAATTTCCTCCGCAATATGGGCGAACTCTCCCGTAGAATTGGCAATATGAAAACCGGTTTCGGGATGTTTTTTTACCTTCTCCCACTCTTGGGGAGTTAATTTTCCCGGCTTATTCAAAGTCTCGCTGGGAATAGAAATTTTTCCGATGTCATGCATGGAAACCAATAAGGTTAATCGCTCCCGCTCGGAAAGCGGTAAATTTACCTTCTCCCCTATTCTCCAGGCCATTTTCTTCAACCGCCAGGCATGTTCTTCAGTTTCATCACTTTTCACACCCAAAGTTTTTAGCATGGAGGATAAAACCGCGCTTCGGCCGCTCCGATTTTCCGATAGTTTGTTGCGGTACATCTGATCCTCGGCTTCTTTTAAAACCTCTTCAATATCTTTACTCCTGCTCACCTTTTCTCCTGTCCCCCAGGAAATAGATATAGGCAGGCCATTAATATATTCCCGGTTGCAAGCCGCTTTTATCTTTTTCCCCACCTCTTCAGCTTCATCTCTCCTTGTTTGTGGTAAGAGAATGACAAATTCATCCCCGCCCCAGCGGCAGAGCATATCTTCTTTCCTCGAATTTTCTTCAAAAATCCGAGCAACCCGAACCAGAATTCTATCGCCCATTTTATGACCATAAGCATCATTAACCAGTTTCAAACCATTTATATCAGCAATAATTATGCTCATGGGAAAATCCCCGGTTTTTTTGAGTGCATCTATTTTTTCTTCCAGGAAAGTCCGGTTTTTTAAACCCGTTAAGGGATCGTGGTAGCTCATGTAGTCCAACTTTTCTTCATGTTTGTGGCGCTCGGTAATATCGATGGAAAAAGCTCCGAATAATGTTTCCCCTCTCACCGAAAGAGTTCCGAATAGTTTTCCCCCTTTCCCTGGGTTTTTTACTGGAAAAAGCCAGGTCTCATAAAACCTTTCTCCCCTAATAGTAGGAACCTTTTCCCTCAATGACATTGCTTCTCCAAGTTTACTAACTTTTTCCAGGTTTTTCTTAAATTGTAATTCAACTTCTGGAGAAAGAACCTCAGAAAATTTCTTCCCCTGAACTTCTTCCGGGGTTTTTCCGATAAGTGCCGCGGTGGAAGGGGAAACAAAAACATAGCTGTCTTGAGTGCAAATTGTAATAGGATTGGGACTATTTTTGAACAGTGCTTCCAGCATTGAATAAGCGGATTCTTTCTCTCTTTCAGCTTCTTTCATATCAGTAACATCCATTACTGTAAAGATGAATCCTGCTGGAGGGTCTTCTGGATAAAGGAACGCTGAATTAAGGAGAACATCAATCAGGGTTCCATCTTTCCTCTGAAATACAGTTTCCAGAGTCCACCTGCCCTTACTCTTAGCCTGTTCCAGTTTTTTCCTTCGAACCCTTTCTGATTCTTCCTCGGTTTGATAAAGCATGCGGGGTTCCTGTCCAATTAATTCTTCTCGGGCATAACCAACGATTGAGCAAAACTTTTCGTTGCATTCCCGTATGACCCCGCCCACAGAAACACCAATCCCGATGGGGGCGGTGTCAATTAAAGTCTGCAGCTTTTTTTCCCTCTCTGTAAGGGCCCTTTCAGCCTCTACCCGTTTGCTCAAGTCCTCAACTATTCCAATACCTCCCCCCAGTCGGCTTGATGCGACCGGAGTAAAAAGAGCCCGGACCGGTGTAACCTTATCCGCAGTGATAGATTCGTAATCCCCTTCATATCTCCCAATATTTCCAGAAAGAGCCTCCTCAACAGCAGCAACAACATCTTTATCTGGTAGTTTAAGCATGTTCAGTCCAAGAAGGGCTTCTTTTGATGAGCCAATTATTTCAACAAACTTTTCATTGCAAGCAGTTATAACACCGTCCCGGTCAAAGTGAAGTATTCCAACAGGAGAATTCTCAAAAATCAGATGATATTTTTCCTCTTTTTCCCAAGTCGTTTCTTTTACTTCTAATCTTTTCAAGATTAAATTTAGTCGAGCAAAGAACTTTTCAATTGCTTGTTCTGTAGGTTCCACTGCTTCAGGAAGAAAAAATAAAATAAAGCAGGCTCTTTTCCCCTCCGGGAGATCCACTTCAAAAGCCCCTGTTTTCCCAACTTCAATTTTTTGTAATAATTTATTTACGGGTTCTTCAACTGGTTTTTCCCGGCACATTGCCTCGGGGTTCTCCCAGAGAATAAGTTTTTTCTGCTGTCCAGCCAGGCCTTTGTGCCCTGGGCAGTCCCATTCTTTTCCTTTTATTTCCTGCAGGAGGTTTTTCCCTATTTGCTCTATTTCTTTTTCTGCCCCTGAAACTTCCCCAACCCACACCTTTTTCCGGCCAGGATCAAAAAGAGTTAAAAGAACCAGGCTTGCTCCAGTAAATTTCCTTAGGCTATCAGCGAGTAAATTATAATCAAAAGTTTCAAGGGAACTGAAGGTTTCTTCTCTATTTTTTTGTAAAAACTCATCTACTGTCTTTCTTTCCATAACATGCTGGGTTATATCCCTTATCAAGGAGTGAACAATTCCACGTTCTTTGCTCCAGGAAATAACCTCGAAGAATTTCTCTTTTCCATCGAATGAAACCTCAAACCTGACTGCTTCACCTTCACTGAAAACTTTACCAATATTCTTTAACCAGATTTCCTTA
>SKTZ01000037.1 GCA_007122335.1 Bacillota bacterium
AAATCTGCTAACCCCTTTCCGAAAAGGCCGTTGGCCAGGCAGAGAACCTTCTCGCCCGGTTCAACCAGGCTGGCAATGGAAGCTTCAAGTCCCAGCATTCCCTCGCCTGCCAGGATAAGAACGGGGTTTTGAGTGCCGATAATTCTTGCTAAATTTGCAGCTGTTTTTCTGTATATTTCGGTAAACCTGGAATCAAAATCAGGGTTCAAACGGCAACCCGCCATTGCTTCTTGAACCCGAGCATCTGTTGCAGTCGGGCCGGGGGTAAAAATTAAATCTTCCTGGTAATGCATGGCGCTTCCTCCTTTAAGAATCTGGGGATATCTCAATTTTTATTTCCTGGTGAGGTTTAAAACCCTCCAGGGTCTGCAGGTAACCCTTAATAATTCCGGCCAGGGCTTCCTGGACAAATGGAACCATGGCCAGTTCCTTCCCCCCAATACTTACTTTAACCCTACTATTCTGGAGTACACACTCACTGGCCTGTCCCTTACCCTTTAAGATATCTGCGAGGAGTTCACGGCAGGATCTGCCGCAGGCCTCACAGCACTCTGAAGGGAAGTCAGGAAGAAGAGGGGGTGTTTTTTCCAGGATCAGGTCGGTGAGTTCCCGAACTTTTCTCCGGGCATCAAAAAGGGGAGGGTAATCCGAAGGGAAGTGTTTTTCCCCCTGTGAAGTTATCAGGCCTGCAATGGCAAGGGTTTGGGGGGTTTTTAGCTCTTCCACGTCCCCGGAATTGCGAGCACATAAGATCTGGGGAACATTCAAATCCCGATCTCCTTCAATAATAACAATGTCGTGGTGATAAAAGGAAAGGATTTCCTGAAGAGGAACCTGGTAGGGGAAAATAATATTGGTTTCAAAAAGACCCCGGCCGGTAACAAGTTCCGCTCCTGCTTCTCTGTGACGGTGCGTATTCGAACCCGGTGTCTCCATGGAAAAATTTTCATAGTGAATGTCCTTAATGGAGCCCACGCTAAAATTGCGGTGCTTGAATTCCCGGATTAAATTTTCTACAGTTGTTGTTTTTCCAGAACCGCTTATTCCAATTACAGAAATAACTTTCATTAAATCAACCCTTTCAGGTGAAGAGTTACCAGGATAAGGCCCCCGGTAAGGCTGAGAATAATTGTTGTGTAATCACCTTTTTTGAGTTTAAGAGAGTGAAGAAAAGTCCTCCGGGGATAGGACCGGAAGGCCCTGGCTTCCATGGCCAGGGCAATTTGTTTGGAGCGGAGGATGGCCATGGTTACAAGGGGTAAAAAAAGGCTTTTATAAATTCTCAACTGCTGGGACCAGGACATTCTTTTGAGGTCAACCCCTCTCAGTTGCAGGGCGGTAAAGACATCATTTGCTTCCTCCCGCAAAAGGGGCAGAAACCTGATCCCCAGGGATACCATGTAAGCAAGTTCATACGGCAAAGACCAGGCCACCAGGCCCTGGACAAAACGGGCTGGAGGAGAACTGGCCAGAATTAAACCACAGCAGAGGATAATGAAAAGGCGGAGGACAAGACTGGTCCCCTGGAGAATTCCCTCCAGGGTTACAAGGGGGTATTGGCCAACTGTAATTAATGGGGTCGTCCCGGGATAGAAAACTGCCTGGATCAGGACAAGCCCCCCCAGGATTATCAGCAAACGGCGCATTCTAGTGACAATTTTCAGGGGGTTGCAGGCAAAGAGGGGAAGGAGAGCAAGGGCCAGGAAAAGGATTGGAACCAGGTAAATGGGGTGGTTAAAAATTACGGCAAGAGTTGCCAGAACTCCACTTAAAACAAATTTGCTGCGGGGATCCAATTCTTTCAGCATTGGACCACCCCTTCCACAAGCTGGCCGTTTTTTAATTCTCGTACGCAGCTGGCCAGCTTCCCGGCAAACTGGTGGTCGTGGCTGATAAGCAGTATTCCCCTGTTTTTTTGCAATAATTTATGAAGGTAAAAATAGAGTTCTTCTTTGCGCCGGGGATCCAGGCCTGTTGTTGGTTCATCGAGGATAAAAAAAGGTGGATCTAAAGCCATAATTGCTGCTAAAGCAAGGCGCTGTCTTTCCCCCTGGCTCAGGGTGAAGGGGAATTTTTCCCGGAGGCGCTCCAGGTCAAAAAAATCAAGGAGTTCATTTACTTTATTCCGGTTTTCTTCGAAATTTTTATTCCGGAACTGGAGGGCAAATCCCACTTCTTCTTCAACACTTGAACAGAATAACTGACGGTTGGGGTTTTGAAACAAATAACCAACACGCTCCCCGATTTTTGCCAGGGATAGATTTTCAAGGTTTTGCCTGTCAACGGAAAGCTGGCCCTTTTCGGGCTTGATAATTCCGATCAGTAATTTGCTCAAAGTTGTTTTTCCCGACCCGTTGGCTCCCAGGAGAGCTATGCATTCGCCCCTGCCGAGTTCAAGGTTAATATTTTCCAGCAAAAAAGGCTGATCTTTTTGATAACGAAAATAAAGGTTTCTGGCAATTAAAGCCATGGCATTCAACTCCAGCAGGCCTTTCCGTTTTCCAGGTGCAACAAACGGTCAGAGGCTACGAGATTTTCCAGTTGATGATCAACCAGGATTAAGCTTTTTCCAGCTTTTTTAAGGGGCAAGATAATTTCCTGGACTCTTTGTCGTCCCGCCCGGTCCAATTGGGAAAGGGCTTCATCAAGAATGAGGGTGTGGGGTCGCAAAGCAAGGACTGATCCCAGGGCCAGGAGTTGTTTTTCACCCCCGGAAAGTCGGCCAGGGTTTGTATAACGGTACTGGGTCATTCCTGTAAGTTCAAGAACTTCTTTAATTCTTTGTTCAATTTCTTCGGGAGGTAAACACAGGTTTTCCGGGCCAAAAGCGATTTCTTCTTCCACTGTTGTGCAGAATAACTGGGTTTCCGGATCCTGGAAAACCATCCCTATTTTTTGGGAAAGCCTGGGGAGGGGAATGGAAGAGAGGGGTTGTTCATCTACCAGAATTTCACCAATGATATTTCCGGGAAGGTGGCGGGGAATAATTCCGCTTAAACAATAACAGAGGGTGCTCTTACCACAACCACTGGGTCCTGTAATTCCAAGTACTTCTCCCGGGTTAAGGTTGAAATTTAGGTTTGTCCAGAGGGGAAGATTTTCATCGGGGAAAGAGAAGGTAAAATTTTTAACGACCAGCCTGTTTCCACTCATTCTACCGTCACCCGGGTCAGATATTTACACCAGCGCATGGCAAATTCATCCTGGAGGACAACTGTCATGAAGGGACCGTCTCCTCCTTCTTCCCTTGGTTCAAGCCATTCTCCTTCCCGGGCGTAGACCAGGTAAATATTATTTTCTTCCAGTACCTCATCGGAAGTGTAGGCAATGGTATAACCATCTGCAGCCCGGGCAGTTACCCGTTCAGCTTCTGCAAGCGCTTCGGGGAATACATGGTTAAGGACTTCATAAAGAGGGACTCCGGTGAAAAAGATTTCGGTATCCTCTGCGGTGCTGCTGCGCCTGATGGTCCTGATATTTGTTGCTTTCAGGTCAAGGATTTCATCAAGAGTTAAATCAACTGCTTCACCAGCAAAACTTACACGCAGAATTCTTTCTCTTAATAATTCTCTTTCTTCCTCTATCCCGCCGATATTGGTTATGACCAGTGAAATAATAATGATAGCAAAAAGGCCCATAATCCAGTAAATCTGCTTTGATTTCAATTCTTTCATTTTTTAATTACCTCCTTGCAGGTGAAAAAAAGGAACAATCAAATCCTGGTAATAAAAACGGCCGTGGTTACCTCCGTCAGAGGTTTTTCTCATTCCGTGATCCGGAATTATTAAAATGTCTCCAGGCCAGGTGGAAGAAAGTTCCTGGAGATATCCGTTCAAAATGGATAGAGTTTCCATGGTCCGCTGATGGAAAGGACCGTATTCGTGGCCGGCAATATCCAGGGATTTGAAGTGGATAAACAATATGTCGTAATCTTCATTAGCCATATCCCGGGCCGTGATAATTATTTCTTCATCACCTCCGGGGTGGAGAATTGGCTCAAATTCCGAATAAAGGGGATTAATTGCTCCCTGCAGACTGGCGACCTTCAAACCCTGTTCTATAGAAAAATCGAGGATATTTTGAACTCGGGGTTCTCGGTCCCTTCGCTGGTGAATACCTGTCCTGGGGGGAAGTTCACCGGTTAAAAGTGAAGCAGTATTCACATTGGTAATCGGTGGGTAGGCCACCCTGGCCATCTTGGTTCCCTCCCGGGAACCGAGAAAGGGAATAATGCCATTTTCCCGGGCATAAAGGTACTGGTCATAACCAAAACCATCCAGCAATATTAAAAGCACACTCTGGTTATCTTCAAGCAGGGTTTTAATTCTGGGGACAATGGAGATGATGGAAATTTGGGGAGGCTCAAACATTAAACCGGCCAGGTTTTCCAGAAGTTCTTTTCCTTCTTGATCAACAAGGGTAAAGGAGTTGTTCTCAAAAGAAATGTACTGGCCCCTGTTATCATAGAAAACCTCTTCTCCCGCCAGGCTTACGGCGAGGAAAGGACCGGTATATTCTGCAAAATATTTTTCAAGTTTAATTAAAGGCTCGGCCCGGTTTTGAACCAGGAATTCTCCAGGCGTCATTTGGAAAAGATTTTTCGCGGGAGTAATGATGCCCAGGGGAGCGGCATCTCCCAGGACAATTATCTCCTTAATTCCCGGTAGTCTATTTTCTTTTGCCACTCCACCCAGTTTCCAGGTGTTGTTTTCGCCATCGATTTCCAGGAAAATTTCACCTGAGGCGGGGGATGAAATTGTTACTGTTTCGTTATTTTCTCCCCGCAGGAAAACCTCCTGCAGACCAAGTGGTTCCGCTTTTTCCAGAACTTCTTTTAGGGAGGTTCGCTCCCCTGAAAAAAAAGAGATAGTATAGGGATTTTCTACATCTCCCTTTATTTCAAGCGGGGGGATCGTGGTTTTTATATTTCCGGCATCAGAACAACCGGTTAAAAATATTGAGAAGATTATCAGGGCAAAGACCCCTGGTTTTAAAACGTTTTTGAAGAGAGGAGTTTTTTCCAGCTGGCGAAGCAATTGAAAACAGATAATTCCCCCACCTCCCCCGGAAAAAGCGCCCAGGAAAAGAGACAGGAGCAGAGGTATAAGGGGCAGGCGGAAAAAAACCACATTAACCAGGAAGGTTCCGCTCAGGTTAGCGAGAATTCCGGCGATAAAACAATGAAAAATTGTTGCTTTCCGGGGCTGGCCCAGGAGAAAAAGTCCTAAATCTACAGTTAAACCGGGGAGGATATAGGTCATAAGGCTCAAAACTCCGTGGGAACCAACTACTCCCAGGGCCATTACAAGGATAGCCTGGATTAAACAGGTGATGGTGGCAGCCCCATTTTTATTAACCAGAAACCGGGCCAGGACAATCCACATCATATAAAGTCCACCGGCCAGTGCTCCTCCGGGAATAAACAGGGGAGCGGTTATCATATGCACAAGAGGAGTAATTATTGGTTTTGTTGCTATACCTAAAACAGCCATCATGGCCATCAGGGTCAGGTCGAACATGGAAAACCTTAAAAGGTAGCGATGCAGCATTATTTATACCTCCCCATCAACAGCCTTTATCAATAAAATTTCCCGGATGTGAAAATTGCGAGGCAGGTGGGAAAAATGAACTCGAAAACTGCCGTCATCAAGCAGTCTTATTATCCCCTGTCGGGTGTCTTCTAGAGAAATTTCAATTGAAAAACCATCAACAGCCTCTATTATCAGGTCATTGCTCCAGCCCAGGCCGGCTTTTTCAATAAATTTATCCAGGGCAGTTCCCTGCTCGCCGTTAACTTCCATCTGCAGCAGGTCATTAACCCAGTTAGACCAGAAAACAACTTTTTCTTTATCCAGTTGAATTGAACTCAGATGTTTTACCTGGCGCCCGGAATGCAGATTTTCTCCAGAAAAAGTTGGGCCTTTAGGATCTTCCGTATCAATATAGGTGCCGGCAATATCTGATAAACGCTCGGTCTTGGTCTTGCCATCATCGGCGGTGAGTACAATGAAATCGCTTGAGGCCTGGAGTTCTTCGACGATAGCAGATATATTTATTTGGGGATCAAATAATTCCATTTTGGAGACCAGGGATGAGAAAAGGTAAACTGTATTGACTTGTTTCTCGAAAAGGACCCCCTCCAGTTCTGCCCGGATGCAGTTGCGAACCCAGTACATCATTTCCTCTCCCGGAATGATAATCCGAACCGGTTGTTCGTTATCCGCAAGCCTTTGTCCATTGTCCCGGAAAAGAGCCAGCAAAATTTCCCTGTTCTGGAATATTTCCGGGGGAATCTGGACAACGTAGCCGTCACCAGCTATGAAACGAAGTCCTTCCAGGCCTTCCTGGGAGTGGCCTTTGCTTTCCAGAATGGTCTGTAATAGAACGCCCTGATAGTGTCGTTTTTGGTCTTCCACCTGGACCGTTATTTCCTTTTGTTCCAGGGATTTGAGAAAAACAGGAGTTAAACTGAGTTTTTCTCCGTTGGGAAGAATTATTTCGAAAACCCATTCCACCCGCCCGCAGGGTCCTGCTTCGGCGGGTTGTAAAAAGGAAGTTGTTAGCAGCAGAAAAACCAAACTAATTAGAAACAGAATTTTTTTCACAAAAAATTTCCTCCTCGGATTATTTATTTTGGTTGGTGTAATTATTATTAAATAATTTATTGTCTCTCCCGAAAGCTACATAAAAAAACCTCCGGGAAGGAGGTCAGGTCCAGACTAAAGCACCACTCCTTTCCACACCGGGAGGCACAGCCGTTTCCAGCGGCACCCTATCGGCTTGAGGCCAGCCCAAAAGGGGTAAGGCATTCAAGCTCGGAGTCAATTTTCTTTTCCTAATCTTTATTCGTGAATACCCCGGGAACCCCTTTATTTTTTGCAGGAAATTTTATAATAAAAGGAGAAATTGTTAGAAAATGTACAAGGCGAGGGGTGGTTTTCCTGGAAAGAAAAATTATTTTTTATTTTTTCCTTTTATTACTTTTCCTTTATTGCCCGGTTGTAGATGCATTGGATATCCCCGAAGTAACCATTGAGGATGGAGTTTTACGGGCTGGCTCGGGGTGGAGAATTGACCTGGAAGGACTGCGGGTAGGTTTTTTGAGTGGGAGCCCGGAGGAGATTGGTATGCAGCACGGCCTTTTAATGACCGATGACCCGGAAGAACTCAGGCAGAAAATGCTGGATAAGCAGCCCTTTGCTCATCCTGAAACTCTGGGGGAGAGGCTCACAGGGTTTTTCCTCAATACCTATGCCCGTTTTCAGTTTTACCCCGCTTTTTTAAGGCATACATCCGAGGAATATATTCGGGAAATGCGCGGCTTTGTCCTGGGAGCCTCCGGGGGAGAGGAAGAAGACATTTACGATGTTATGATGGGCAATGCTGCTCAAGATCTTGAAATTGCTGCATGTTCGGCTTTCGCTGCCTGGGGCGAGGCAACCCAGGATGGGGAAATTTACGTTGGTAGAAACCTGGACCACGGGGGAATGCTGGATCTGGCGGGCTACCAGGTCCTGGCCATTTATAATCCTGAAAAGGGTTACCGCTTTGCTGTTCATAATTACCCGGCTTTTGTGGGAACAATGAGTGGAATGAATGAAAAAGGGCTGGTTATTAGCTCCAATTATTCAATGGCCCGCAGGGAGGAAATAACAATCAATGGACTTCCCTACATGTTTATGTTACGCAATGTTCTCCAGAACGCAGCTACAATCAATGAAGCACTGGAAATAATCAAAAATACACCCCGAACAATTGGGTTAACCCTGCTTTTAGCTGATGGGAAAACTCCAGAAGCTGTTGTAGTGGAAATAACCGCTAATAGGATGCAGGTAAGAACTGGAGAAGATTATATCTTCGCTGCCAACCGCTATTTACATCCCGAGATGAAAGAATTTCAGGCGGGAGGCTGGCTGGCTTCAGCCCTGCGCGAGAAGCGCTTACAGGAGCTGATTACCGATAAATTCTGGGGTGAGATTGACGTCCCCATCACCCGTGATATCATGCGGGACCGATTGCCTCCGGAAGGTTTTAACCAGGAGAACTTTGGGCAGGGTATCAACCATGAAGTGAATATGGCTTCAATGGTTATGGTTCCCTCCCGGGGGGAATTCTGGGTGGGAGCAGTAGATGATTCTGAAATCCCTTTTGCCGCTGATGCCCACTTTGTTGGGGTTGATGTCCGGAAAATCTGGGAAACAGGGGAACCACCCCGGGAACCAATTGGAATTTTGCAGGCAACCCCCCGGGAAGGATACGAGGGTTACTGGTTTAAGGCCAGGGAAGCTAACCTTCTTTTAGGCCAGGGCAAAAGAGAAGAAGCCCTAGAGCTCCTGGAAGAAGTTTTATCTGCTTACCCCCGGGCGGAAATGCCCCTGCTCATGGTAGGAAGGGCCCTGATAAGACAGGGGGAAATAGAGAAGGGGACTGCATACCTGGAGCGCTTTGCAGCCCTTGAGAATCATAGCGAACCATTCCATCAGATGGAAGGTTATTTCTGGCTGGCTGTGGTTTACGATCAGGTTGGAGAGAGGGAGAAGGCAGTAGAGTATTACAGAAGAAGTTTGCAGGTCCAGATTGAGGATATGCCTCCTGTCGAAGGCGGTTACCATTATTTCGCCGAAAAGGGACTTGAAACTCCGCTAAAGTTAACTCCCGAGGGGAGGGTTTATATCCCGTGAAAAACTTAACCCTGGCGATTTTAATTTTCAGCCTTTTGTGTGTTTCGGCAAGCGAAGTAGAAGCTTCGGGAAATTGTAAAATAGAAGAAATTATCGTGCTGGGCCTAACCCGGACCGAGGAAAGAATTGTCCTGGCTCAGCTGCCTTTTTCTGAAGGAGATCAGTGGAAAGAAGAGTACCGGATATGGACCCTGCGCAGATTGCAGCTTTTGGATTTCTTTGCTTATGACCCGCTGCGGGTAATAGTTGAACCCCTGGGGAATGAAAAATGTCGGATCATTGTTCGAGCTGCAGACCCGGCAGTATTGTACAAAGAACCAATGGAATTTGTTATTACTAAAGCAGTGGACCTTCTATTCAGGCAATTTAACCTCTCTTTATTTAATCCCGGGGGGATTGGAAGCAGTTTAAAATTTTATGGAGGCTGGGGAAATTACAGGAACCTGGGAATGACAGTTTCCAGTCCACTTGGAGCAGGCCTTGGTTCTGCTGGTGGACAAATTTATTCGAATTCCACAGGATTCTATAAGGAAAGTGGGCTGGTTTTCAAGGGTGACTACAGCAGTTGGGTTAACCCTTCAACTCGTTTAACGGGTGGAATTGATTACCGGACCGGGGAACTTAACGAACAAAAGCAGATAATTTTGCTGCCCCGGGGAGAATTATATTATAATAATGAGTTTAGGGGAGAGATAAAGGCTGCGGCAGGATTTTCTTTTACCGGGGAAAAACCTTTTTACCGACTCCAGGGGCAGGCCCTGGGAGAGCTGGGCTCATTTGTTGGTTTGATCAGAGGGGGCTTTATGGCAGGAGAACCCCCCCCCTTAAATTATCATTTCCGCCTGGGAGGGTTTGGCCTTATTCCCCTGCGAGGCCAACCAGTTGAACTGGCCCAAAATTACCTTTTAGGAACTTTAGAATATCATTTTCAGACTCCCCAGTTTATACCCATCCTTTTTGCTGACTGGGGCTGGTATAGCCCCGGGGGAACAGGTGGAAATATTAATATCGGGGCGGGACTGGCAATGGAAATTCCTCTCGGGGTAATCAGGGCTGATTTTGCCTGGAGCCCTGTTCGGGGAACTACTGGTTTTAATATTGGTTTTGGTCACAGCTACCGCCCCCCATTTTAAACAGGGGATTTGAGAAAGGAAAGGGGCTCTTAAAGGGCCCTTTTTTTATTTGCAAAAATCAGGAGAATGTGTTATTATATTAATAGCCATACCCCGTAGGGGTATATGGAGGTGATTGCATGAAGCACCGGGAAAGGCCGGATCAGTTTAAAAAAAAATTAATGGACCGGATGGAAAGAATAAACGGGCAGACCCGAGGCATTTTGAAGATGATCGAAGAAGACCGCTACTGCATTGATATCCTTGTTCAGATAGGCGCTGTAAAAGGCGCTCTTAACCAGGTTGCCCTGCAGCTTTTCGAAGATCACAGCCAGCATTGTCTGGCAGATTCGATGGCAGGCGGGGGCCAAAAACAGGAAGAAGCAGTCGAAGAACTGCTTACTGCACTGAAAAGAATGATTTAGGAGGTGGAAATAATGAAGAAAATTATTAATATAGAAGGTATGAGCTGCGGTGGTTGTGTTGCCCGGGTCAAAAAAGCCCTGGAGGGTATTCCCGGAGTAGAATCGGTTAATGTTGAACTGGAAGCGAAACGGGCAGAGATTACCGGTTCTGAACAGGCTCTCCGGGAAGAACAACTGAAGGAAGCAATAAGCAAACTGGGTTATACGGTTAAGGGAGTTGATTGAATTGACTGTTACTGCTCCTGGACAGATAGTTTTTAATATTGAAGGTATGTCCTGTACTGCCTGTGCGCAGAGCCTGGAAAAAGCATTCCAAAAAGAAGAGGGTGTTCAAAAAGCCAGGGTCAATTTTGCAGCTGAAAAAGCCTATGTGGATTATGATCCTGAAAAAGTTTCCATTGAACGCCTGCAGGAAGTTATTTCTGAAGCCGGTTACAAGGGCAGGGTCGGCGGTGACCGGGAAGAGCTTAACCAGAAAATTGAAGGGATGACCTGTACCGCCTGTGCTCAGGCTGTAGAAAAAAGCCTGCAGGGAAAGCCCGGAATTGATAGCGCCCGGGTTAATTTTGCGAGTGAAACGGCCCGGGTTGTTTTTGATTCCGGCCGGATTGGCCGGGAAGAAATAATTAAGACCATTAGAGAAGCAGGTTATGAAGTTCCTGAAGAAGATAAACAGCCGGACAGTGATCCCGATCTAAAAAATATGGCCAGGGCAGCCAGGAAAATGTGGCTTTCTGCAGGATTTGCCATTCCAATTATGATTCTGATGATGATCCACATGTTTGTAACCCCAATCCCCTATTATTTCCCCATTATTTTCACCCTTGGCTTTGTTCCGGTGTTTGTAGCCGGATGGGAAACCCATCTCCATACCATCAGGGCGGTTCGTAATTTGAGACCCAATATGGATACCCTTGTTTCCCTGGGTTCAGTTGTTCCCTACTCGCTTAATGTGCTGGCTTTCTGGTTGCCGCTTTCTTCTTTTGTCGAAATGGCTGCGAGCATTATGACCTTCCACCTGGTAGGCCGTTTCCTGGAAGCAAAGGCCAAGGGCAGGGCTTCCCAGGCAATAAAGAAATTATTGCAGATGGGTGCAAGGACGGCCCGGATTATTACAGAGAAAGGAGAGCGGGAAGTTCCCATAGAAGAATTGAGTATTGGAGATATTATGGTCATTAGACCGGGAGAGAAGATTCCCACTGATGGCTTGGTTCACAAGGGGTCGAGTACAGTTGATGAATCCATGGCAACGGGTGAATCTCTTCCGGTAGAACGTGGCGAAGGGCAGGAAGTAATAGGAGGAACCATTAACAAGCAGGGAATTCTGCAGGTAAAGGCCACTAAAATCGGAAAAGACACGTTCCTTTCCCAGGTAATTAAAATGGTGCAAGAAGCCCAGGGTTCCCGCGTTCCAATCCAGGAATTTGCGGACCGGGTTACCGGTTTTTTTGTCCCGGCAGTTCTGGTACTTGCTATTGGAGCATTTATTTCCTGGAATCTATTCCCCGAATTTCACGTTGCTATTGTCCAATTCTTTAATTTCCCCTGGAGCAACACCCAGCTGCCTGCTTTTTCCCTCGCTCTTTTAGCCATGATTGCAGTCTTTGTTATATCCTGTCCATGTGCTCTGGGTCTTGCTACTCCTACTGCAATTATGGTTGGTAGCGGGATTGGAGCGGAAAAAGGAGTTTTAATCCGCCGGGGAGAAGCAATTCAGACGATTAAAGAAGCCCGGATGATTGCTTTTGATAAGACCGGGACTTTAACCAAGGGGCAACCGACAGTTACTGATGTTCTGAATTCTAAGAATTATTCTCCAGAGGAACTCCTCATGTTTGCGGGAAGCCTGGAAAATGCTTCTGAGCATCCTCTAGGGCAGGCCATTGTTGAAAAAGCGAGAGAAGAAGGGGTTGAGTTACAGGAAACGGAAAGCTTTGAAGCCCTTACGGGCCGGGGAGTTATTGGAAAAGTTTCGGGAAAAGAAATACTTGTTGGCAACCCCCTTCTGTTAAAGAATTATGAAGTTCCGTTTGCGGTAGAAGAAGATAAGATTGCCCGGCTGGAAGACGAGGGAAAAACAGCCATGCTGATTGCCATTGAAAGAAAGTTTGCGGGAATTGTAGCGGTTGCAGATACCCTGAAAGAAGAAGCAGTTCAGGCCATTTCCGAACTGGAGAAAATGGGACTTTCTACTGCACTCATCTCAGGAGACAACAGGCGAACTGCAGATGCTATTGCCAGCCAACTTGGAATCAGTAGAGTTTTGGCTGAAGTTTTACCGGAAGGAAAGGTTGAGGAAATAAAAAGATTGCAGGAAGAATATGGGACGGTAGTAATGGTTGGAGATGGCATCAACGACGCTCCAGCTTTAAAACAGGCCAATGTGGGTATTGCCATTGGAACGGGAACGGATATTGCCATTGAGGCTGCTGATATTACACTGGTTCGGGGAGATCTCGACGGAGTTATTCGGGCAATTAAGCTGGCCCGGGCAACCTTTAACAAGATCAGGCAAAACTATTTCTGGGCCTGGTTTTACAACGGGGTTGCTATTCCCGCCGCCTTCTTTGGTTTGATCCACCCGATTATTGGGGCGGCAGCCATGGCTGCGAGTTCTCTCAATGTTGTTCTGAATTCGCTTCGCCTCCGCCGGGTTCCGATTGACCCCGCTTACAGGCGAAATAGGGAGGTATAGTTTTGGAAAGATTGGGTATAGTTGTTGGCAGGGGAACAAAGGAAGGTTCGGCCATTATCCAGTTCCGCCGGCATTCCATGTGCGGAAAATGTGGGCAGTGTTTTGGCCCCAATGAAGAACAGCTGGAGGTAAAAAATCCCATTGGGGCCAAAGAAGGAGATTGGGTTTTGGTAACAACTGGGGAGAAAAATATTTTCGCCCTTGCTTTTGGTTTATACGGGGTCCCGCTGGTCACCTTTGTTGGGGGATTTGCTCTTGGCTATCTCCTCTGGTCCGAGATGGTTGGTGCAATTTTGGCCCTTACCTTTACCGGGCTTTTTTTCCTCGGGTTACGGTTGAAAGAGAAAAAAATTAAGAATAAAGAAGAATTTATGCCCAGGATCAAGAGAATGGCTATAGCCAGGGAGATTGATGAGTGGCAGAAGTCCTCCTGTTAAAGGGAGGACTTTTTTTCCATTAGAAGAGGATTTTAGGGAATAATAAGGAATTTTTTAAAGAGAATAATAATTGAGGAGGGAAAATTGTGGAACATCTACAAAACTTTGATTCGGAAATATTCGAACTTATCGGTGAAGAAAAAGCGAGACAGAAGCGAAATCTGGAATTGATTGCTTCAGAAAATTTTGTTTCCCCGGCGATTTTAGAAGCTACAGGGTCCTGTTTAACCAATAAATACGCTGAAGGCTATCCGGGACGGAGGTATTACGGGGGTTGTGAGGTTGTAGATAAGGTTGAAATGCTGGCTATTAAAAGGCTAAAAGAGCTTTATGGTGCTGAACACGCCAATGTTCAGCCTCATTCCGGTTCTCAGGCCAACCAGGCTGTTTATTTTGCCAAGATTCCCGTAGGAGGAGCAATGCTGGCCATGGATCTCTCCCATGGGGGCCATCTGACCCACGGGAGTCCGGTAAACCTTTCCGGAACCTATTACAAGGTGGGGCACTACGGGGTAACCAAGCATAAAGAAATTATTGATTATGATCTGGTAGAAAAAATGGCCCAGGATTTGAGACCCAGGATGATAATTGCCGGAGCAAGTGCCTATCCCCGAATTATTAACTTCCAAAGATTCCGGGAGATAGCCGATAATGTTGGGGCCCTGTTTATGGTTGATATGGCCCATATCGCGGGACTCGTAGCGGCAGGACTCCATCCCAACCCTGTACCTTATGCTGATTTTGTAACTTCTACCACTCACAAAACCCTGCGGGGAATTCGCGGGGGTTTTGTCCTCTGCAAGGAAGAGCACGCAAAAGCAGTTGACAAGGCTTTATTCCCCGGGATTCAAGGGGGACCATTGATGCATATAATTGCCGCCAAGGCTGTTGGCTTTAAGGAAGCCGCAACTGAAGAATTTAATAAATATCAGCAGAGGATAATTGATAATGCCCAGGCCCTTGCCAAAGCACTGCAGGGTTATGGTTTGCGCCTGGTATCTGATGGGACTGACACCCACCTTATTCTTGTTGACCTGAACAATGTTAAGATTACCGGGAAAGAAGCCGAGGAACTCCTCGACCGGATTGGTATTACGGTTAATAAAAATACCATTCCTTTTGAGACCAAAAGTCCATTCGTTACCAGCGGGATCAGGATTGGAACTCCTGCTGTAACAACCCGGGGAATGGGTCCCGATGACATGCAGGAAATAGCCCGGTTTATTTTTGAGGCCCTGTCCCATAAAGATGACGAATCGTACCTGGATAAACTTGAGGAGGAAACTCGGGAATTTTCCGAGCAGTTTGATGAAGTTTAATTTCTTCCACAGCGAACTGCATAAAGACTATACCCTTAACTTTCAACGGGTTGACGGATTTTATCAGTACCCTCCCCGGGTGGAATCATTAACCCACCGTTGCGGAAAAATGCCTGAGAATTCACATCGGGACCTTCTGGCAAAAATTTTAAGGGAGTATAATGTCCGGCTTGGGGCGCCGGAGGATGTTCTGGAAAATATCGACCTGCTGGCCGAACCAGGAACGGCGGTAATAATTGGCGGCCAGCAGGCCGGACTTTTTACCGGTCCCCTGATGACCCTTTACAAAGCAATGGATATTATTAACAGGGCTCAGGAGGCTTCTCAGAAAACTGGCCGCCCTGTTGTTCCTGTTTTCTGGGTTCCGGGAGATGACCATGATTTCAGGGAGGTTAACCACCTCTGGATAACAGATTCGGAAAATAAAAACCAGAAAATAAGCCTGAATTCTCCTTTCCAGACCCGACCCATTAGTTTTATTCCAAGGAAAGAATCCTTTTTGGAAGCAGTTAATGCACTGGAAAAGAAAACCCCCCGGGGAAGGTTCAAGAATAACTACCTGGATTTGCTCCGGGAAACAGGACAGAAATCGGGGTCTCTGGGAGAATGGTTTGCAAGGATTATGATTTCCCTCCTGGGTCATCAGGGCCTAATCCTTTTTGATCCCATGGCCAGTGGTGTGGCTGAATTGAAGAAGGAATTTATTTCTCTTTTTAAACCTGCTGCCTCTGATTTTTACCAGGCAGTTTCGAAAAAAGAAAAAGAACTGGAAGAGGCAGGGTACCACGTCCAGGTCCAAAAAGATAACCGCCACACCAACTTTTTTGTCATCCTTGGGGGAGAAAGACGGCCTGTTTTTAAGCAGGGGAACCGCTTTCAGAGCAGGGGAGGAGATCTGGATTTGACCGAGGATGAATTCTGGGATTTAATGGAAAAAGAACCCGCGAGCTTCAGTCCAGACGCTCTTTTAAGGCCAATTTTCCAGGATTTTGTTTTCCCGGTTCTGGCTTCAATAAACGGCCCCGGAGAGCTTGCCTACCAGGGACAGCTCCGCTTGGGATATCGAACCATGGGCCTTGAACAACCCCCGCTTTTTCCTCGGAAGAGTTTAACCCTGGTTGAGGAAAGGCTTTTACGCCACATGGAAAAATGGGAGGTAGCTCCCCGGGAGTTTTTAGAAGAAGGAGAAAAACTATGGGATAAAATTGTTTTCCGGCATACGGGAGTAGATTTGGAAAATATTTTTAATCCTAGCCGCAGAGAAATCAGGGAGATTTACGAACAATTAATGGCTGAATTAAAAAACGTTCACCCCAACTTAGAGGATCTGGCCTGTAAAAACCTTAAAAGGATTTTAAAGGAAGTGGATTACCTGGAGGGAAGAAGCCGGGAATTCCAGGTTGAAAAAGAGAAAACCCTTTCCCGGCAGTTTGATAAAATATTAAACAGCCTTTATCCCGGAGAAAAGCTCCAGGAAAGGGTTTTAAATGTTTTTCCTTTTTTAATGAGATATGGCCCTGAATTACTGGGAATAATTCAGAAGGGCCTGAAAGAGCTAAAAGAAGAACACGGTTTTTTAACAACGGATGGACGGTGGAAATAACAGGAGGTTGAAGTTTATGATTGATATTGCTGCATACGGGGCTCACCCGGATGATCTTGAACTGGCAATTGGTGGAACGATAGCAGCTCACGTGGATAAGGGTTTTCGGGTTGTTGGGATTGACCTGACCCGGGGAGAAAAGGGAAGTAATGGGACCCCCCAGTTAAGGGCAAAGGAAGCAGCAGAAGCCGCAGAAGTTCTAGGGCTCTGGCAGAGGCATAACCTGGGGCTTCCCGACCTGGGAGTTAAGTTGGATGATGATCAGCTTGCTGTTGTTGTGGAATCCATTCGCCAGCTTCGACCAAAGCTGATTCTTTCTCCATATTGGTTTTCCCATCATCCCGATCATGAAAATGCTGGCAGTTTATTGCGTAAGGCATTTTTTGTTTCCGGACTGAAAAATTTTGTGACAAAAAGCCCTCCCTACCGGGCTGAAAGGATATTTTACTTTGCCCTACCCCAGCACGTAAACCCGACCCTGATTGTTGATATTTCAGATTATTTCCAGAAGAAACTGGAGGCTATTGAAAAATATGAATCCCAGTTCAGCAGGGAAGGGAAGGCTTTTCCTACCAATATTAACGCCCCCGGCTTCTGGAAGAGAATTGAGAGCGGCAATCTTTACTGGGGCAGGCAGGCTGGAGCCATTTATGGCGAGCCTTTTTATTCTCCCAGGGCCCCTCTGGTTCCAGATCTTTTCTGGGGAGAAAAGGAGAATAACCAATGAAAATAGGTATAGTGTGTTTTCCTTCATATGGGGGCAGCGGGGTTCTGGCAACTGAACTGGGCTGGCACCTGGCCAATTTAGGTCATCAGGTCCACTTTATTAGCTACGACCAGCCCTTTCGTCTCAAGTTTCACGAAAATATTTTTTACCATCCTGTTAACACCCCCCACTATGACCTCTTCCCCTTTCCTCCCTATTACCTGGCCCTGGTTAATAAAATAGCCCAGGTGGTTGAAGAAGAGGAGTTGGATCTCATCCATGCCCATTACGCTGTCCCCCACGCCCTCGCTTGCCAGCAGGCTCTGGCAATGGTTGTTGGTAAGGAAGTAGGGCTTGTTACTACTCTGCACGGGACAGATATTACCCTTGTGGGGAATAATGAGTCCTTTTTCAGGACTACCCGTTATGCAATTATTAACAGCCCCGGTTTGACTGCAGTTTCCAGGGATCTGGCTAAACTAACCCGGGAGGTTTTTAATATTGAACGCCCAATCCCCTGTATCCACAATTTTGTTGATACGAGGGAGTACCAGAGGATGAAGCCAGAAAATATCCCCTGCCGCCTGCGGTACAGGTCCAAAGAAGAAAAGTTGATTATCCATATTTCTAATTTCCGGGGTGTGAAAAGAGTTGAGGATTTGATTGAAGTTTTTGACCGGGTTCAAAAGAAAGTTCTGGCGCGCCTGCTTTTAGTCGGGGATGGCCCGACCAGGGATAGCGTTGCGGCAAGGGTTCGGGAAAAAGGGCTGGAGAATAGAGTGGTGTTTTTAGGAGCCCAGGACAACGTAGTCCCCCTGCTATCAATTGCTGACCTCTTAATTTTACCCTCGGAAAAGGAAGCTTTTGGTCTGGTTAATATTGAAGCCATGGCCTGTGAGGTTCCAGTTCTGGCTACAGAAGTAGGGGGCATTCCGGAAGTGGTTGTTCACGGGGAGACGGGCTTTCTGGCTCCTGTGGGAGACATTAAAAAAATGACCGAACTGGCTACTCAAATTTTAGAAAATCCTGATCTGCAGAAAAAAATGGGCCTGGCGGGGCGCCAGCGGGTAATTGACAATTTTTCCAGTGACAGAATTGTTCCCCTGTACCTGGATTATTACCAGGAGATCAAGGGTGGGAAAAACTGAAAAGCAAAGAAGAACATTAATAATTAACATGGCCTGGCCGGTTATGCTGGAAATGGCCTCCCTTACTGTAACTCAGGTTGTGGACATGATGATGGTTGGGCGACTGGGTCCTGTTGCTATTGCCGCGGTAGGTTTGAGCAATATTCCCATTCAGTATACTATACAGCTTTTTAATGCCCTGAGTGTTGGAACCACGGCCCTGGTCTCCAGAGCAGTTGGGGGCGGAAAAATCCAGGAAGGTCGGGAAATTTTGCAGCAGTCCTTTTTTCTGAGTGCCGCTGCTGCTATCAGTATGGGTCTTGTATTTTTGCGCTGGGCTCCAGCAATTCTTGGCTTTTTTGGCCCCGAGGCAGGAGTTTTGGAACTTGGTTCAGGGTATATGAGGTTGATGGTCCCCGGTTTTATCGCCATATTCATTTCCCTGGTGATTGCGGCCGGACTTAGAGGGGCAGGAGATACACGGACACCCATGAAAATCAACCTCGGTGTTAATATGCTGAATGTCCTGGGAAATTACCTTCTAATTTTTGGTCCGGGACCTTTCCCCGCTATGGGTGTTGCAGGAGCGGGGCTGGCAACTTCCCTTTCCCGCACAATTGGAGCAGGATTTCTTGTTTATCTAATAATTTATAAACATCCCCTCCTCAGGATGGAGGGTTTAGGGCTTAAATTGCGGTTCGACCTGATTGGAAAAGTCTTGAATATTGGCCTGCCTGCTTCTGGGGAACAGCTGGTAATGCGGCTGGGACAGCTCTTTTATGAGCGGATGGTGGCATCGCTGGGAACTGCTGCTTACGCTGCTCATCAGGTTGCTCTTAAAGCTGAGGCCTTTTCCTATATGCCCGGTTTTGGTCTGGCTGTTGCAACGGCAACTGTTGTTGGGAAAAACCTGGGTGCCGGCCAGCCCGAAGAAGCAAGCGCGGGGGCGCATGAGTCCTGGAAAATGGGCCTGGTAATTATGGGTTCCATGGGACTTATATTCTTTTTCTTCCCCCATAATCTGATGCGGCTTTTTGTGGATGACCCGGAAATAATTGAACTTGGAGCAGGGTGTTTGCGCATTGTTGCTTTTGCTCAACTCCCCATGGCCACCCATTTCATTTATTCCTGGGGTTTGCGAGGGGCAGGAGAAACCAAAAGCGTTTTTTACAGCACCGCGGTTGCAACCTGGGGGGGGACGCCTCCTTTTCGGTTACATATTCATCCGGATTTTTGAACTGGGCCTTTATGGTGCCTGGCTGGCGATGATCGTTGACTGGCTTTTGCGCGGAACATATGTCCGCTTGAGATTTAATCGCGGCCACTGGAAGAAAATCCAAATCTGAGGGATAAAGAGGTGAATTGAGTGCCGTTCCTAAACCGGTTTTTTTACGCTGCTGGAGGAGCAGGCTTTAATCTCCTGGAAAGAGTTTTAACAACCTGGCTGATGTTTTTTTATGTTCCTCCGGGAGATGCGGCACGAAGTCCGCTTGTGGCTGCGGGGATTTTTGGGTCGATAATGTTTTTCGGCAGGGTTGTTGATGCCCTGGCTGATCCTATTGTTAGTAACTGGTCGGATAATTCCCGTTCATCCCGGGGAAGACGCTGGCCCTTTTTATTCTGGGGAGCGGTTCCCCTTGTTGTTGTAACCATTGCCATGTTTTACCCTCCCATAGCAGAAGAGAGCATGTTAAATGTTTTTTTCCTGGCGCTCCTGCTCGGAATGTTTTTCTTCTTTTTTACCTTTTACGTTGTTCCCTACCTTGCTCTTCTGCCAGAAATTGCTCGCAGTAAAGGGGAAAGAGTTGACCTGACTACTCTCCAGGCGGTTTTTATGCTCCTGGGGACTGCTCTGGCCATGGTTGCTTCGGGGCCCCTGGTGGAAAGGTTTGGCTTTGTGGCCATGGTCTGGATCATGGGGTTTTTTGCTCTAATTTTTCTTTACATGCCTGTTTTTGCAATAGACGAGAGGAAGTTTTCCCGGGCTAAACCAGCCGATTTAAAACTGGGTGCAGCTCTGAAAATGACTTTCCAGAATAAGGCCTTTTTAATTTATCTTGTTGGAAATGCCCTATACTGGTTTGGCTTTAATATAATTACCATGGGGGTTCCTTATTATGTTACTGTCCTGATTGGAGTGGGCGAGGGGCAGACCAGTATTTTTCTGGGGGCTGTTTTCGGAGTTGCTCTTTTATGTTTCCCCCTGGTTAATCTGGCTGCAAAAAAATGGGGTAAAAAGGTGATTATGTTGTTTAGCCTGGGGGCCTTAATAATCCTCCTGCCGATGATTTTCTTTTTTAATGATCCCCTTCTCCCCATGACATCCTATAATTTTGGGCTTTTAATAATGGCCCTCCTGGGATTACCCCTGGCTTCTCTATTTATTATCCCCAATGCGATTGTGGCTGATGTGACTGATATTGACGAAATGGTTACGGGAAAGAGGAGAGAATCGATGTATTTCGGAGCCCAGGGAATTGTTTTAAAATCGGTTATAGCTCTTTCGTCTCTGACCATGGGATTATTGTTTCAGTTTTTTGGTAACAGCGCAGCCGAGCCTCTCGGGATCCAGTTAACGGGACCGGTTGCTGCCTTTTTTATCCTGATCGGGTTTTTGGTGTTTACCCGGTACCCGGAAAAAGAGGAGGTTGTAAAGGGAGCAATAGATCCCGAGGATTTAATAATTAGTTGATTGAAGGAGGGGTTCCGTGGAAATCCGCTTTGGAACCGATGGATGGAGAGGTTTGATTGCCCAGGATTTTACTTTTTCCAACCTGGAAAAAGTGGTTTCTGCCATCGCCCATCACCTTGAAAAAACAAGTAAAAATCCTGAAGTTATAATCGGTTATGATACTCGTTTTTTGGCCCGAGAATTCGCTTCCCGGGCTGCAGGGGTATTGAACAGAAAAGGGATTAAGGTTTACCTGGGGACCCGTCCCCAGCCCACTCCTGCAGTTGCTGCCGGGATACTGGATTTAAAAGCAGATGGAGCCCTCATGTTCACCGCTTCTCACAACCCTCCCCAGTACAGCGGATTAAAATTTATTCCCCGGGATGCTGCCCCAGCCCTTCCGGAGGTAACAGAAGATATTGAAAAGGAACTGGCAGAACTTCAGGGGGAAGAGATTTCCATAATGGACAGGGAGGAAGCAATAAAGCAGGGTTTGCTTGCAGACTGGGATGGTAAAAAAAATTACCTGCAGCGTCTGCGGAAAACCATTGATTGTAATTTAATTGAAAAAACCCCCACCCGGGTAATTATTAGCCCCCTGTTTGGAGCGGGCCAGGGGTACCTGGAAGAATTCCTGGGTGAATTCGGGTGGCGAGTTGAAGTAAGGGAGAGCGGTCTTGATCCCTATTTTGGTGGGAGCATGCCGGACCCCTCTGAGGACAGGCTTAAAGAAATGGCTGGAGAAGTAAAAAATACCTCGGCTAAACTTGGCCTTGCCCTGGATGGAGACGGGGATAGGTTTGGCATTATTGACGAAGAAGGTTTTTATTTAACCCCCAATCAGTTTTTATTTCTCGCAGCCTATTATTTGTTCGAAGGAAAAAAAATGAAGGGGAACCTGGGCAGGACGGTAGCCACTACTCACCTCCTGGACCGTATTGCCAAAGAAAAGGGTTTGGAGATTATTGAAACTCCAGTTGGCTTTAAGTATATTGGTGATCTTTTAAAGCAGGGAAAAATCCTCCTCGGAGGGGAAGAAAGTGGCGGCATGAGTATTTCTTCCCACCTTCCGGAAAAAGACGGTCTTTTGGCCTGTGAGATGATTTCTTTTTATGGAAAAAGTCTGGGGGAGATACTTTACCAGGCTTATGATAAATTCGGATTTTTAGCCAGCCGCCGTTTTGATCTTGCTTTTGAGAGAAAAAGCAGGGAACCGGTTCTGGAAGGACTGAAAAACCTTGGGCCCGGTCATCTGGATGGGGAGGAAGTAGTTCAGCGGAATACGACTGAGATGGTGTCAAATTAATCCTTACAGGCGGGGACTGGGTTCTCCTCAGACCATCGGGGACAGAACCACTGGTTCGTTTATATGTTGAGTCCAGAGAAGAACAAAGAATTCCCCGACTGGCCGGAGAAATCTGGGGAATTTTGGGGATTTAAGGAGATTATTTCCCCGGGGCCGTAATGGCGTTCCTTTTGATGTGTTTTTCTTTTAATCTGTCCTGGTTGGATTTTGGCAGTTAAGGGCGGATCAATTTTGTTCGGGAAGGAGGCAGGTTATGAAATTATTTTTCTTAATCCTGGTTATTATTTTAATTCCTTTTGCTTCTGTCCTGGCAGAAGAAGTGATTTTTATTCACGAGGATGAAACAGGCGATGATTACGGCCCAGGAAATTATGTTTATCCCCTTCATCCCCACTTTGAGCCTTATGAGGGGCTTTTTGACCTGCAAAAATTCAGGGTTCGGGCAGGTGAAGGAATTTATTATTTTGATTTTACCTTTGGCAGGATAACCGATCCCTGGGACGGTTTTTTCGGTTTCACCCACCCCCTGGTGCACCTGTATATTGATAACGGGGAGGGAGGGAGCACAGAACCAGTTAAACCAGTTCTTGAGGTTAAGATGAACCCCGAATTTCCCTGGAACAGAGCCATTGTTTTTTCTGGTTGGTGGATACAGGGCCTAAAAGAAGGGGAAGAGTGGCGTTCCCCGGAAGAAGATGTTTCCTGGGAAAGCCCTCGGCCGACAAGCCTGGAGGGTTCAGATCTCTCAGTTGACGGAAATACCATAACCCTTGAAGTTCCCTCTGAGTGGACGGGGCCCCTTGAAGAGGCCCGCTATTATGTCCTGGTCGGAGCCTATGACCCCCTTGACCCTTATTATTTCCGAGAAATCAGCGAACAGGCCTCCCTGTGGAGCTTTGGAGGTGCTGAGGGTGAAGAAGGGAATCATCCCATAATCGATATTCTGGTTCCGGAAAATTTTAACCAGGCAGAACTCCTGGCCCAGCGAGATCCCGTTTTGAAACCAATTGGTCCTATACCTCCGGAAAAAGTAAATTACCATGCCCTTATTTTAATCTCCTTATTTTTCCTGATTCTTATCTGGGGGGGTTATTTTTCAGCCCGGCAAAAAAAGGCCTCATAAGGGGGAAGGAATTTTTTTAAGTCCGTCGAAGTCATAAATATAGAAAGTAGGCATATTTTTTGCATACGGAGGCCAGGGATGAAAGACATTCAGTTTGTAATTATTACGGGGATGTCCGGTGCAGGTAAAACCCTTGCCCTGAAAATTTTTGAGGACCAGGGTTTTTTTTGTATAGATAACCTGCCGCCAACTTTTTTAACCAAATTATATGAGCTCTGCCTGCATGGAGCCGGTCAGGTAGAAAGACTGGCCGTTGTTATTGATATCCGCGGAGGCGATTTTTTTGATGCGCTATTCCAGGAACTGCAGGAGATGGAGAGCAAGGGCTTCCGGTTTGAAATACTCTTTTTGGAAGCAGGTGACGAAACCCTGGTCCGGCGCTACAAGGAAAGCCGCCGCAGACATCCCCTCGCTCCTGAAGGAAGAATCCTTGATGGAATTGCTCAGGAGAGGAAAAAACTTGAAGAGTTGAGGGGTAAAGCCCACCGGGTAATAGATACTTCTGATATGTCAAGAGATCGTTTTTCCGGGGTTCTGGGCAGCTACTTTTTTACTGAAGAAAAACAGAAAAAAATGAGCATAAACATAACTACTTTTGGCTACAAACATGGAGTTCCTCTTGATGCCGACCTTGTAATGGACGTTCGCTTTTTACCGAATCCTCACTATGTTCCCTCGCTCCAGCCTTTTACAGGCCAGGACCAGGAAGTTCAGGACTACGTTTGCAAATGGCCCCTGACCCGTCGTTTTATGGAAAAGTTTTTTAACCTGGTTCTATTTTTGCTCCCCCAGTTTATTAACGAAGGGAAATCAAGCCTGGTTATCGCTCTGGGCTGCACCGGGGGCAGGCACAGGTCGGTCGCTATTGGAGAAAGGTTGAAAAAATTCCTCGCTGAAAGAGGTTATAACGTCCTATTAGAACACCGTGATAAGTTGAAGGGTGAGGTCTAGGAGGGAATTTTATGCTGCGATGGCTTTTGCCGGGAATGAAGGTCAAGCGCTGGCTGGCTATTGCCCTGAGCGGTTTGATTTTAATTCTGATTAGCCTTTTGTTTCTTTTAGATATAGAAATTTTCAATGAATTATCCCAGCTTGTGGCCACTCTGGAGGAAGAGCTGGTTCCTGCAGCGGGTATTTTAATTGGCCTGATGATCCTGGGAGGGGGGCTGCTCTTTTTGACCCTTGGGTTGCGGGGGATGGTGAATTCCCTCTTTAAGACTCTGCAGCCGGATCCCAATGATGATCTGGCTACGGTTGTTTACCATCGGCGCATGCAGGAAAGGGGCCCCCGGGTTGTGGTCCTGGGCGGAGGAACCGGCTTGGCTACTTTGCTCCGCGGGATCAAGGAATATACAAGCAATATAACGGCGATTGTTACTGTTACTGATGACGGCGGGAGCTCGGGAAAGATCAGGAATGAAATGGGAATTTTGCCTCCAGGGGATATACGCAACTGTCTGGTGGCCCTTGCTGAAGCGGAGCCCCTGATGCAGAAACTTTTTCAATATCGTTTTTACGGTAACGCCGATCTTGAGGGGCATAGCTTTGGTAACCTTTTTATCGCGGCCATGTCCAAAATTTCTGGGGATTTTGAAACTGCGATCCGCCAGTCCAGCAGGGTCCTGGCGGTTCGGGGTCGGGTTTTACCTTCCACCCTGACCAACTGTCTACTCTGTGCCCGATATACCGATGGAACAGAGACCTGCGGGGAAACGAACATCCCCCGTCCCGATCGAAAGATAGAAAAGGTTTATCTTAATCCCCTGAACTGTAAACCCCACCCGGATACTATTAAGGCATTAAGGGAAGCAGAAATAATAATCCTGGGGCCGGGAAGTCTTTATACAAGTATTATCCCCAACCTCCTGGTTAAAGGTATCCCCGAAGCGCTGCGTTCTTCAGAGGCCATGAAAATATACGTTTGTAATGTTATGACCCAGGCAGGAGAAACGCAGAGCTATGATGCGGGGGATCACCTGGAAGCGATTGAAAGACACAGCGGGGGTCGAATCGCGGACTATATAATTGTTAATAACAAAAAGGTAAATCCCCGCTCTGCATCCCGCTATGAAGAAGAAGGGGCATTTCCTGTAACCTTTGATCTGGATGGCTTGAACAAAAAAGGAATCAATGTAATTGAAAGTCCCCTTCTGGATGAGGAAGATTATGTCCGGCACAACCCCCAGGCTCTCGCCAGGGAAATTATGGAACTGGCCGGTTATCTCCGAAATGGGCGGGAGAACACCCTTTTAAAACTCTGGAACTGGGGGTGGTAGTATGTCCTTCAGTAACAGGGTTAAAGACGAGTTAGTTCGCCTTCCCCTGGGAACAGAGGCGGAGATAAAGGCTGAACTGGCGGGTTTACTCCTGAGCAGCGGAAATTTAACAATTGACAACAGGGGAGTGGGCTTGAGCTGGGAAACCGAAGGGGCCCAGGTGGCCCGCCGCCTTTATGCACTTTTACGGAAGATCCAGGATGATCTCCAGATCCAGATCAGGGTGGGAGACAGGGGGCAGGTGGGCAGCACCCAGCGCTATCACTTTGCAATTACTCCCCAGGAAAGTTTAGGCTGTCTCCTGGAAGAACTGGGACTGGTTGGAAAAAACCGTTTCCCTGCAGGGCGAGTTCCCTTTAACCTGATCCAGGGAGAAAGGGGCAGGCGGGCCTTTCTCCGGGGTTATTTTCTGGGCAGGGGATCGATAAACAATCCGGAATCTGGTTATTACCTGGAAGTCCTCTGCGAACGAGAGGAAGTCGCAAAGGATGTTCAGGAATTGGAAAATCGATTGGGTCTTGCCCCTGGAATTAGGAACCGGAGAAAGTTTTGGCTGGTTTATTTAAACCGGGTTGAAGATATTCTTACCTTTCTGAACCTTGCCGGAGCTCACCGCGTTCTGCTTGATGTAGAGAGCAACCGGATATTTAAAGAAATGCGGGGGACAGTTAATCGCAAAGTTAATTGGGAAACTGCCAACCTTGAAAAAACAATCCAGGCTGGCTTAAAACAGTTGGAAGATATCAGACTAATTGCAATGAATATAGGTTTGAACAATCTTTCAACAGGACTTCAGGATATTGCAAGGCTTCGGGTCCGCTATCCCCATCTGAGCCTTAAAGAACTGGGGGAACGCTGCAAACCTCCGGTGGGGAAATCGGGTGCAAATCACCGCATGCGCCGTATTGGCCGGATAGCTGATGAAATTCGTAGAGAGGGGAAGTGAACCAGCATGCAGATGAACCTGAATCTGCGTTTAGAACAGAAACAAACCTTAATAATGACGCCCCGTTTACAGCAGGCTTTAAATATTTTACAGCTTTCAACCTTGGAGCTAAAAGAACTGTTGCAAAAAGAGGCCCAGGAAAATCCCCTCCTTGAAGTCGGCGAACAGGAGGAAACAATAAGCCTCGATGACCATAGTTCCGAAGAATGGGAAGAAATTTTTGCCAACACCGATTATGCCTTTAACCAGGAAATTAGGAATGACGGCCAGGAAAGAATTGAAGAAAAAGTCCTTGCTCAGCCCATTAGTAGAGATGAGTACCTGACCAGGCAAATGCACCTGCTACTTCCGGATAAGGTAAAACGACGAATTGCATCATTTTTGGTTGGCTCACTGGATGAGAAAGGGTACCTGGCTATTTCCATTCACCAGGTTTCAAGATTGCTGGAGGTATCAACTGAAGAGGTAGAAGAGGTCCGGGAATTACTTCTGGAACAGGACCCACCCGGGCACGGAGCTGTTAATATCCAGGAAGCCCTGGCCCATCAGCTTGCAGCCCTGGAAGCTCCTGAACAGCAAAAGGAATGGGCGCGAAAAATTGTTGGCTGTCACTGGGCGGAGCTGACCCGGGGCAAGTGGCCTTCTATCCGCCGCAAGTTCAAGCCGGGTCCAGAAGCTTTTGACAGTGGGGTAAACCTCCTGCGCTCTCTTTATCCCTATCCCTCAGCAGCCTATGAACAACAGCAAATTCGCTACCTGGAACCGGATATTATTCTGGTTCGGGCTGATAACGAATGGCGGATTATTATGAATGATGCCGTCTATCCCCGCCTGCGCCTGGGAGGAAATTATAAAACTCTCTGGCAGAAAAGAGATAACCCGGAAGTAAGGGAGTTTCTGGAGAGAAAGCTGAAAGGTGCTCGCTGGCTTCTTCGTTGTATTGAACAGCGCCGGGTTACCCTTTACCGAATAACAGAGGCCCTTCTGGAACTTCAGGAAGAGTTTTTCTCCACCGGGAAAAAAGCCCTGAAACCACTTGCCCTCAGAGATGTTGCGGAAAAGCTGGGTCTGCATATTTCCACAATATGCCGGGCTACAACGGGAAAATATATCCAGACTCCTTACGGAATTTATGAGTTAAAATATTTTTTCAATAGCGGCGTTGAAACCCACTCGTCGGTAAGTATAAAAGAGTTGATCCGGGAATTGGTAGACCGGGAAAACAGACAAAAACCCCTGAGCGACCAGGATATTGCAAGTGAACTGGAAGAAAAACAGGGGATAGGTATTTCCAGGAGAACTGTTGCCAAATACCGCAAACAGCTCCGGATTCCATCTTCAACAGAAAGAAAAAGGTTGCTGTAAAAAAGGGGTGGACAAATTAAAAGATTAGAGGTAAAATATAAGTATAGTCACTCATCAATGATGAGGGGAGGAGCCGAATTTGAGCCATGATCCTTATAAGCGGGGTGCCTTTAAGTCCAACCCCTATTATGCTAAAAATGAAATTACAGGAAATCTGGTAGTTGTCCTGCAGGGATATTTTCCCGATCGCAATCTGGAACTTATTAAACCAATTTCCCGCGCACTTTTATCTGGTGAAATCCATGAAATAATTTTAACTGACGAAAACGCGGGACCTGGGGATACGGTAAACAATATTACTTACCTGGGTTTTGTGGAAATTGCCGGAGCTGGAGTTGCAGTCGCTGGAGACATTGTTTCAGTTGACGGTAGGGAAATCGGGCGCCTTGCTGGGTTTGATATAACCCACATGCCCAATCACCTTAATATTGTTATAAAGACTGATTTACTTAAGAGTGGAGCTGACCAGGGCTTCTGCCTTGGACAAACTTTAGAATTTCGTGCCGGAGGAGGTGAATAATATGAAGATCGAGCAAAGAATTGAGGAAATGGGTTTAACCCTGCCCGAAGTTCCTGCCCCACTTGCTGCTTATGTCCCCGGCCAAAAAACCGGACGCTTCATTTTCACCGCGGGACAGCTCCCCATTCAGTATGGAGAGCTCAAGTACAGGGGGAAACTGGGACAGGACTATTCAGTTGAGGAAGGGTATGAGGCCGCAAAAATCTGCCTCCTTAACTGCCTTGGAGTTATCAAAAAGATCGCCGGTGACCTGGACCGGGTCAAGCAGGTTGTGAAAATTAACGGATTTGTTAATAGTGACCCTAATTTTACTGACCAGCCCAAGGTCTTGAATGGTGCTTCTGAACTCTGTGTTGAATTATTTGGAAAGAAAGGCGAACATGCTCGGGCTGCTGTCGGTTCGGTAAGCCTGCCAATGGGAGCGGCTGTTGAAGTTGAAATGATCGTTGAACTGGAAGAGTAGGAGAATTTAACGAGTCTTGGTAAATGAAAAATTCAGGGGAGAGTGAAAAAATGTTTAAATTTGAAATGTATAAAAAATTACTGGCAGAGAAAGGCGAAATCTTTGCCAAAGCAAAAAAAGCTGCAGATGAAATTGGAATAGGACCAGATCTTGCTGGAAAATTTGGCCTGACCGGTGCTATCTCCGGTATGCCGGCCCCTCTCCGGGACGATATTATGGCAGCTACCGAAAAGGGAGCAAAAGAGGTAATGCCTCTTGCGGGCCTGGTTGATGAAATCCGGACCCTGGTCAAGCATCATTACGGTGATGAATTTGATGCAGTTTCCACCCCGACCTGTGAAGCAGGACTCTGGCTGGCCTTCGATGTCCTTGTTAGCCCACCTTATACCGGTCGTGGTGATAATTATCGTTCTCGTTATATTGCCCTCTATGAAAAGCACCTCCACCACCAGGGAAGCTATGGTCGCCCCTTCCCCGCCCACTACAAGGATGTACTGGCTGAGCGGGGATCAACTCCAGGCGAACTAGGCTTCAATGGAAAGAGGCAGTACAATACAGATGTTATTTTGGCCAAGCTGGAAGGGGCCAATTATGAGCCACATGGCATCAAGTACCACCCGTCTCTGCAGTTGACCAACGTTGACGTCGATGCTTCCATGAAGAAAATTGGTAAAATTGCCGAAAGGCATGCTGCCTATCTTAATGGCTTTACCTCACTGGGTTATGATACCCCTGGTTATGGCTATGGAGATTTAGATAACGAGGGAACACCCCGCCTGCAGAAGCTGATGGGAGAACTTGCCAGAGACTATGATGTCCCTTACATTGTAGATAATGCCTGGGGCCTGCCCTTTATCGGCGTTGATATTCGTAAAAACAATGCTGACCTCATGATTTACAGCATGGATAAAGCAACTGGAGCCCCGACTTCCGGCCTGATTATTGGACGGGAAGAATACATTATACCCCTGCGCCGGGCTCTCGGTGTTCACGGCGAACGCTGGGGAACAACTGGTTCCTATGGAAAAGCTTCCCACGTAATTTTTGATCCCGGAAAAGAAGCCCTATTGGGTCAGGTAGCTGCCCTTAAGGCCCTGGAAGACAATCCTGAACTTTACAAAAAGCCCATTGAGCAGACCTATGATATAGTTATGGAAGAACTTAAGGTCCTGCCCGAAAAGATCCGGAAGAACCTGGTTGTATCCAAATCCTTCAACTCCGGTACTGTTGAAATTAACTATGAGGCAACCTGGAATGGAGAAGAACCCGGGTTCCCCATTTTCACCATCGAAGACATGTATGGATCCAGTAACCTCCTGCAATCTGGTCTGAAAGAGATGGGTATTATTCCCACCATTGCTTATGATGGAAATATCTTTATTTCTCCCGGCCAGAATACCACTGACGATAAAGGCAACCTGATCGAAGAGCGGATGCGCATGGCAATAAAAGGCCTGGTCCGCCTGATGGAAATTATCGGTCAGCACGCTGGCATTATGTAGGAAGCTTTTAAACACCACGAGGCGGAGAAAAATCGTAACCCGGTTTTCTCCGCTTCAATCTATATATTGAAGTGGGGGCTTTGTTCCGGTGGGGACCGATATGCCCCGGGCAAAGCTCCTTATTCTAATTAAAACTAAAAATTGTTTGTATTAAGGGAGGTGGTTTTTTGCAGCAAAATGGAGATAAGGAACATTATATCCTGGAAATAATCGCGAATTACTCGGAACCCGTAGGATCGGGAACAATAAGTAATGATTTAAGGCGAAAGGTTGGCGAAGTTAGCGAGGCCACAGTTGGCCGGGTCCTCAGGCGCCTGGATGAACGAGGCTGGACCCAAAAGGATGGTTTTAAAGGTCGGGTTTTAACCTCCGAGGGAAAAATTGCATTGCAGAAATTTTGGGATGACAAAAGAAGGAGACTCGATACTAACAGATTTCTGGAATTAACCCGGGGGGAGGAAAAAGAACAACTGGTAAACATCCTGATAGCCCGCAGGGCTATTGAAAGGGAAATTGCCCGCCTGGCTGCAGAGAAAGCCACAGAGGAAGATGTTCGCCAATTGAATGAAATAATTTCCAGGAACCTGCAAAAGCTGGAGTCCTCTCAGCCAGGGGCCGATGAAGATGTGGCTTTCCATAAGCTTCTAGCAGAAATTGCTGGGAATAAAATTCTGGAAGCAGCCCTGGATTTGATTCGGGAGGAAGGTCAGTTATCTCCCATTCTGGAATATGTCCGGCAAAAAGTTGGTAGCGACATTGTTTCCGATCACAAGAAGGTGCTCGAAGCAATTGCCCGGAGAGACTCCGAAGGAGCCGAAAAGGCGATGGTTAGGCATATTGAAGGAATTATTGCCGACGTAAATAAATACTGGGAAAAATTCGGGGGTAAGGAGTGAGAAGAAATTGGACGCAAAGACAAGAGTTGTTGATGCGCTTGATATTGAAACCTTTCTTATCTGCAAGAATGAGGAAGAAGGAAGAAGAATTTCTGCTGGTTTAATGGAAAGCATGGGTTGCAGTGATTTTGATCTTGTTTATATTCATCATGAAGGGATCGGGGCCCGGGTCCGCATCAGGGCATATGTTAACCGACCTGGAGACCGCTACACCTGGCTGGAGGGAGGAGAAAAGGATGCGTAAAAAAAGAGTTCTATTATCTCCCCTGGATCCAGTTCACGATATCGGGCTTAAAATGATAAAAAATGCCCTCGATGAAGCGGGACACACAACCTTCCTTTTACCCCCCGATGTTACCCCCGGAGAAATTGTCGAGGAAGCCCTGGACAAAAAAGCCGAGGTAATTTTGCTTTCCCGAACTCTTGGGTACGGGGTGGCAGAGCTACTTGGTCGTTTCGTGGACCTAATTGAAGGAGCGGGAATCCGTCACCAGGTTCAGCTAGGTATTGGAGGCATGGCTATCAAACCGGAACTGGCTGCAGAACTGGGCTTTGACCAGGGTTTTGGGCCCAAAACCCCGGTTGAAGAGGCAGTGGCTTTTGTCGAGGGAAGGAATTATGTTCCCACACAGGAAGCCAGTACGAAAAAGAAAGGTAATCTGCTCAGAGAGCGGACTTATGATTATCACCACGAGGAAATTAATAGTTTGCTGGAAGAAATCTCGGAGAAAACCCTCGAGTGGTACCGGGAAGTTGATAGTCCCGGGGTCAGGCGGGCAGAACTCCGGGAAGCAGGTTCAGCAGGAGGGCAGGACTATCTGGAACTGAGTTCTGATAGTATCAGGGATTTTTTTAAGGAGGGCATCCTTCCTTCTGGTCTCCGCCTTATTGGGGAGGAAGAGCAAAAATCTCTGGAAAACGTGATTGCAACCGGCCGCGTAGAAAACCCACGAATCCTGCAGCGGCAGCCCCATCAACCACTGGTTTTTATTCAGTATGGAACAGGTTGTCCCTTCATGGATATCGCCCATATAAAGGGAACTGAGGCCTGGGGTGCAGATGGAGTGGTTCATTTTGACCCTTCCTGGGGAGCGAAAACTGAAGGACTTCTGGCAGGCCTTTTGAGTCACGAGGAAAATGGCTCGGTTCTTTCGGAAAAAAACCTGGAATTAATCAAGAAAGCCCTGGAAAAATCAACCCTGTGGCAGGTTCGGGCTCACCGGGGTTTAAATACTCCGGAAACTGTTCTGCTGGCAGGAGAAGCCGGGGCGGACCTGACCAAGATTAACCCGGTCTATGGTTCCCTCGGTGGAGGAACTGACCCCGAAAGGTTACTGGCCGACGGCTTAAAAGCCATGGAATATGCTGCTCGATATAATATGCCATTTGATATGCCAACAAATGAAGAGCTCTGTGGTGTTCCTGCCTTTAAAGCTTTTGCAGGGATGTTGATTGTAACGCAGCTGGGACTGGCTCTCGGGGCTAAACCCGTACTTCAACCCCTTTTCTGCTATTCTCCTGAGATGATGCTCGGAGGGCAGATGGAAGATAATTATATCGATTATAACGCCGCCAAGGTGATGGCCCTAAGGGGAATTATTGACGCACCTATCTGGGCAGGCGCCCCTATTGGATTTTTAACTCATACTGAAGAGAGGGTTCAATCAGCAGTTTCAACCTCATTCCACGCCGGAATGGCAGCATCCCTGGATATTGAAGGGATTTCAATCGCCTCCACTGATGAAGCCTATTCCGGAGGGCCGATAACTCTCCCCGCCAGGATAGATACCCTGCAGGGAACGGGAGAAGCCTTCAGATTTTTGGGAAGTGCCGGGATGCAGCCCACCTCAAGGGCAGAAGAATGGGCCGAAGAGCTGACCAGTAATATCCTCAGGGTTTTAAAAGAAGTCGCCAAAAATGGTTCGTTTTTGGACAGCCTTTATCAGGGTATTCTGGGTAGTAAAGAGGAAGGTGCGTATCCCGGGCGAAATGGCCGGAGGACGGTGCAAAAAAGAAGATGAAAGTTCTTGGAATAGCAGGGACAGCCAAAAATACAGGTAAAACCACTACAACAATGGCTTTGATTGAAACCGCGGGGATTAAGTCTATTCCCCTCGCGGTTACTTCTATTGGTCTGGATGGAGAAGAATTTGACCAGGTGACCGGTTTACCCAAACCCCGGCTCAGTTTACCCGAGGGAGCCTACCTGGTAACTGCGGAACGCTGTGTCCATGGTGGAACTGCAAAACTGGAAGTTTTACAAGAACTCAGGGCCAAAACACCCCTGGGGAACTTACAGTTAACAAGGGTAAATCAGGGAGGAAGAGTTTTAATGGCCGGTCCGAATAACAGGCGGGATTTGAATGAAGCCGTCCAAAACCTTGAGGGTAAAGGGGCCGAATTCTTGATTGTCGACGGGGCCTTAAATCGGATGGCGCCTCTTGCTGGAACGGATGTTTTTGTTCTGGCAACTGGAGCAGCCCGCAGCAGCAATCTTGCTACCCTCCGGCGGGAAACCGAAGTTCTGGTTAGGGTTTTGCAACTTCCCCGGGGGATCCCTGGAGAAAAATCAGCCCATTCCTACCTCCTTACCGAGGACGGAAAAAGGGCTCTGGGGACAGATTCTCTTCTGAGTAGGGAGCGGATCAAGAAAATTTTTAAAAACACAGGGGAAGCAAAGAAAATCTATATTAAGGGAGTCCTTACCGGGGAAGCATTTTCTGAGTTAAACCGTTCTCTAACCCCCGCAGGTTGTCAATTGATAGTTTCCAATCCGATTAACCTCCTGCTGGGTGAAGACCTGCAGGAACTGGCCAAGGCACTTGATAACTGGGAAAACCGGGGGGGAAAAATTGGTGTTAAGTTTGACCTTCCCCTGAGGGCAATAACTATTAACCCCTTTTTTCCAGACTGGCAGGAGCGTGGTCGTTTCTATCAACCCCGCTACGTGGAGGAGGATGAATTAAAAAACGCTTTTCAATCCCTTGGAGTTCCTGTGATCAATGTCGTCAGGGAGGGTGGGGAAAGGCTCTGGGAAACTGTTATTTCTCGAGAAAACTAGCAGGATTTTTCAGGCAACTCACGAATAGGTAAAATGAGAGGAAGAAAATAAATTTTTTACCGCGACTGGGACAGAATACAACCGGCGGGTGAAAAATGACCCGGAGGTGAAACCCTGTGCCTAACCTGTGGGAACTGCAGAAAAGGATTGTTCCCGATTTGACCGCACAGGTCCTGAAGAGATACCATATCCTTAGAACAATATATCACTTTCAACCCATGGGGAGGAGACTTCTGGCCAAAAGGCTCGATTTTAGCGAGAGAGAGGTCAGGGGTGACCTGGAATTTTTAGCGCGGCAGGGATTGGTCCATAATACTTCCGCGGGTGCTATGCTGACCCCCGAGGGGGAGAAACTTCTCGCCTCCCTGGTAAAAATGGTTAGAACTATCCAGGGAACAAGGGATCAGGAAAATATCCTTAAAAGGTTCTTTGGTCTGGATGAAGTAATAATTGTTCCAGGGCAGGGTGACAGGGTGCTGCAAAGGGAGGAACTTGCCCGGCAGGTTGGAAATTACCTCCACGAAAAAACCGGAGAAGAGGGAGTTCTTGCAGTAACAGGAGGCACTACCCTGGCTGCGGTAGCTCGTGTTATGAAAAAAAGGCGGAAAAAAAGGTCCAGGCTCACTGTAGTTCCTGGAAGAGGCGGACTGGGCGAGAAAATGGAACTGGAAGCAAATACAATTGCTGCAGAAATCGCCCAGGCTTTAGGGGCTCAATACCGACTGCTCTATCTTCCTGAAACCAGTAATCCCAGGACTCTTGCTGCTCTAAAAGAAGAACCCGCGGTTGCGGAGGTCCTCGATCTTTTGAAAAAAACTGATATTTTACTGCACGGGATCGGGGCATCTCTTGAAATGGCCAGGAGGAGAAGGCTCCCCTCTGAAGAAATTGAAGTGATCCGGAACCGGGGAGCTGTGGGTGAAGCTTTTGGTTATTATTTTAATTCAAAGAAAGAGGTTGTTTACATTACCCCAAGTGTGGGGATCAGGCTTGAAGATTTGGAAAGGATAGAAAGAGTAATTGCTGTTGCAGGAGGGGTTGAAAAAACAGAAGCAATAATGTCCGCGGTTAACCCCCTTTTCCAGGATGTTTTAATTACTGATTCGGATGCCGCAACGGCAATTGTTAATAAAATCAAAGAGGAGGGTTCGATTGATGACAGTAAAAATCGGAATCAATGGGTTTGGAGCGATTGGTAGAAGGGCACTACGTTACGGCTGGGATAATCCCAATATTGAGTTTGTTGCCTGTAATGACCTGGCCGATCCCAAGACACTGGCCTATTTACTCCAGTACGACTCCCATTACGGTCGCTTCCCGGGCAGGGTTGAGGTAAGAGATGACCGACTGGTTATTGACGGGAAAGAACTCAGGGTATTTGAAGAAAAGGATCCTGCAAAAATTCCCTGGGGGGAACTGGGAGTAGACGTGGTCCTGGAAGCAACAGGAGTATTTACCGATGCGGAAAAAGCACGTGCTCACCTGGAGGCCGGGGCCAAGAAAGTACTTATTGCCGCGCCTGCTAAGAACGAAGATGTTACACTTGTAATGGGAGTAAACGAAGAATGGTATGATCCCGAAAAGCATCACATAATTTCTATGGCTTCCTGCACGACCAATTGTCTGGCGCCGGTAGCCAAGGTTCTCCACGAAGAATTTGGGATCAAAAGGGGCTTAATGACCACTGTTCACGCCTATACCGCCGGGCAGAAAATTCTTGACGCACCTGCTGGAAAGCTTTCCCGGGGAAGGGCCGCAGCCCAGAATATCGTTCCCACGACAACTGGTGCTGCCAAGGCGGTTACCCTGGTAATGCCTGAACTCGAAGGAAAGATGAACGGAATGGCAATGCGGGTTCCGACTCCTGTTGTTTCTATTGTCGACCTTGTTGCTGAATTGGATAAGGAGGCAAGTGTTGAAGCGATTAATGCAGCCATGAAGGAAGCAGCAGAGGGCAGGTTAAAGGGTATACTCGGTTATGAGGAAATGCCGCTGGTGTCCAAGGATTACCAGGGGGATGAAAGGTCCTCTATCTTTGATGCCACCCAGACCATGGTAATTGAAGGGAAAATGGTAAAAATTCTTGCCTGGTACGATAATGAGTGGGGGTATGCCTGCAGGCTGGTGGACCTGGCTAAATATATTATTAAAAAAGGGTGATAACATTGACCCATAAACGCCTGATTGACCTTGATGTAAAAAAGAAAAAAGTAATTGTCCGGGTTGATTTTAATGTTCCTCTCCAGGAAGGCCGGGTTCGGGATGATACCCGAATCCGGGCTGCCCTGCCCACCCTGGAGTACCTGCTCCGGGAGCAGGGTTCCCTGATTGTTCTTTCTCACCTGGGAAGACCGAAGGGGAAGATAAACGATGATTTACGACTGGATCCAGTAGCCCAGAGGTTATCGGATCTGTTGGGGGTCGAGGTCTTAAAAAGCGACCAGGTTTGGGGTCCTGAGGTTAAGAAGATGGTAGAAAATCTGAAACCGGGTCAGGTCTGCATGCCGGAAAATACGCGATTTGACCCCGGCGAAGAAGAGAATTCTCCTGAACTGGCCCGGGAATGGGCCTCACTTGCGGATGTATTTGTAAGTGATGCTTTCGGAACCCTACATAGAGCCCACGCTTCCAACGCTGGTCTGGCCAGATATTTACCCTCCGCAGCAGGGCTGCTTGTGGAAAAAGAACTGGAAGCCCTGGGTTCTCTGCGGGCGGAAAATGTCGATAGGCCTTTTGCGGCAATTTTGGGCGGGGCCAAGGTTTCTGATAAACTGGGTGTGATTGAAGCCCTTCTGCCCCGGGTGGACCTTATGGTGTTGGGGGGAGGGATGGCCAATACTTTTCTGGCCGCTGAAGGAAGGGATATGGGCGATTCCCTTGTGGAAGAAAGCCAAATCGATAAGGCCAGGGAACTCCTAAAAAAAGCACGGGAAAGCAAAACGGAAATAATCCTACCCACCGACCTAGTTATTTCCCCTAAAATCGATGCAAGTGATGAGAAATCCATTTCCGAAGATGCTATAACTCCTGGCTGGAAGGCAGTCGATATTGGCCAGAAAAGCATCGATGCTTTCCGGGAAAAACTCCAAGCGGCCGGGACCATTTTCTGGAACGGTCCTCTGGGAGTATTTGAAGTGGATGATTTTGCCCGGGGAACAATTGAAATCGCCAGAGCTTTAAGCGAATTTTCTGCCTGGACGGTAATAGGTGGAGGAGATTCTGTGGCCGCTGTTGAAGCTGCGGGAGTGGCTGATAAAATGGGGCACATCTGTACCGGCGGTGGAGCGGCGTTGAAGTACCTTGAAGGCAAAGAACTACCCGGTTTAAAAGCTCTGGAGGTGGAAGAATAAATGGACCTGATTGTTGGTAACTGGAAGATGAACCTCGGGGGACGGGATAGTCTGCAGTTAATTGAGGGGATCCTGGAAAGATTAAAAAAACCCATTCCCGGGGAAGCTGTAATCTGTCCCCCGGCAACTGCTCTTTTTATGGCGGGGGATAGAGTAAAGGAAACTCCCCTGCAATTGGGCTGTCAGAACGTATTTTATGAAAATAAAGGAGCCTATACCGGGGAAATATCTCCAGAATTTGCCCGGGAGGCAGGGAGCAGGTATGCCATTATCGGTCATTCGGAACGCCGCCAGTTTTTCTCAGAAGGGCCGGAAATAAACAGAAAAATAGAAGCGGTGTTAAATTTAGGGATGACTCCAATCCTCTGTGTGGGAGAGAGCCTTGAACAAAGGGATGGGGGCAACGCCTGGTCTGTCGTTAAAGATCAGTTAAAACAGGGGCTGCAGGGTATTTCCACCGAAAAATTATCCGGTCTGGCTATTGCCTATGAGCCTGTATGGGCAATTGGGACTGGAAAAACGGCATCACCTGAAGATGCCCGGGAAATGGCTTCCCGAATTATTGAAGAATTGCACCACCTGCAGGGCCTTAGGGTTTTATATGGGGGAAGCGTTAAGCCGGGAAATATTTCGGATTTTATGTCTCTTGCAGAAATCAATGGGGCCCTGGTTGGGGGAGCAAGTTTAAAAGCCGACTCTTTTGCCAAACTAATTTACTGGGAAAAGTAGGGGATATTATGGAGAAAAATAAGCAAGTAGCGCTAATAATTTTAGACGGTTGGGGGATAACAGATGAGGCCCCGGAGAACAACGCTTTTCTCCAAGCCGAAACCCCTTACCTGGATGAATTGATGGCCAAAAACCCCTGGACCCAGCTAAAAGCTTCCGGTGAGGAAGTGGGGTTACCCCCGGGACAGATGGGAAATTCGGAAGTTGGGCATATCCACATCGGTGCGGGAAGAGTTGTGGACCAGGAATTAACCAGGATTAATCGTGCGGTTGAAGAGGATCAACTTCCTGAAAATGAAACCCTCAGCAGGGCATTTTCCCAATTAAAAGAAAGAGGAGGCAAACTCCACCTTTTAGGTTTGCTTTCTGATGGGGGAGTCCATTCGCACATAGATCACCTTAAGGGCCTGCTCCGGGCCGCTGATGCAAAACAGGTTAACGATGTTTATGTTCACGCCATCCTTGACGGTCGAGATACCTCGCCCAACTCTGGGCCCGGTTTTGTTGAAGAGATCGAGGCTGAAATGGTAAAATTGGGTGTTGGAAAGATTGCCACTATTGGCGGTCGTTATTATTACATGGACCGGGATCGACGCTGGGACCGGACGGAAAAAGCCTATCAGGCCATGGTTCGGGGCAAGGGTTCCCGGGAAGAAAGTGCAGTTGAGGCAGTAAAAGAGGGCCACAAAGCAGAAAAAGGGGATGAGTTTGTTTTACCCCGGATAATTGATCCCGGTGGAACGGTTGAAAGTGGAGATCTGATTTTGTTTTTCAATTTCCGGGCGGACCGGGCCCGCCAGTTAACCAGGGCTTTTACCGAAAAGGATTTTACGGGATTTGACCGGGGCCAGGATGTGCCTGCAATTGATTTTATTACCATGACTAGTTATGATGAAGAATTCGATCTGCCAGTTCTTTTCCCACCCCAGGAAATTAAAGATTGTCTTGGTGAATGGTTGAGCAAAAAGGGGAAAACCCAGTTAAGACTTGCAGAAACGGAGAAATATGCTCACGTCACTTTCTTTTTCAATGGGGGAGAAGAAAAAGAATATCCAGGGGAAAAGCGTTGCCTCGTTCCCTCACCCAAGGTGGCTACCTATGATAAAAAACCGGAAATGAGTGCTTTTGAGGTAACCCAAAAAGCCATAGAATACCTGGAACAGGATATTGATGTTTTAATTATAAACTATGCCAATTTTGATATGGTTGGCCACACGGGGTACTTTGACGCAGCAGTTCAAGCAGTTGAAGCAATTGACAAATGCATGGCCAGGCTTATCCCGGCGATAAAAGCCAGGGGAGGTCGGGCGATAATAACCTCGGATCACGGGAATGTTGAGAAGATGAAAAACATTGATGGTGCCCATACAGCGCATACTTCAAATCCTGTTCCTTTAATTCTCAGTTCCGAGGGCAATTTTAAATTACGTTCAGGGGGCGGGCTTAAAGACATTGCTCCTACGATGTTAGATTTAATGGAAATGGAAATCCCGGCAGCAATGACCGGGGGTTCATTAATTGATAAGGAGGGATAGTTAGTGGAGTTTAATACAACTATTGTTGATATTCTGGGCAGAGAAATAATTGATTCCCGGGGAAATCCTACAGTTGAAGTGGAGGTCTTCCTATCCAGCGGAGCCTGGGGCCGAGCCGCGGTACCTTCCGGTGCTTCAACTGGAGCTTTTGAAGCACTTGAGCTAAGGGATGGTGGAGATCGTTTCGGTGGCAAGGGAGTCACCAAGGCGGTTCGGGGGATAAATGAAACCATTGCTCCCGAGATTATTGGGTATGACGCTACCGAACAAACTGAAATTGATGAGCTGTTAATAGAACTTGATGGGACAGAAAATAAAAATGTCCTTGGGGCCAATGGAATCCTGGGTGTGTCTCTAGCAGTAGCTCATGCAGCTGCAAATGAACTGGAACTGCCCCTTTACAGGTACCTGGGCGGCGCCCGCCGCTTATACCTACCCGTTCCCCAGTTCAACATTCTCAACGGAGGACAGCACGCGGACAATAATGTTGATATCCAGGAGTTCATGGTTGCCCCTGTAGGCGCCAGGAGTTTCCGGGAGGCTCTCCAGATGGGGAGCGAGATCTATCAAAGCCTGAAGAAAGTTCTGCAGAAAAGGGGCTTATCTACTGCAGTAGGGGATGAAGGAGGATTTGCTCCAGATCTCAAGTCCAACGAGGAAGCCTTAACTACCATAATCGAAGCAGTGGAAAAAGCAGGGTATAAAATGGGGGAAGAAATAAAACTTGCAATTGACGCTGCTGCAAGCGAATTTTACAGGGATGGAACCTACTACCTGGAAGGCGAAGGAAGGAAACTAGATGGCCAGGAACTCGTGGAGTATTATAAGGGTTTAATCAAAAAATATCCGATTTACTCTCTCGAGGACCCCCTGGCTGAAGAAGACTGGGAAAACTGGGCTCGTTTAACCAGGGAAATTGGAAAGAGGGTTCAGATAGTAGGAGATGACCTTTTGGTTACCAATACCCGATTTCTGGAAAGGGCCATTGCAGAGGGAGCGACAAACGCTATTTTGATTAAACTAAATCAAATCGGGACTCTTACAGAAACCTTTGATACAATCGAGATGGCTCACCGGGCTGGTTTTAATTGTGTTGTGTCTCACCGGTCCGGGGAAACAGAAGATACTACCATTGCCGACCTGGTTGTTGCGACAAATTCCGGTCAGATCAAAACCGGTGCGCCGGCCCGTTCTGAAAGGACAGCAAAATACAATCAGTTATTGCGGATTGAAGAAGAACTGGATGAAATAGCCGTTTACTTCGGCCCCCGGCTGCAGAAAGGATAAACTAAGGTCCCCCGCCGCGGCGGGGGACTTTCTTTGGATTGTTTTTGATAAAAATGAAATTCTAACCTGAGGATATGAGAAAATCCAGGGTTTATAATTATATTTGTTAAAAAGTTGCATAAAGGGGTAGTTTTTGCGGGTCGTTTTTGTTGTCTTTTTACCCAGATTGTGTTACAATATGGAGTGGCAAAGTTTGAAGGAGGTGCACGAAGAATGACCATTTTGAAAGTTTTTCATGTCCTGGTATCCCTCATTTTAATTGCAGGCGTTTTGCTCCAGTCTGGTAAGAGTGCCGGGCTTTCCGGAGCAATTGATGGAGGGGCAACAGCGGTTTTTGGAAAAAAAAGAAAAGGGATGGATGAACTCCTGGCTAAAGTAACTACTGTCGCTGCCATTGCTTTTATCGTTCTATCCGTTCTAATAGCTGCGCTGTAGAAAGGAGAGAAATAGACCTTGACTGAAATTCTTGCAATTGTCTGTGGAGTGATCGGGGTAGCCGCGGCAATCTTTTTTACTCTCCGGGTCCTAAAAGCCGAAGAGGGTTCGGATCGGATTAAAGAGCTTTCCCAGGCTATCCAGGAAGGCTCGATGGCTTTTCTCCGCCGCCAGTACTCTGTGCTGGCTATTTTTGTGTTGGTTGTTACCGTTCTTATCGTACTTATTCCCCAGATGGATTCCCGAATGGCCATTTCATTTATTGTAGGAGCCTTTTTTTCTGGGATGGCAGGTTTTTTCGGAATGAAAATCGCTACAAAGGCCAACGGCAGAACAACCCATGCTGCTCAGGATAGTCTTAACAATGCTCTGGGAGTAGCATTTTCCGGTGGCTCGGTAATGGGAATGTTTGTGGTAGGCCTGGGACTTTTAGGAGTCACAATTTTTTACATGATTTTTGGGGAGGACGTCCAGTTAATTCAAGGTTTTGCCTTTGGAGCTTCTTCAATAGCCCTGTTCGGCCGGGTTGGAGGAGGCATTTATACCAAGGCTGCTGATGTTGGAGCAGATCTGGTAGGGAAGATTGAAGCGGGAATACCCGAGGATGATCCCCGAAATCCAGCAGTTATTGCCGACAATGTTGGTGACAACGTTGGTGATGTTGCTGGAATGGGTGCTGATCTTTTTGAATCTTATGTAGGTTCGATTATTGCTGCAATAGCCCTTGGGGCTCTTATTGCTGCGGAATTTATCTTGCTTCCCCTTTCCATAGCAGCAGCCGGGATTATAACTGTAATAATCGCGACCAGTTTTGTAAGTGTAAAAGAAGGAGCAGATCCTGCTAAAGCATTGGAGAGAGGAACCCTTATTAGCGGCGTCCTTTTAATAGTAGCTGCTTTAATACTGGTTAATGTAGTTGTTGGTCCAGGCCATTTAGGGCTTTTCTGGGCAATAGTAACAGGGCTTGCAGCGGGGTTGATTATTGGCCGCTCAACTGAGTACTATACTTCCCCGGAAAGGAAACCCACCCAGAGTATTGCAGATAGCTCACAGACCGGTCCTGCAACCAATATTATCCAGGGCCTGGCAGTAGGGATGAGAAGCACAGCCATTCCAATTATAATCATTGCCCTGGCCATTATTATTGCTTACGCCCAGGGGCAAAGTGCTCTTGGTGATGCAGCAGGGGGGCTTTACGGAATTGCCCTTGCGGCAGTAGGAATGCTCTCTACTGTCGGAATGACAGTCGCCGTAGATGCATATGGGCCGATTGCTGACAACGCCGGGGGAATTGCCGAAATGGCCAATCTTGATCCCAAGGTCCGGGAAAGAACCGATAAACTGGATGCAGTTGGAAATACAACTGCTGCAATTGGCAAGGGCTTTGCCATAGGGTCCGCAGCTTTAACAGCACTTGCATTATTCTCAGCCTTTACCCAGGCTGCAGGTTTGGAAATTATTGACCTGATACAGCCACAGGTTATTGCCGGGCTGTTCCTGGGAGCGGGGTTACCTTTCCTTTTCACCTCAATTACACTGCAATCAGTAGGTAAAGCGGCATTTGAAATGATAGAAGAGGTTCGGCGGCAGTTTAAGGAAATGCCGGGGATAATGGAAGGGACCACCAAGCCTGACTATGCGCGCTGCGTGGATATCAGCACCAAGGCTGCTCTCAGGGAAATGGTTATTCCGGGCCTTCTCGCTGTTCTTGCACCAATAATAATTGGGCTCTGGAGTGTTGAAGCTCTAGGAGGTCTCCTTGCGGGAGCCCTTTCTTCGGGAGTCCTGATGGCAATTATGATGGCTAATTCAGGAGGCGCCTGGGACAATGCCAAGAAATATATCGAGTCAGGCCATTACGGCGGTAAGGGAACTGAAACTCATTCTGCTTCCGTAGTTGGCGACACTGTTGGAGATCCATTTAAAGATACTTCAGGACCTTCTTTGAACATACTGATCAAGTTAATGACCATTGTTTCACTGGTATTCGTGCCCCTCTTTCTGTAAATAGAAAAGAAAAGCCTCTGCCCAATGGTGGAGGCTTTTTTTCTGCAAACTTTTTTCTCCTGTGTTATAATATGGAGCAGGGAAAGGAGAATTACATTGAAACTGGAAAATCCCCAGCAATGTTTTGGTTGTGGACAGGAAAACCCAGACGGTTTACAGCTAGATTTTTCCTATAGTATAAACAGGGCCTGGACTGAAACGGTTTTAAAACCCAAATATCAGGGGTATCCAGGAATCGCTCATGGTGGAATTGTTACAACCCTTCTGGACGAAGCCATGGCACATGTCTTAATGAAAAAAGGTTTATTCGCCGTTACTGCTAAGCTCGAAGTCAAGTTTAGAGAACCCGTCCCCATCCATGAAGATATAATGGTTGTGGGGGAAATGGATGAAGAAAAATCATCCTCGCGGATCAAATATCTCTGTGCCTGGATAGAGGATGAAAAGGGAAAAATACTGGCCCGGGGTAAGGCCATGTTTGTTGATCAAACCTCAAAAATTGCCGGGAATAAAACAGAGGAGGCATCCTGATGACTAGAGAAGAAGCCCTTAGCTTGGTAGAAAAAAAGGTAAAACAGAAAAACCTGATTAAACACTGCCTTGCGGTGGAAGCGGTTATGAGAAAACTGGCAAAAGAATTTGGAGAAGACGAAAAAAAATGGGGATTGACCGGTTTGCTCCACGATATTGATTACGGGGAGACAATGGATAAGCCCGAAGAACACAGTATGCGGGGTGCAGATTACCTTGAAGATATGGGTATGCCTGGAGATATGGTACAGGCAGTTCGTGTTCACAATGAAGCCCATGGGTTGCCCCGGAAGAGCATGCTGGATAAAGCCCTTTATGCGGCTGACCCTTTAACAGGTTTGATTGTCGCCGGGGCTTTAATCCATCCCGAAAAGAAACTTGCTCCGTTGAATACCGAGTTTTTACTTAACCGTTTCCAGGAGAAGTCTTTTGCCCGGGGAGCGAACAGGGAACAGATTTCTTCCTGCATTGAATTGGGCCTAACTCTGGATGAGTTCATTGCCCTTGGCCTGGAAGCCATGCAGGAAATAGATAAAGATTTAGGACTTTAGGAGGTGTTAGCGTGAATATCTATGAATTAATCAAGAAAAGGCGCAGCATTAGAAAGTATGAGCCCAAAGAAATTGAGCAGGATAAGCTGGAGAGGGTTCTTGATGCAGCCAGACTGGCCCCTTCGGGGAAAAATGTTCAGGGCTGGAAGTTTATTGTTGTCCGGGATCCCCAGCGCAAAGAACAGCTGGTGGATGCCTGCAAGGGACAGAAATTCATGGCTGAAGCGGATGCTGCAGTTGCAGTAGCCGTTAATGAAGAAGAAGTATATCAGGGACACGGCAATTACATGACTTCTTTTGCAGTTGACGGGGCAATCGCCCTCGATCACCTGATTCTTGCGGCTACCCACGAAGGCCTGGGGACCTGCTGGATCGGGGCATTTGATGAAAATAAAGTTCGGGAAATCTTACAGGTTCCCCAACCATATCGGATTGTTGCTCTTACCCCTCTGGGGTATCCTGCCCAGGAAGGCAGGGACAGGGGTAGAAAAAGCCTGGATGAAGTAGTAGTTTTTGAAACCTGGAAATAAAGAGGGAGGGCATCCCCAAGGGGATGCCCTTCAGAGAATTTAAGAGGAGGAAAATTTTGATGAGTGCAAGACAGGAAATACTGGAATTCATGCGGGGCCGAACCTACAGGCCGATGACTTTCGAAGAACTGGTTGAGGAGTTCGGACTGGCCAGAAAGGATCGAGAACCTTTTGCCCAGCTGCTGGCTGAACTTGAGAAAGACGGTGCAATTGTAAAAACCCGCAAGGACCGTTATGGAATACCGGAAAAGATGAATTTAGTGGTCGGAGTTCTCCAGGGCCACAGGAAGGGTTTTGCCTTTCTATTACCCGAGGATCCCGAACAGCCCGACATCTATATTGGCCTGGAGAACATGAGTGGTGCCATGCACCGGGACAAGGTTATAGTCAGGCGTTTAAAAAAGGGTAAGGGAGAAAAAGAAGAAGGAGAAGTAATCCGGATCCTGGAAAGGGCCAATGAAAAGATAGTTGGCCGCCTGGAAGTAGTTCGGAATATCGGTTTTGTTGTCCCCGATGATCCCCGGATTTATTATGACGTGTTTTTACCTCCGGACAGTATCAAAGACGCCGGGGAAGGCGATAAAGTTATTGTGAAAATTGAAAAATGGCCCCAGGGCCGCCGTAATCCCGAAGGGAAGCTAATCCAGGTTCTCGGTGGAGAAGATGAACCGGGCGTAGATATTGAAAGCCTTATTTACCGCCTGGGATTGCCTCGGGAGTTTCCGCGGAAAGTTGAAGGAGAAGTTCAAAAAATAAAAGATATAATCCCCGAGGATATAAAAGAGAACCGGTTGGATCTCCGGGATAAATTGATCTTCACCATTGATGGGGAAGATGCAAAGGATTTTGATGATGCAGTTTCCCTGGAAGTGAAAGGAAAGGGTCAGGCCCAGTTAGGAATCCATATCGCTGATGTAGCCCACTATGTTCGCGAAGGAAGCGAACTGGATAAGGAAGCCCGGGAAAGGGGTACCAGTATTTACCTTGTAGATCGGGTTATTCCCATGCTGCCTGAGAAAATTTCCAATGGTGTGTGCAGTTTGCGTCCCAAAGAAGAAAGGCTAACCCTGTCCCTTTTGCTCGATATTAGCATGGAAAATGGAGAGGTGCTTGATTATAACTTTGCAGAAAGCATTATTGAGAGTAAATACCGACTGACCTATACCGAAGTTAACAGGGCTCTGGAAAACGGGGAATCTCTATGGGAAGATGAAGAACTTTTTAAAACCCTGCGCAGAATGGAGCACCTGGCCAAAGTTCGCCGTAAAAATAGAGAAAAAAGAGGAAGTATCGATTTTGATTTTCCCGAACCCTACCTGGAACTTGATGATCAAGGAGCTCCTGTGGCCATTCACCGTCGGGAACGAGGGATTGGAGAAATCCTGATTGAAGAATTTATGATTCTCTCTAATGAAGTTATCGCAGAACATTTCTACTGGAGAGAACTGCCATTCATTTACCGGATCCACGAGCGACCAGACCTTGGAGATATTAAAGAACTCAACGAGTTTTTGCACAACTTCGGTTTTCATATCAAGGAAGAGAATGGTGATATCAAACCCAAGGATATTCAAACAGTGCTGGAAAAAATAAAGGGAAGGGAGGAGCAACGGCTCATTCAAACTGTTGTGCTGCGTTCCATGAAACAGGCCCGCTACCACTGGATGAATATGGGTCATTTCGGCCTTGCCTCTGAAAACTATACCCACTTTACTTCGCCAATTCGCCGGTACCCGGATTTAATTGTCCACAGAATCCTAAAAGAAGTCATAACCAAAGGTTCACTAAATCCCAAGAGAATAGAGCAATTGGAGGAAATACTGCCCAATGTTACAAGGCATAGTTCAGACATGGAACGCCGGGCCATGGAAGGCGAACGGGAGTCTGTTGACATGAAAATGGTTGAGTATATGGAACAAGAAGTAGGCGAAGAATTTGATGGAATAATCAGCTCGGTATTGGCCTTCGGGTTTTTTGTAGAGCTGGAAAACCTGGTGGAAGGCCTGGTTCACGTTAGCACCCTGACTGATGATTATTACCATTTCCTGGAGAAAGAATTCGCTTTCCAGGGAGAGAGGACCAAAAAAATCTTCCGCCTGGGAGATAAGGTCAGGGTCAGGGTGGATAAGGTGAACAGGCTGCAGGGAGAAATTGATTTTGCTCTGGTCCGGGAATAAAGACCTGTTGACAGTAATTCCCGAGGTGTTTATAATATAGTGACGACAGGAGGGGAGTAAAATGAGTCGCGCAATTAAAGTGGTTGCTCGGAACCGAAAGGCCCGCCATGAATACCATATTGAAGATACAGTTGAAGCGGGTATCGTATTGCAGGGAACCGAGGTAAAATCAATAAGGGCCGGCAGGGTTAACCTTAAGGACTCCTTTGCCGTGGTTGAAAATGGCGAGGTTTTCCTGTATAATATGCATATAGGACCCTATGAGAAGGGCAACCGGCAAAATCATGAACCAGAAAGAAAAAGAAAGCTCCTCCTGCACAAGAGAGAAATTAGGAAGTTGATTGGATATAGTAAAAGTACGGGGTACACCATTGTACCACTGCAACTTTACTTTAATGAGCGCAATCTGGCCAAAGTTGAAATAGCTCTGGCCCGGGGGAAAAAGATTTATGACAAGAGGCGTGACATTGCTGATCGAACTGCGAAAAGGCAAATGGAAAGAGCGCTCAAAGAAAGGCAGAAACAATAGCGGGGGTGACATGGTTTCGCTCCGCTGGCGTAGGTATTAGTTGCGAGCCGAGGACTCCTTTCACTCGTAAAACACTGGAAACTCAATTTTAATTGCCAACGAAGACTACGCATTAGCTGCAGCTTAAGACTGTAGCTCGCCCACCACGGCCGTTCCTGTCGGTTGTGATCCGGGCGTCATAAAAAGCAGGATATGCTATCCGGTCACCCGGGCCGGATAAGCTGAAACTTACCGGGGTTACCCGCCGAAATCCTGTCTGTAGGAGTTCGGTAGGGGACATTAAAATACAGACTACGCTCGTAGAAGCTAATGCTGGCCCCAGTGGATACGCGGGTTCGATTCCCGCCACCTCCACCAAATCAAAAAACAATTTTGATACAATGCAGAGGCCCTTATACCAAGGGCTTTTTGTGCTTTTAGGTGTAAATTAGGCAGCAGAAATGACCCGTTTCACCCCTTTGTATACACTTCTGCCAAAAGTATGCACACCCTAGCTATCTAGCTCCCGAGGAACCTTGGAAAAAATACACTTAGATGTTATCCTATTGTGTTATTCTATCCCCGGGGCGTAGGCCCGGGGCAGAATCAAAACTTTGTCCTCCGTCCCAGTTTTTGTTATTATATTAATGCGGGGTGGAGGCACTGCGGCTCCTTTTGGGAGTAACGCTTGAACATGTGTGCTCCATTCCGCTTCTTTTTTGGTTTCACTGGAGATGGGCAAGACGGTGTTAACCTTGCGGCTCTGTTTTACAGAGAAACGCTTTATTAAAGACTGTCACCCATCTCCATTCCATCATCAGAGACGGTAAACGGGATGATGCGGGTTAACGCTCCGACAATAGGGACCGCCTGATGATGAATATAATAACCTAAAAGGAGCTGAATTGCTGTGGACCATTTAAACACCTTTTTTGTCGGTATTGACACCCACAAAAACCAACACACTGCCGTGGTCATAAGCTCCTTTCATGAAACTATTAAAACATTTGTAGTCCCAAACAACCCCCAGGAGTTCTCTTCTTTCCTTGAAGAAATCCAAGCCCTCGACCCCTTTAAATAACTAGTTTTTGGTCTGGAAGATACTCAAGGTTTAGGACGCTCCCTCGCCCAGTGGCTTTTAATCCAGGGTTATAAGGTTAAAGAGGTTAATCCCTCCCTGACTCGTCGGGAACGTAATCGGAGCACAAGTCCTGATAAGACCGACTACATAGATGCCAGGGCTATTGCCAATATACTGCTTCAGGAATGGAAAACTCTGCCCTCTATCCAGGAAGATGCAACTTTTAAGGCCATAAGGCAACTTCTCAACCGTCGTAATACACTGGTTAAACAAAGAACCCAGTTAAAATAAAGTCTTCACCATCTTCTGCATCAACAGTACCCCAATTACGAAAAATTCTTTAACGATCCCTTTGGGAAAACCGCTCTTGCTTTCTGGGAAAAGTTTCCCCACCCTTCCTTGTTAAAAAACTATGGAGAAA
>SKTZ01000149.1 GCA_007122335.1 Bacillota bacterium
AACAGGCTTGCTCTGCTGGAAAAAATCAGGGAAACCTTAAACCGGGGTGTTGACCTTACCCAAATAGTCCTTGACTGAAAAGGAGGTTGTTATTTTGCAACCCACTATTGTCGTTATTTCTGATTCTATTGGAGAAACGGCCCGGGGAGTGGTTATGGCAGGTTTAAGCCAGTTCGATGCTCCCGAGGCCAATATAAAAAAGTTCTCCTATGTTAAAACAAGGGAAGATATTGAAACAATAATCAAAGAGCTCAGGCCAAAAGAAACCGTCCTGGCATATACTCTGGTAAACCCTGAATTGCGAAAAGAACTCGCCCAAATGGCTGAAGAAGTTGGGCTTCCTCACATTGATATTCTGGGTCCGGTTATGGAAAAATTCGAGGTTCTTTTGAACAAAAAACCCAGGCTGGAACCGGGCTTGATCCACCAGCTCGACGAAGAATATTTCCAGAGAGTTGAAGCTATTGAATTCACCGTAAAGTATGATGATCGCAATGACCCCAGGGGGATAGAACTTGCAGATGTTGTTTTAATTGGAGTTTCCAGGACTTCCAAAACACCCATGAGTGTTTACCTTGCCTACCAGGGTTACAAAGCAGCAAATATACCCCTGGTCCCCGAAGTCCCCCCTCCCGATTTAATGTTTAAAAACCCGGATAATAAAATAATCGGGCTCACAATTGATCCGTTATTGTTAAATGAGATCCGCCAGGAGAGGTTGAAAAGTCTTGGTTTGGACAGAAAAGCTCAATACGCCTCAATTAAGAGGATTAATGATGAACTGGAATACGCCGCGGAGATAATGAGGAGAGTGGGTTGCCCCATTATTAATGTGACCAATAAGTCAGTTGAAGAATCGGCAAATGAAATATTAAAATACCTGCGGGAAAAATAAACCGGATTTTAAAAAATCCGGTTTTTTTGTGCAGGATTAAAATAAATAGTATAGTATATATAATAATATGTGTTACACTAATTGGGAGGACTTTCTATGGAATTGACTGATCGCCAGAAGGAAATCCTTAAAATTGTAAAAGAAGAAGAACCAATTACCAGCCAGGAACTGGCAGGTCGACTCAATCTAACCCGGGCTGCCCTTCGAACTGATCTCGCCCTTTTAACAATGGCCCGCTTTTTAGAAGCAAAGCCCCGGGTGGGTTATTTCCATAATCCCCAGAATAGCCCGGTCTGGCTCAGTAACCTGCTCTGGGGAACTAAGGTTGAGGTGGTTCAAAGTGTCCCGGTTGTTATTACCGAAGCCTCCACTGTCCACAATGCTGCAGTGCATCTTTTCCTGGAAGATGCGGAAACCCTTTTTGTAGTTGATGAGGAAAACAAACCTGCAGGTCTGGTTACAGCCAAAGATTTAATAAAAGTTATGCTGGGGGGTATTGAAAACAGGGAACTTCCTGTAAAAGTAGCGATGGTTCGCTTACCTGAAGATCAAAAATTAAAAATTGATGATAATCTCTACCGGGCCCTTTTACTTTTACAGGATGCCTCCCGGGAAGCTGTTCCGGTTGTTGATGGGAAGCAATCCCTGGTGGGTAGGGTAACCCGGCAGGGAGTTTTCCGGTTTTTATTAGACAATTTATCGAGGGAAGGGGAATAATATGGTAATTTATCTTCTATCGGAAAGTGAAGAACACCCCGGCAGAGAACTGGTAGAATTTATCTCCGCAAATTTTCCCGGACGGTCAATTAAATACCAGAATTTTGGCGGACTTAATTTTCCGCAGGAGGTTGAGGAAGTTTTAAAAACTGCTGGTGAAAAGGGGGCCATTGTTGCTCATTCATTTCTTGATGGAGAACTGCGGGAAGAAGCGAAAAAACAGGCCTGGAAATTGAAGGTTCCCTTAATTGATATTTTAGGCCCTTTCTTGAGTAAAATTTCCACACCTGAAGAAAGTTATGGAGAAAGCTGGAGGGTTTCGGGGATCCCTTCCCTGGAAAAGAATTATTATAAAAAAATAGAAGCAATTGAATTTGCGGTTCGTTGTGATGATGGGAAAGATCTCTCCGCTTTATCCCGGGCGGACCTGGTTTTGATTGGAGTTTCCAGAACATCCAAAACCCCGCTGAGCATATACCTTGCTCACCTGGGATACAAAGTTGCCAACGTTCCGCTGGTGCCCGAGGTAATTCCTCCCCGGGAACTTTTCACCCTCCCCCGCAAAAAAATTGTAGGACTTACAATTGACCCTGAAGTTCTCCGGTCCATCAGGCAGGAGCGACTCAGGGTAATAAAAATGCCCGCTGCAGAATATTCTAACCTGGAGAGAATTTATCGGGAGATGGAGTTCGGCAAGGGAATTATGGATAGGATTGGTTGTTTAACTCTTGAAGTTACAGGAAGATCTCTCGAAGAGCTGGCGACATTAATTTTGGAGAAAGGAGAATTTTAAGATGGAACGAGAATTAACTCTTGAATTTGTTAGGGTAACTGAAGCAGCTGCGCTCGCCTCTGCTCCCTGGATGGGAAAGGGAGACAAGGAGGGAGCTGACCAGGCTGCAGTTGATGCCATGCGCGCAGTTTTTGATACTATCCAGATTGATGGTGAGGTAGTAATTGGAGAGGGGGAAAAAGATGAGGCTCCAATGCTTTATATCGGGGAGAAAATAGGGGCCCAGAAAGGGGGCGCCTGTATTGATATAGCCGTTGACCCCCTGGAAGGGACCAGGCTGGTTGCCCGTGGTTTACCCAATGCCCTGGCTGTTATAGCGGCAGCAGAAAAAGGATGCCTGCTCAGGGCTCCGGATACTTATATGCAAAAGATTGCTGTGGGAGCCAGGGCCAAAGGTTGTATTGATATAAAGGCTTCCACAAGGGAAAACCTGGAAAAAATTGCCGAGGCAATGAACATGCGGGTCCGGGATTTGACTGTAATAGTCCTGGACCGTCCTCGGCATGATCAGTTAATAGCAGAAATTAGAGAAGTGGGTTCCCGCATCCGTTTGATCAGCGATGGGGATGTTGCTGGCGGTATTGCCGCTGCAATGGATGATACTGGAGTTGACGTTCTTATGGGAATCGGGGGGGCACCAGAAGGAGTGCTTACAGCTGCGGCCCTGAAGTGTCTGGGAGGTGAAATTCAGGGTATTTTGAAACCCCGCAATGACGAGGAGATAAAAAGGGCTCGGGGAATGGGTTTTACGGATATTGATAAGGTTCTTACCTTAGAAGACCTGGTTACCGGTGATGATGTGATGTTTTCGGTTACCGGGGTAACCGATGGAGATATGCTGGAAGGAGTCCGTTTTTCCGGTGATCGGGCTACAACAGAAACAATTATTATGCGGAGCAAAACCGGGACCATCCGGACGATAAAAGCTCATCATCTTGTTGGCAAGAAACCTGATTATTTCAAAAAAGATGTTCTGAAATATTTCTAAGGAGGGGTTCCCCATGGAGCATTATGTCCAGAATTTTAGCCAGGGCAGCCAGAGAGAAAAAGAGTTGTTGGGAGGAAAAGGTGCCAACCTTGCGGAAATGACCGGTCTGGGCCTACCTGTACCTCCCGGTTTTACGATCACCACCAAAGCATGCCTTGATTACCTCAGGCAGGAAGGTTTTTTGGAAAAGTTATTGCCAGAACTGGAAAAACATATGGAGCAATTGGAGAAAGACATGGGCAAAAAATTTGGGGCTGCTGCCGATCCTCTTTTAGTAAGTGTCCGCTCCGGGGCAGCAATATCCATGCCCGGGATGATGGATACAATTTTGAACATAGGGTTAAATGATGAAAGTGTGCAAGGTTTGGCCAGTTCTACCGGGGATGAAGTTTTTGCCCTGGACTGCTATCGCCGTTTGATCCAGATGTACGGTGAAGTAGTTCAAGGAGTTCCTGCTTACCGATTCAATCACCGCTTTGAAAAAGCCGGCAACAAAGCCAGCTGGGAACTTATAGATTCTTTTAAAGGAATTATTGAAAAAGAAACGGGAAATTCCTTTCCCCAGGACCCCCGGAAACAACTTTTGGGTGCCGTTGAAGCTGTTTTCGGATCATGGGATAACCGGCGAGCAAGAGTTTATCGAGAAGCCAATAATATCCCCCACGATCTGGGGACTGCTGTGAATATCCAGGCAATGGTATTTGGAAATAAAGGGGAAGATTCTGGAACTGGAGTGCTTTTTACCAGGAATCCTTCAACAGGAGAAAAGAAAATATACGGGGAATTTTTGCCTGATGCCCAGGGAGAAGATGTTGTTGCGGGTACAAGAACACCCCTGGATATTTCCGAGATGAGTTCAAAATTCCCACGGGAATATGGAGAGCTGGAAGAGATTGCCCACAGGCTTGAAAAACATTACCGAGAAGTTCAGGACCTGGAGTTTACAATAGAGCAAGGGAGGCTCTTTATCCTCCAGACCAGGCGGGGGGAAAGAACTGCAGAAGCTTCAATAAAAATTGCTACGGATATGGTTGATGAAGGTCTGATCAGTGTTGAAGAATGTTTACTCAGGGTCAAACCAACAGAACTGGAAAAAATCCTGCACCGCCAGCTTGATGCTGACCAGGATTATGAGATTCTGGGTAAGGGTCTTCCCGCTTCCCCCGGTGCTGCCAGCGGAGTAGTTGTTTTTGATGCGGATGAAGCAGAAAAACTCGGAGAAAAGGGGGAAAGAGTAATCCTGGTGACCTCGGAAACAACACCTGACGATATTCATGGGGTAATTGCTGCCCAGGGAGTTTTAACAGCTCGAGGCGGAATGACAAGCCACGCAGCTGTTGTTGCAAGGGGAATGGGAAAACCTGCAGTATGTGGTTGTGAGAGCATTAAGTTCTCCCGGGAAGAGAGTCTGGCCTGGATTGGCAACTTTAAAATCAGCCAGGGAGATATTATTACCATAAATGGAGGAACCGGGGAAGTAATAAAAGGTGAAGCGATCCTGAAGGAACCAGAACTGTCCCCGGCAACTATTCAGCTATTAAAATATGCTGATCAACATAAGCGGCTGGGAGTAAGGGCCAATGCGGATAATGGACCGGATTCAGAGAAAGCCCTTGAACTTGGAGCTCAGGGAATAGGTTTATGCCGAACCGAGCACATGTTTATGGGTAGGGAAAGGATGCCCCTGGTCCGGCAGTTGATCTTGAGTGAATCACCCGAAGAAAAGGAAGAAGCACTTGCCAGGCTCTTACCTTATCAGAAAAAAGATTTCCAGGAGATTCTGGAGGTTATGGAAGGGAAGCCGGTTAATGTCAGACTTCTCGACCCCCCCCTGCATGAGTTTTTGCCCCAGTTACTTGATTTGCAGCAGGAAATTTTTGCTGCGGAGAAAGCAGGAGATCAGCAAGCTCTTATCCGCCAAAAAGAACTCTTTCGGAAAACCAAAAATATGGATGAATCCAATCCCATGATGGGATTACGGGGTTGCCGCCTGGGAATTATGTTGCCTGCACTCTACAGAATGCAGGTTGAAGCTTTGGCCAGTGCAGCTAAAATTCTTGAAGACCAGGGGAAAGAGTTGGAACTGGAAATAATGATTCCCCTCGTTGCTGAAGCAAAGGAACTCAGCTTTTTAAAAGAAGAACTCAGAGAAATTCTCGAAGAGAAGATTAACCCTGAAGGAAAAGTAAGGTATAAAGTTGGGACCATGATAGAATTGCCCCGGGCCTGTCTTACAGCAGATGAAATAGCCAGAGAAGCAGAATTTTTCTCCTTTGGAACCAACGATTTAACCCAGACTGCCTTTGGTTTTTCCCGTGATGATGCTGAAGCCAAATTCCTTCCAGCATATCTTGAAGATGGAATACTGGAGGAAAACCCCTTTATTACTCTGGACCAAAAGGGAGTAGGACGCCTGATGAAAATTGCGGTTGAGGATAGCAGAAAGGTTAAACCCGAACTAAAAATTGGGATTTGCGGAGAACATGGGGGAGATCCTAAATCAATCGCTTTTTGTCATTCCAATGGGTTTGATTATGTCAGCTGTTCACCCTACCGGGTTCCGGTAGCTCGACTTGCTGCAGCTCAGGCTGCGATTAAAGCAAAAAGCCCTGCGATTTAAGCAGGGCTATTTTTTTGGGAGAAGAATTATTTAAAAGAGAGGAGGGGAAGCTGTGGGAAGGCGAGCCAATAACCTTGATGGCAAACAGTGGATTAAGAATTCTTTAAGTGTTTGGCAGGGCCCAATCAGATCTCCTGAAGAAAGGAAGTTTGGTCATCCTGCGGTTTACCCCGTAGAGCTGGTTAAAAAAATTATCGGTTCTCTGGTGTACATTGCTCCCGAAAAACCTCCACCGCTAATTTTTGATCCATTCGGAGGAATCGGCACAACTCTTGTTGCTGCAATGGAAAAAGGGATATCTGCCGTTGGGTTTGAACTGGGGCAGGAATACTGGCAAAAAGGGGTTCAAAGATTAAAGGCAAAAGATAACTGGGTAGTCCAAAAAGAAAACAACAGAGAATTGGTTCTAAACAATCAAGGCGCCCAGATTAAATGGTTTAGGGGAGATGCCCGCGATTTAGGAAAGGAAATTTCCCCCGAAAGCCTAAACCTCACTGTTACTTCTCCCCCGTACTGGGATATAATGAATCAAAAGAGAACCGCTGACGGTAAAGAAAGCCGCCCATATAGTGAAGATAAAAAGGATTTCAGTAATATTAAAGATTATGGGCAATTTATTAAGGACCAAAACCTGATTTTTTCCCGAATTTTTTCTGGAACTGTAATTGGGGGGTACCTGGTTGTTGTAGTAATGGACCTGCGCAAGGGGAAGGACTTTTTCCCCCTGCACATCGATTATTGTAGGATGCTGCAGGAGGTGGGTTTTACACTGGACGATATTATTATCTGGGATAGAAGCCAGGAATACAATAACCTCCGTCCTCTTGGATATCCCAGCGTATTTCGTGTTAATAAAGTCCATGAATATCTTCTGGTTCTACAAAGGAGGTAGAGGATGAATTGCCGGGAAGAATATCAAAAAAAAGAAAAACAAATGCTCTCCCCGCAGGCTGCTATTAGCTCTGCCAGCAGGGGTCGGGCCTACCCCGAGAAGGAATGTGATATTCGAACCCCATACCAAAGGGATAGGGACCGGATTCTGCACAGCAAGGCTTTTCGGCGGTTGAAACATAAAACCCAGGTTTTCATTGCTCCCGAACATGATCATTACCGGACTCGTTTGACCCACACTCTTGAAGTTTCGCAGATCAGCAGAACTATTGCCCGGGCTCTTTCTTTGAATGAGGATCTTGTTGAAGCAATTGCCCTCGCTCATGACCTGGGTCATACCCCTTTTGGACATGCGGGGGAAGGAGCACTAGATCGGCTGGTGGAAGGTGGTTTTAAGCACAACCAGCAATCTTTAAGGGTGGTTGAAGAACTGGAGTTTCGCAATGGTGGCAAAAGGGGATTAAATTTAACCCTGGAAGTAAAGGATGGAATAGCCGGCCACACCGGGACAACTCCTCCTATAACTCTTGAAGGGAAAATTGTTCGTATTGCCGACAGAATTGCTTATATTAACCATGATATAGATGATGCACTGCGGGCGGGAATTATTACCAGGGAAGTTCTGCCGGCATATTCCCTGGAAATATTGGGAAATGATCATTCCCGGCGAATTGATAGCATGGTAAGGGATATGATTACGGCCAGCTGGGACAGGGAGGAAATCCGGCAAAGCCCGACGGTGGAGAAAGCAACCAACCTCCTGCGGGATTTCCTTTTCCAGGAGGTATATATTGGTTCGGCGGCAAAAAAAGAGGAAACCAAGGTTTTCAACTTTATAGCCAGTCTATTCCAATTTTACCAGGAAAATATGGACAGACTTCCCACTGAATATCGGGAACTGGAAGGGTTCCATGGAAAGCAGAGGATTGTGGCTGATTATATAGCAGGAATGTCTGATCGATATGCCCTGATTCAGGGGCAGAATCTCCTTCTTCCCCGTCCCTGGTTTCCAAGTTAAAAAGAAGGATTTTCTGATATCCTTGTGGAATACGGTAAGGCAAGTCCCGATAATCCTGAAAGGAGTTATTGGATATGAAAATCCAGTTTCTATATTCTCCCCTCTGTCTTCGGGCAGAAATTCCCTATGTTCGATTTCTCGCCGCCAAACTTGAGGGTTGTGAAATTGAAAGTTTTGATATCGGGAAAATTGCCGAAGGTGAAGAAGACGAACTCCCCGGAGAAATGCCTTCGATTGTAAGAGCTCTCCGGCGGGGGGAAGGTTTTTTAACCGAAGGCCTTATTTTTTGTGAAGGGGAGTTATTGGGGCGGGCCAGTACCGATAGAGAAGAACTCCTGGAAAAGATCAGGGAAGTGGGAGGGTCTAGTGAATGAAAATTATTCCAATTGATCAGGAAAACCTGGATCGTCTTTATTCTCCCTGCCTGGATTTTCGGCCCATAGAAGAGGTTCCCCCGGGTTTTCCAGAAGGCTCTGAAACTCATCTGGACTGGATTCAGGAAAGACGTGAAGAAAGAAGGGATTTTTATCAATATCTGGTAAAAAAATATGGAGCCGCTGGTCTTGTAGCTCTTACCCGGCGAAAGGCCCTGGGCTGGTTAACTTTTTTCCCCAAGGAAGAAGCCAGACGGATCGGCTGGATAAGGGCGGTCGATGATTACTTCAACCAGGAAACCCTGGTTATGGGGTGTTTCTGGGTTAATGAAAATAAAAGGGATAAAGGACTTGCTGCTGAATTAATTTCAGCATGGAAGGAATGGGCGCGCAATAATTACTGGAGGTATATCGAAGCTGCACCCAGGGGTGATGGCCTGGACCCCTGGTATAGCCCAGAACCTCTACAAAAAGCGGGCTTTGTTTTTATTGAAGAACGGATTACTTCCCTGGAGAGCCAGCGGAGATTTCTAATCTACCGCTGTGATCTTTTGGAAAAGGAAGTAACCCGCTGGGTTCAGGTCTGGGAAGACACTGCCTTCAGGGTTGAGGTGGTTAAATCCTTCCTGGAAAGCAACGGGATTCCTACCCACCTGGAATCAGATGTTGTTTTAAGCCTGCACCCCTTTACCCAGGGTCCCCTGGGGGAAGTGAGAGTAAAGGTTCCGGAACAGATGCAGGAAAAAGCAGAGGAGTTATTGAGGGAAGTGCATGAAATTGGAGAATAGAATTCACCCCTCCATTAACAGGGGGAGATTTTATGGATAATGCTGTTGAAGTAATCCTGCAAGAGGTGGACCTGGTTGAAGTTGTTGGGGAATATGTCTCCTTAAAAAAAGCAGGAAAGAATTATAAAGGTTTATGTCCTTTCCACCAGGAGAAGACCCCTTCCTTTTCTGTCAGCCCCGAAAAAAATCTTTATTATTGTTTCGGATGTGGGGCCGGGGGCAATGTTTTCAACTTCCTGATGGAACTTGAAAACATTCCTTTTAAAGAGGCTCTGGAAATGCTGGCCCGTCGGCAGGGGATTGAGCTGGAAAGCCGTGACCCGGCTAGGGAAAAAGCACACAGACGCAAAAAGGATTTAATGTTTGAGCTTTACCGTCTTGTTGCCCGGTTTTATCAATATATCCTCCTGGAAACCAAAGCAGGCTCCGAAGCCCGGGATTACCTGGAAAAAAGGGGTTATCCCCTGGATTGGTCACAAAAGGTTGGTCTGGGTCTTGCTCCCCCGGGATGGGACAACCTGCTTAAATTTCTTGAGAAAAAAGGTTATCAACCAGCTTTTCTCGAAGAAGCCGGCCTGGTTATTAAAGGGCGCAAAGGATATTATGATCGCTTCCGCGACCGCCTGATGTTTACCATTTTTAACCGCCGGAATCATCCAATTGCTTTTGGGGGCAGACTCCTTTCTGATGTGAAAGATCAACCCAAGTACCTGAATTCTCCAGAGACCCTGCTATATTCTAAGAGTCGTAACCTTTACGGTATTAACTGGGCTGCAGAGGTAATCCGCGAACAAGATAGCGTTCTTGTTGTTGAAGGTTATACAGATGTTTTGAGTCTGCATCTTCACGGAATGGAAAATTCCGTTGCTTCCCTGGGAACTGCTTTGACCCTGGATCAGGCCAGATTGCTAAAGAGATTTGCTTCTCGAGTATACATTGCCTACGATTCGGATATTGCCGGAGAAAGTGCAACGAGAAGAGGCTTGGAAATTTTACGCCAGGAAGGATTAAAGGTATTTATTGTTGAACTTGAAGAGGGAATGGATCCAGATGATGTGGTCCGGGAACAGGGACTGGATTTTTTTTCAGAAAAAGTTAAAACCAGTAAAAATTACCTGGAGTACCTTCTGGACAGGGCTTGCGAAAAATTTGACCTTGATTCTTCTTCCGGAAGGATAGAAGCGGGGCAGGAATGTGTCCGGGTTTTGGGGAATATAGATAATGAGATTGAAAGACAGGTGTATTTAAAGTATGCAGCAGAAAAATTGGATCTTGAAGCAGGTGGACTGGAACGAGAGTTGAATAAATTGCTTAAGGGCAGGAAAAAAGAAAATGAGGAGCGGGGTTATAGAACCATAAAAAAACAGGTGGGTTCTTCTGCCCTGGAGATTTTTGAAGAAAAAATTCTTTCCCGGCTTCTTGCTGGAGACGAAGAACAAGAGTTTTTTTCCCGGATTGAACCCGAGGATTTTGTGGGGCCAAAACATTTTGAGCTTGCCCAGCTGATTGCTGCGGGGAAAACGGTCTCTGAGCTGCAACTCGGGGAAGATCCGGAAATTGTTGAACTGGTTAATCGCCTTCGTTTTAACGAAGTCCAGGGCTCAACAGATGAATTGGTTGAAAGATTTCTTGTTGAGAAATTTAACCAGCAAAAGAGAAATATCCGGGAAGAAATAAAAAGTAAAAGTGTTCTTCCCCTGTTCTGGATAAATAACAAACTTCTGGAATATAGAGATATACTGGAAAAAGAACGGGGATTGAGGAAGGAGGGATAGAATGGGCCCAGAAAAAAATGAAGAAAAAACAAAACAATTGACCAGCCTCCTTACCAAAGGTCAGGAAAAAGGGTTCTTAACATACCAGGAGATTATGGATTCCCTGGGTGAATTTAAGCTGTCTCCAGAGCAGATTGAACAGATATATGAAATCCTTGCTGATAAAAATATTGATGTTCTTGAAGATAGCGATGATCCCATCCTGGAAAATGAATTGGAAGAAAAGGAAATAGAAATTCCTGATAGTATTGAACTGGATGACCCGGTTCGTATGTATTTAAAAGAAATTGGTAAGGTGCCACTCCTTTCTCCCGAAGAAGAAATTGACTTGGCGAAAAGGATGGAAGCAGGTGAGGAACAGGCCAAGAGAAAGCTTGTTGAAGCTAATTTACGTCTGGTGGTCAGTATTGCCAAGAAATATGTCGGACGGGGAATGCTCTTTTTAGACCTGATTCAGGAAGGCAATCTGGGTTTGATTAAGGCGGTAGAGAAATTTGATTACCGCAAGGGTTATAAATTCAGTACCTATGCTACCTGGTGGATCAGGCAGGCAATTACCAGGTCTATTGCTGATCAGGCAAGGACCATCCGTATTCCCGTGCACATGGTTGAAACAATAAATAAACTGGTTCGGGTTTCCCGGCAGCTTCTTCAGGAATTGGATAGAGAACCAACACCCGAAGAAATTGCATCGGAAATGGACATTTCTGAAGATAAGGTTCGGGAAATAATGAAAATTGCCCAAGAACCAGTTTCGCTGGAAACCCCTATCGGGGAAGAAGAAGACAGTCATCTGGGTGATTTTATTGAAGATGAAGATGCTCCTGCCCCTGCAACAGCAGCTTCTTTCATGCTATTGAAAGAACAGCTGGGGGGAGTTCTGGATACTCTTACCGATAGAGAAAAGAGAGTTCTTGAACTCCGGTTTGGCATTGAAGACGGCCGCCCCAGAACCCTGGAAGAGGTTGGGCGTGAATTTGGTGTAACCAGGGAGAGGATCAGGCAGATTGAAGCAAAGGCCCTGCGGAAATTGCGCCACCCGAGCCGGAGCAAAAAACTAAAAGATTACCTGGAATAAAAAGCAGGAAGATCCTGCTTTTTTTCTTTGTGAAAAAGCAAATCCCATTTTTTACCCTTGACGGGGTAGGTATGGTCGCTTATAATATGTATGTAGATTCCCCGATAGCTCAGTAGGTAGAGCAGGTGGCTGTTAACCACCGAGTCGCAGGTTCGAGTCCTGCTCGGGGAGCCACGGGCCCATAGCTCAGTTGGTCAGAGCCACCGGCTCATAACCGGTAGGTCCCTGGTTCGAGTCCAGGTGGGCCCACCATTGCGACTAAAAAACCCCGCTTTTGGCGGGGTTTTTTTGCTAAAAGTAAAGGAGAGAAAATAACAGGTGATCCCATTTCGCTTGCAACAGATAATGGATATGTTGTTGCCCTATCGCAGTGCTGTTGATATAGGGACCGATCACGCTCTGCTCCCATGTTCATTGGCTCAACACCCGTTTTGGAGTGGGGAAAAAATAATTGGTACCGATCTGGCCTGGGAACCTCTTGAACAGGGACAGGAAAATATCAATCGCCGGGATTTAGACAAAAAAATTGAGCTTCGCCAGGGGTGGGGGTTTGACCCCATTGGAGAAGGAGAAGTGGATCAGGCAATCATTTCAGGTCTTGGCGGTAGAAAGATAGCGGAAATTATAAAAAAAAGCGGCCGGGAAACAAAGGGAATCAAACATTTTTTCCTGCAACCACATCGAGATGTATTTTTTATTCGCAAATGGCTTGTCCTAAGGGGCTGGGCTATTGTCAATGAAGAAATCGGCAAGGAAAAGGGTAATTTTTATTTGGCGATAAGATTTGACCCGGCCATCGAAGAAAGGCAATACTTTGATTGGGAACTGGAAATCGGTCCCGTGCTTATAGCAAAAAAACCTCCCTTACTTTCGGATTACCTGGAAGAAAAAGTGCAGGAGTTTAATACCATACTGGAGAAGATTCGAGGAAGAAAACCAGGTCACCCCCAGGCGGAACTCTGGGAAAGGAAAATTGAATTATATAAAGGAGTAAGACAATGGCTATTTCTGCAAAAGAACTAATCAAAATTCTAAATAATCTGTTCCCCAGGGAAAGGAGCGAACCCGGGGATAAAGTTGGTTTGCAGATTGAACCTGAAGCAGAACAGGTTGAAAGAATTCTTCTTGCTCTGGACCCGGGCAGAGAGGTCCTAAAAGAAGCGATTAAACAGCAAGCTGAATTGGTTTTAACTCATCACCCTCTTTTTTATAAACCTGTGTTTGCTATTGGCCGAGAAGATGTTTCCAGGGCTTTTATTCGGGCGGGAATGGGACTTTTCGTTACCCATACTAACTTTGACCGTGATTTTCTGGCTCCGGCGTGGGGTCGGATTTTCCAGTTAAAAAATGTTAGGCCCATTGGCCAGGGTGATGGGGAACGGTTGTTTAAAATTGTAATATTTATTCCGGAGGGACATGAAGAAAAGGTTTCCCGGGCAATTTTTTCCCGGGGAGCAGGTCATATTGGAAAATATGATCAGACCTCTTTCCAGACAGAGGGAAGCGGAACCTTTCGTCCCCAAAAGGGAACCCAGCCTTTTATTGGCCGGGAGGGGCAGAGAGAAGAGGTAAGAGAAATACGCCTGGAAACAATTGTACCCGCAAGATTTTTAGGTGGGGTTGTGCAGGCTATTGAAGAGACTCACCCCTACGAAGAGTTCGCCTATGACCTTTATCCCCTGGCCAACAAACCCGCTTCTGGATTGGGGATTATTGGGGATTTACCCAATCCCTTAAAACAAAGGGAATTAGCTGATTTGATGATTGAAGAAGGGTTGGGGGCCAATTTGCGCTGGGGAAGGACAGAAGATCGTTCAAGGCAAAAATTAGCCCTTGTTCCCGGAAAGGGAGGCAAATTATTACCGGAAGCAACTGCGCAAGGAGCGGAAATTTTTGTTTCTGGGGATATTGATTATCATCAGTTCCAAATGGGGCAGGAGAAAGACGTTTTAATTGCTGACCCGGGGCATTTTCATTTGGAAATTAAATGTAAAGGCATCTTGAAAGATATTCTTGGGAAAAAACTCCCCGGGGTTGAACTTATACCTTCCCAGAGGGAGTTATGTCCTTACTACCACGAAGAGTAGGCTATTTTGTCCTGCTCTTTTTCTATTATTACCAGTGAAAATCAAGGCGGGCAAAGAATAGGTTTGAAAAGAAGTGGAGAAGGGGGAAGAGCATTGCAAAAATTAGAGGTCCTGTATCAGTGGCAGGAAGCCAGGTTAAAAAAGAAAAAGCTAGAAAAGAAAATAAAAAATCTTCCGGAAAAGTATGAACTAGCCCAAAGAAAGGAACAATTGGAAGCCCTGGAAAAAGAATTAGAATCAAAAAGAAACCAGGTTGCAGAATTAAGTCGGGAATTAAAACGAAAAGAAGACCAGGCGGCAAAGGTGGAAACCCAAAGGAAAAATTACGAGAAAAAGCTTTACAAGGGAGAAACTCAATCAGCCAAGGAACTGGAACAGCTACAGATGAAGGTAACCCAGATCCAGAAAGAGGAAGCCCGGCTGGAGGAAGATATCCTGGAAACAATGATGCACCTTGATGAGGGCCGGGAAGAAGAAGAAAAAAAAGCCGGCCAGTACAAAGAGGAAAGGAAGAAAAACGAGGGAGTAAAAAAAGAATACGACGAAGAAAAAGAACAGCTGGGAAAAGAAGTTTTTCAATTGGAAGAAGAGATCTCTCAACTGGATGGATCAATTGAAAAAAAACTTAAAGAAAGGTGTCTTTCTCTGGCAGAAAGAACCGGGTTAAGAGGTGTTGTCCCCGTTGAGGGATCCAGCTGTGGAGGTTGCAAGGTTAGCCTTTCGGCTTATGTTCTGGAACAGGTGAAAGGGGGGAAGGAGATTGTAACATGTGAAAGCTGTTCCCGCATGTTGTTTCTCCCAGGGCCATGATGGTTTCCGTTTTTATTGATGGAGCCGCGAGGGGTAATCCCGGTCCAGGGGGATTGGGCGTGGTTATTTATAAAAATGGTGAGGAAAATCCCATCCGAGAAATCAAAGGGTTTTTGGGAGTTACGACCAATAACCAGGCTGAATATATGGCCCTGATCAGGGCCTTAGAAGAACTGAGGAAATTCCCTGTTAAGGAAGCTAAAATTTATTCCGATAGCCAGCTTTTAATCAGGCAGATGAACGGAGAATACAGGGTCCGCCATGAGAACCTGATTCCCCTTTATGAAAAAGCTATAAAAATTGTTGAGCGAATTCCCCGGATTACCTTCCATTTTATAAGAAGGGAAAAGAATAAAAAAGCCGATAAACTGGCTAATATGGGAATTGACGAAGCTTGACGGAATTGTTAACAGGGTGTTATCATAAAAGTAAAGCAGCAGGCCGGGCAATCGCAGGCTTATAGCCTGAGGAAAGTCCGAGCTCCGCAGGGCAGGATGCTGGGTAACTCCCAGTGGAGGCGACTCCAAGGAAAGTGCCACAGAAATAAACCGCCTCTTCTTAGAGGTAAGGGTGAAAAGGTGCGGTAAGAGCGCACCGCTGGCCAGGTGACTGGCCGGGTCCAGGTAAACCCCATCCGGAGCAAGACCTAATAGGGGGAGGTTTTAAGGGTTGCCCGCCTACTCCCCGGGTAAGGTCGCTAAAGGTACCAGGCAACTGGTACCGTAGATAGATGATTGCCGTAAACAGAACTCGGCTTACTGGCCTGCTGCTTTTTTTGTATTTTTCCGGAAATTAATTAACTCATAGATGACAAATTCGGAAATTTTTGATATAATACGAATTAAATAAAACTTAACAATTTAACTGCCTTCTAAAAAGCATTGAACTGAGGTGAAAAAGTGCGAAAAGTAGATGTTCTCGATGTCGTAAAAAGATTGCGGTCAATATCTCAGCGGGCAAAAAAAGTTCAAAACCATAACATTGACTTAGGGGAAAGAGTCTTAGAAAACAGAATCATGGTTTTAGAAGGGTACCTTAACTTTCTGGATCAGGATGCCGTACCTACTTTAAAAGGAATCATAAAGGAATTGGACGCACTTGGAGAAAAGGTTTATATTGGAGGTTCGAGCAATGACTGATCATGTTTACCAGATGGTCCAGTATCCTCTAAAAAAAGTTGTTCGGGTTTTGACTGAACTGGAGGACTTGAATTCTTTGCCTCCTGAACAATTGACACCCGAAATTCGCGAAGAATTAAAAAATGAACTGGCAGCTTTTATTGATTTCTGGGAAGAAGATGGCAGATGGGCCATAAAAGATTTGATTGATAATCTAAGAAGCCAATTATAAGAAAAAGGCGGGGCCAATCCCGCCTTTTTCTTTTCTAAAAGAACTATTAAAAATTGCTTAACTTGACCGCTCCCGGGATTATGAGTTATAATTTCTGTGGAGGGATGAAGATGCCGCTTTATGAGTATAAATGCAGTAAATGTGATCAGATTTTCGAGGAGTTGGTAAATGGAAACGGCGAACAGGTAACCTGCCCCACCTGCGGGAGAAAAGACTGTGAAAAAATCCTTTCCACCTTTGCGGTCCCGGGAGGTCCGGGTAATAAAAGTTGTCCAACTACCTGTCAGAAGGGGTCCTGCGGGACCTGTGGATAAGGCTCACTTCAGTGAGTCTTATTATTTATCGGGGAGGGAACCCAATGAAAAACGAGAGGAATATTGACCTGGCCACCCAGTTTATAAAGGATTATATTTCTAAAGCGGGAGCAAAGGGCGTTGTTCTTGGGATTTCGGGAGGGCTTGACTCAGCAGTGACTGCCTACCTGGCCTGTCGCGCTCTTAACCCAGACAATGTTTTTGGTTTAATTCTACCTTATAAAACCACAGATCCCCAGAGTTTAAAAGACGCTTCATTAATAGTTGATGAACTGGGAATAAGGCATGAACAGATTGACATTACACCCCAGATCGATGCTTATTACCAAAAATGGGATCAGAATGCAGATCTTTTGAGAATTGGCAATAAAGCTGCTCGCGAAAGGATGACAATTCTTTATGACTGGGCTCAAAAAATGGATTACCTGGTCCTGGGAACCAGCAACAAGACCGAGTGGGTTTTGGGTTATTTTACAATGTGGGGAGATATGGCTGCCGCCCTTGAACCACTGGGGGATCTATATAAAACCCAAGTTCGCGAGCTGGCTGAAGGCCTGGGAATCCCCGGACGGATAATAAAAAAAGCCCCAACTGCTGATTTGTGGCAGGGGCAAACAGATGAAGAGGAAATTGGAATTTCTTATGTGGAGATTGATAGGATCCTTTATTTGTATATTGAAAAAAAGCAGACTCTTGCCCAAATAATCCGGGCGGGTTTCAGCGAAAAAAAAGCTGAAAAAGTGGTTAATATGGTCCGAAAAACCGACTTTAAGCGTAGATTACCGACCATTCTGCAGTTGCAGTACTGCCAGGAACCTTTAGTTTAATTAAAATTCAACAAGGGGGGTACCCTATGGCCGGACACTCCAAGTGGGCGAATATAAAACATAAAAAATCCAAAGAAGATGAAAAAAGAGGGAAAATTTTTTCCAAGTTGAGCCGGAAGATTACTGTTGCCGGAAGACAGGGAGGCGGTGATCCGGAAACCAATTCCGAGTTGAGACTTGCTATCCAAAAGGCGAAAGACAATAATATGCCGAATGATAATATTGACCGCGCCATAAAAAGAGGAACCGGTGATCTGGAAGGATTTAATTATGAAAGCTTCATTTATGAAGGTTATGGGCCTGGAGGAGTTGCCCTTTATATTGAACTCATGAGTGATAACCGGAACCGAACTGCTTCAGAAATACGCCATATTTTAACCAAAAATGGTGGAAACCTTGGTGAGCAGGGTTGTGTTTCCTGGATGTTCAGTAGAAAGGGTCAGATAATAATTAACCCAGATGAAGCAGGCGCCGATGCGGAAGAGTTAATGCTCCTGGCTATCGATTGCGGCGCAGAAGATTTTACAGAGGAAGACGGGATTTATACCATTTATACTTCTCCTGCAGACCTGGAGAACGTTCGAGAAGGACTTGAAGAGGAAGGGATAACTCTTAGTTCAGTGGATATAGCCATGATCCCCCAGAATACTGTTGCTCTCGATGAAAGAGCTGCTAAAAAAGTTCTCCGGCTTATGGAAGCACTGGAAGACCATGATGATGTCCAGGAAGTTTATTCCAACTTTGATATTCCTGAAGAAATAATGGAAGCAGTTAGTGAATAGGTTGATGGGAGAGGGTAAAATGTACCTTGGGATCGATCCTGGCCTGGCAACTATGGGTTATGGTTTGGTAGAAGAAAAAGATAATCGCCTGGTTTGCCAGGAATATGGTGTTTTGTCAACCTCCAGTGAAGAGAATATGCCCGAAAGATTGTACTCCCTTCATGAAAGGACAAACGAATTAATTAAAAAATATAAACCCTGCAACCTGGCCATGGAGCAGCTTTTTTTCAGCAAGAATGTTAAAACTGCTTTTCAGGTAGGTCAGGCTCGCGGGGTGATTATTCTCGCTGCCGCCCAGAATGGATTGGAAGTTTTTGAATATTCCCCCCTTGAGATAAAAAAAGCCATAACTGGCTATGGACAGGCAGACAAAAAGCAGATGCAGTCCCTTGTCAAATCAATTCTCCAGCTTAAAGAAATTCCAAAACCGGATGATGCCGCAGATGCACTTGCTGTAGCCATTTGCCACATGCAGGTTCATCGTTTGCGCAGGAAAATGGAGGAATCGCTATGATCGGTCACCTTGAAGGGTATTTAACCTACCGGGACGAAGAATGGGTTGTAATAGATGTGGGAGGAGTTGGCTATGAAGTTCGTCCCAGTCGCTCTCTCATCCAGGAACTTCCTTCGGGTAAAGAAAAGGTGAAAATTTTTACCCACACCTACGTCCGGGAAGATAGCTGGACAATTTTTGGTTTTACTGACCGGGCAGAACTAAACTCTTTTAGATTACTATTAAGGGTAAGCGGGATCGGTCCCGCAGCTGCCCTGGAAATTGTTTCTACCCTTCCTGTAGAAGAACTTCATCGAGCTATTGCCGATGAGGATCTCGAACAGTTATGCAGGGTAAATGGAATTGGGAAAAAGACAGCCCAAAGGCTGGTATTTGAGTTAAGGGGTAAATTACCCGAGCGGGAAGGTGTAGGAGCTTCAGACAGTACTTCTGGAGAGCTTTACACCGCCCTTGAAGCTCTGGGTTACTCGCGAAATGAAGTTCGGAGGGCAATTTCGGCAATGGACACCAAGCAGGGCGATTTATCTGAACAGGTGCGAAAAGCCCTTCAGATTTTAGGCAGAGATTGAGGTGGAAAAAAACATGGAAGAAAGAATAGTTTCTCCCGTTCCGTTGCAGGGGGAACGGGAAATAGAAAATTCTCTGCGTCCGAAGAATTTTGCCGAGTATATCGGACAGGAAGGTGTAGTAAAGAATCTCAAGGTTTTTATCCAGGCGGCCCGAGAAAGGGGTGAACCCCTGGACCATCTACTTTTGTGTGGTCCTCCCGGACTGGGGAAAACTACCCTGGCTCATATTGTTGCCCAGGAAATGGGGGTTAATCTCCGCAGTACATCTGGCCCTGCTCTGGAGAGGGCGGGTGACCTGGCAGCTATTTTAACCAATTTACAGCCGGGAGATATTCTTTTTGTTGACGAAATCCACCGGCTTCCCCGGATTGTTGAAGAGATTCTTTACCCCGCAATGGAAGACTTTGCCCTGGATATTGTAATCGGAAAAGGGCCAAGTGCTCGGACCCTCAAGCTGGATATTCCAGCCTTTACTCTGGTAGGGGCCACTACCAGGGAGGGGCTTTTAACTGCTCCCCTGCGGAGCAGGTTCGGAATTCTTTCCCGTCTTGATTATTACAAAACAAAAGAAATTGAAAGGGTTCTGGAACGGTCGTGCCGGGTTTTGGAAATTGAAGCAGAGGCTGAAGGTTTAACTCGAATCTCTTCCAGATCACGGGGGACCCCTCGCGTAGCCAACAGGCTTTTAAAAAGAGTTCGTGATGTTGCTCAGGTTGAAGGTGATGGAATAATCACCCCGGAAATAGCGGAGAAAGCCCTGGATCAACTGGAAGTTGATCACCTGGGACTGGAGGGTCTGGATCGAAAAATTCTGCGAACTATTGTTAATAAATTCGATGGCGGCCCGGTTGGACTGGGAACAATTGCCGCTGCAATAAGCGAAGAAACTGAAACAGTTGAAGACGTTTACGAGCCCTTTCTGCTGCAGGCAGGACTTTTACAGCGGACACCACGGGGCCGGATAGCAACCCCCCAGGCTTATCGACACCTGGGCCTGCAGGTTCCCCAGGAGGGAAAGCGGGGATTATTTGATGAGTAAGAAAAGCCTTTTACTGCACATTTGTTGTGGTCCATGTGCAACATATCCATTGGAAATTTTACGAGAAGAATTTTCCCTTAAGGGATATTTTTATAACCCCAATATTCATCCTTACCGGGAATTTGAGAGAAGAAGAAAAAGCGCCGAGCAAGCAGCAGAATATTACGGGATTAATTTAAA
>SKTZ01000133.1 GCA_007122335.1 Bacillota bacterium
AAAACTTTTTTCTTCATAATTTCACTTCCCCAGTTCCTTTATTTTAATTGCCAGTTGATTTTCTTTCCTACCTGCGTACTTCCGGGCAGCTGCAGGTCCCAAAATTAGCTCTCCCGGTCGGGCGCGTTCTTCAAGGTGGCTTGCGGTGTTTACCGGGGACCCGATCACAGTATATTCCAGCCTTTTTTCCGACCCGATATTGCCTGCGATGACCTCCCCAATTTCCAGGCCTGCTCCCAGCGGTAAAGGAAAATCTATTTCAATTAATTTTTTTTGAATTTCAGCTACTGCTTCAAGAGCTTGCTCCAGGGAATTTTCAAGGGGCAGGGGTGCTCCAAAGATAATTAAGGCACCGTCACCGAGAAATTTGTCCAGAGTCCCTCCATGCTCCATTGCTGCATCGGTAACAATCCGGAAAAAAATATTTAGCGTTTTTACAGTTTCCTGGGAAGTTCGCCCACTCGACCAGACAGTAAAGCCCCTGAGGTCCACAAAAAGAGCTACGACTTCTTTGCTTTCTCCTTCCAGATTTACCATTTCAGGATTGGTGGTTATTCTTTCAACTATTTCCGGAGGCAGGTAGCGCTGGAAAAGATTTTTTAGTTTTTTCTGCCTGGTTTCACCCCGAATAATCTGGTCATAAAGCTGAATTGTGCTCTGTAAGGTTACCCCCAAAAGAAGGGGGACCCGGTCTAATAGGTATCCAGAAGAAAATAAAAGGTGGCCAAAAACGATAATTATGGTGAGTTGGGCCAGAGAAAATATCAAGTTGGTTCTGAAATTACTCCGGTTGAAGAAAAACCAGTTAAAAAGATAAAGAAAGGCAAAAATACTGAGGACAATCCAGATATTTAAACGGATAATTTCCTGACCCTCGGAAAGGGTTTGTATGGCGTGAGCTCCTAATACTACTCCCGGGATAAACCCGTGGTTGGCAAATGGAGTCATGATTAAATCTCCCAGGGTTGGGTCAGTGCTGCCGATCAAAACTATCCGGTTTTCTAGAAGAGTACCATCAAAATCTTCGGAAAAAAGGTCTTTAAAAGAAACCGTGGGAAATGGGTTTCCTGGTCCGGAAAAGCGAATATAAGTGTTCTGGAAGGAAAGCTCCTCCCAGCTTTCGTTTTCAACAAGTTCTTCTGCAATTAATTGAAACCAGGCTTTATGATCGTCCACAAAAGGGAAGCGGCGGATAATCCCATCCCGGTCTGCCAGATAATTTACGTGTCCGATTCCTGCAGCTTTCTCTGCAAGGAGGGATACAGGGAAATTAATATCCCGGACAAGTGGGGTTTCCTGGCGGATTCGGCGCAGGAGGCCCAGGTTAAGTGACATGGGGAGATAAGTGGATCCTTTTTCCATGGCGCCTGCCAGTTCCTCGTCCCCTTCTCTTTCATCCAGGAAAAGTATATCGATTCCAATACTTCTGGCACCAGAAGCGAAAATTTTTTCAACTCCCTGGGCCAGAATGCTCCTTGGCCAGGGCCACCTGGGGAATTCTTCCATTGAAGTCTCGTCAATTGCAACAATGGTTATTGGGGAGTTTTCAGAGTACTCTGGGCGAGAGTTCAACCGATGGCTGAGGTCTATTAGCAGGTTTTCCAGGTTTTCCAGTCCACCTGTAAGGAACAGAAGTGAAACAAGGAAAAAAGCCAAAATGTTGGAGAAAATTATTTTGTTTTGCCCCATATTTCTCAAACCCCTCCCCGGGGATTTTCTGGCTTTTAATTATTATTTTCTACAGTTTAATACATTTTCCTTTTAAAGTCAAAAAGTATTACGTTAATTAGTAAAAGTTATTATTTATTAATTTGAACAAGCACAACTTTTTTCCTTTAAAAGTTACTTTTTTTTAACATTTTGGTTTAGAGAAAAATTTAATGTTTTTTACAAGGGAAAAGTTTCTTTCTTTTATAATTTCTGGTAGAATAATGTTTAATTGTAAAAGAATAAAATCCCTGGATAGGGGAAAGGAGGGAAAAGTTTGGCTTGCCATTTTAAACCAGTCTGCATAATTTTTTTTATTTTTGTTTTTCTTTTTTCGGGTTTTGTCCTCGCTAACGGGGATGAATTTAATAAAGAGGAGCAAACAACGGGACAGGAAGAGATTGATAACAGTGAAGTTGGAATTGAAATTTTATTTCCCGAGCTAATCCGCCCTGCCCGTTTTTATTACAATTATGGGCTTGGATATTTAAATCTGCTAAAAGTCGAGAATTTAAACGAACGAATTCCTGAAGATTTCCCGGATCTTGGGGGAGGAATGCTGATTCGCCGGTGGAATTACGTTTTTGGTTTTGGTGATTACTGGCGAGGGGGGTGGGTAAAAACTCACGGAAGCCAGAACAAAGCAGTGGGGTCAGGAGAAGATTTTAGAAAAATTACTTACGAGGTGGAAATGAGCGGTATTCTAATAGAAAAGTCAGTTTATTCTGATTCCCTTTTGGACCTGGCTCTGGGGGCAGCTGCAGGCCGGGGAATTCACCGGGTTAAATTGTTATTTACCCAACCCCAAACGGGAGAAGTGAATAATCCCTGGCAGGAACCCGTAAGTTCAAATTTAAGCCAACCCTTTTATTTTTTCCAACCCCAAATTAACGCTCGTTTTCGCCTTGTCGGTCCAATTATTGGTCATATTCAGGGAGGATATTCCTTTACCCTGGGCAGGAACCGTTGGTATATTGAGGATGAAGAAATAAGAGATGAAAGGTTCAAATCAGATGGGTTCCACTTTAGTGCGGGTCTGGGAGTTCGCTTTTAGTTGCCCACTTTAAGAAGGAAAAAATAGTATTTGGAAGAGGCTCTTCTGCGAAGGAGAGTTTCTTTTATTTGGGAACATTTGTTCTAGGAACGTTTGTATGCTATAATTTAACCAAAGCGTTCTTAGGGGGGGATTAAGGGTGGAACTTGTTGATCGGCTAAAAATTCTTACTGCCGGTGCTCGCTATGACGCTTCGTGTGTCAGCAGCGGAAGCAGGAGAAAAAAGGCTGGGGGAAGCATGGGAATTTGCCACTCTTGGACGGAGGACGGAAGGTGTGTTTCATTATTAAAAATTTTGCAAACCAATGACTGTATTTATAATTGCCGGTACTGTGTGCACAGGACTGACACTGATGGGCCCAGGACTTCTTTATCGGCCAGGGAAATTGCTGAATTGACTGTAAATTTCTACCGGAGAAATTATATTGAGGGTCTTTTTTTGAGTTCTGCAGTCAGGGGTAGCCCCGCTCAGGCAATGGAAACCATGCTTGCTTCGGTAAAGATTTTAAGAGAAGAATACAAATTCCCTGGCTATATCCATCTCAAGGGGATCCCCGGTGTTGACGAGAGTTTACTGAAAAAAGCCGGCTATTTTGCCGACCGGATGAGCGTAAATATTGAACTGCCCAGTGCTGAATCGCTGAAAAAACTGGCTCCTCAGAAAAAACCCGCTGATATTTTTAACCCCATGCATTTTTTGGAGAAAAATCGCCGGGAAGAAAAGGGATTTCTTGGGGCAGGGCAGAGCACCCAGTTAATTATTGGAGCGTCGCCGGAAAGTGACCGGGAGATCATAAGCCTTGCCAGCTACCTTTACGGTAAGTTTTCCCTGAGCCGAATTTTCTATTCTGCCTACATGCCTACGGGGGACCCCCGCTACATCCCTGGAGTTCAAAATCCTCCCCTGCTCAGAGAACACCGGTTATACCAGGCGGATTGGCTGTTTCGTTTCTACCACTTTTCCTTTGATGAAATAATTCCCCCCGGTCAGAATGACCTGGAAACAGAACTTGACCCAAAATCTGCCTGGGCTCTCCGCAATTTTTGGTTCTTTCCAGTTGAGGTAAATCAGGCTTCTTACCGGGAATTATTGAAAATTCCCGGAATTGGTCCGGTTTCAGCCCGCAGGATAATAAAAGCCCGCAAAGAACGAACCCTTGATTTTTCCCACCTGAAAAAACTGGGAATAATAATGAAAAGGGCCTGCTTTTTCGTTACCTGTGGGGGCCGAAGAATTCCTGGACTTCCTAGTGACCCGGACCATATAAGGCCGTTTCTAACCATGCCCGTTAGCAGACCCCGCCAACCCCGGCTATTTGCCCCACCTGGAGGTGAGAGATTTTGAAAGAACTGGTTTATGACGGTTCCTTTCCCGGTTTTTTGACGGTCCTGGGTAAAGCCCTGACAGAGAAGGGAGAGATTCAAATCTGGTCTGAAGATGAATATAGGCCCTCTCTTTTTGGAACTGCCCAAAAGGTAAAAGCTGATTTGGACTTTGCTTTAGAGTTCAAGAAAAAACTGGTTTTTGATTTTCCCGAACCGGTTTACCGCCCTGTTCTCTATGCCTATCTGGCGGAAGAGGAGGGGACGGGGAACCTGGTTTTTGATTTTTTACATAAACTTAAAAGAAAAGAGGCGGTTTTTGCCCATAGAGTTGGGGAGTTATGCCAGGGGGTTACAAGAGAGAAAGTCAGGATGCTCGGGTTCGTCCGTTTCAGGAAGGTAGAATCCGGTTATTTTTACGCTTCCATTCGACCAAAGTATAACATTATTGGCCTTCTGGCACCGCATTTTGCCTCCAGGCAGGCAAACCACCAGTGGGTGATCCATGATTTAGATCGGGAAATGGCTGTCCTGGGCAGGGAAAAAGATTGGGAAATAAAACCCCTTCCCCCAATCAAGTTCCCTGAAGATATTGCAGAAGAGGAAATTCAAAAACTTTGGCGAGAACATTTCAAGGCGCTCTCGGTTCCGGGAAGAATTAACCGCAAAAGGCAGAACAATCTGGTTCCCCGCCGTTACTGGCCTCATCTTACAGAAAAAGGATAACTGAAAATTGTCATCGGTTTGTAACCGGATTGTAACAATAATATATTATTATTTCTATGCAGCGATAGGTTAATATGTCTAAATAAAGGAGGGCGGTTTATGCGATTGCACGAAAAAGTCGCCATAATAACAGGTGGAGCCAGCGGAATAGGCCGTGAGGCAGCACTCGTTTTTGCCAGAGAAGGGGCCAGGGTGGCAATCTGGGATTTCGATGATTCTGGGGCCGAGGTTGCCGACCACATTGAAAAAAATGGAGGCAAATCATTTTTTTACAAGGTTGATGTCAGTAAAGCTCAAGAAGTTGAAAAAGCACTGGAAGAAACAGAAAATCAACTGGGAGATATTGATATCCTGATCAATAACGCTGGAATTACCAGGGATGGTTTCCTAACAAAAATGTCTCTCGAAGACTGGCAGAAGGTAATGGATGTAAATCTAACCGGAGTATTTAACTGCAGTAAAGTTGTAGCCCAGAAAATGATGGCAAGGCAGGAAGGGGTAATCATTAACGCCTCTTCTGTTGTTGGTGTTTATGGGAATGTTGGGCAGACCAATTACTCTGCAACAAAAGCAGGAGTTATTGGAATGACAAAAACCTGGGCCAAGGAACTTGGCAAGAAAGGGATTAGGGTTAACGCTGTTGCCCCGGGTTTTGTCGCTACTCCGATGACTGAGAAAGTCCCGGAAAAAATTCTCAACAGGATGAAAGACAAGACCCCACTGGGCAGACTGGGACAACCAGAAGACATTGCAAATGCTTTCCTGTATTTAGCTTCTGATCAGGCTTCATTTGTCAATGGAGCGGTCCTGCAGGTAGACGGAGGTCTGGTCCTGTAAGGGAGGTAGGTTAAATGCGCGACCGGATGCACTATAACCCCAAAACCAATATACTGGAAATCGATTTTTCCCACCTAGCCATTGAGCGAGCCCAGCAAATAGAGGAAATGAAAAGTTCTCTGGTGGAAATTGTGGGGCCAATGGATCAAAAAGTTTATGCCCTAGTAAATTATGAGGGGTTTCAGGTCGAAGATGAACTGAAGGAACGATACGGCCAGGTGATTCGGGAAATGTACAGGAAATATTTTAAGGGAACGGTTCGTTACAGTAGCAGTGCTCTGGCCCGTGTAACCATCAAGACTACCTCTCCGGATAATGGTATTGAAGGGAATACGTTTCCCAACCGGAAAAAGGCCCTGGAGGCCATTGCCCGAATGCAGGGCAAAAAAAAGATTGAGGAGGATATGTAATGAAGAAAATCTTGGTTCTGTCTCTAATGGTGTTTCTAATGGCGGGAATGAGCTTTACTGTCCTGGCTGAAGAACCAATCAAGATCGGTATTGTTACCTCAATGTCCGGTCCCCTGGAATATTATGGGACCATGGAGATCCGTGGATTTGAACTGGGTATCGAGTATGCCACCGGGGGAACCAATCAGGTTCTTGGTCGTCCCATTGAAATCCTGACTGAGGACAGCGGAATGGACCCGGGAACGGGTGTAACCAAAGCCCGTGAATTGATTGAACGCCATGGAGTCCATTTCCTTCAGGGTACTGCCAGCAGCGCAGTTGCCCTGGCTATTCAGGACGTTGCACTGGAATATGAAAGAATTTTCATGGTTGCACCTGCTGCTGCTGACAGCATAACTGGTGCTAACTGGAACCGTTATACCTTCCGGACTGCTTCAACCACCACCCAGGACGCTTTAACCGGTGGGGTATACGCGGCCCGGGAAATTGGAGAAGAGTTTGTGATTTTTGTTCCGGATAGTGCCTGGGGCCGTGATACTGCAAAAGCATGGCGCGCGGCAATTGAAGGAGAAGGCGGGACCATAATCAATGAAATTTTTGTGGCCCCAGATGCTTCTGACTTTACTCCCTACCTGCTTCGTTTGATGCAGGATCGTCCGGATGCAGCAGTTGTTGCCTGGGCAGGCGCCGGAGGTATTCAGCTGTTTGACCAGATCGACGAGTACAATCTCTATGATTATATGGCAATTACCAGTGGTTTTGGCGATATTCCTGCCCTGCGGGCAATGGGCGACAGCATTATTGGAGCCCAGGGAATGATGAAATATTTCCACACCCTGCCTGACAATGAAATCAACGACTGGCTGGTTGAGAAATACACCGAACGCTACGGAACACCTCCCGATCTCTTTGTTCCCGATGCATTTGCCGCAGCAGTTGCACTTATTCAAGCCATTGAAACTGCTGGAACAATTGACACCGATACCCTGATTGAAACAATGAGGGGCATGGAATTTGATACTCCCAAAGGCAAAATGATCTTCCGTCCAGAAGACCACCAGGCCCTGCAGCACATGTACGTTGTTGAGATGCAGAAGGTTGAGGGATATGACTATCCCGTCCCTGTTCTGCTGATGGAGATGTCTCTTGAAGACACTGCTCCTCCAATAACCGTTGGAGATTAAGTAAAAAAAGGGCCGGTTTTTTTAACCGGCCCTTCCTTTAAGAAAGGAGGAAGCCTGTGGCAGCAGCAGAAGTCCTACTGGAAACTCAAAATTTAAAAAAACATTTCGGCGGCTTGAAAGCTGTTGACGGTGTCGATTTTAAGGTCAACGAAGGGGGCCTTATTTCCATAATTGGCCCCAATGGGGCAGGGAAAACAACTTTTTTTAACCTGATCAGCGGCACCCTCCGGCCAACGGCAGGGAAAATATTTTTCCGGGGGCGGGTAGTAACGGGTTACCCGGCCCACAAGCTGGCCCAAATGGGGCTGGGGAGGTCTTACCAGATTACCAATATTTTTCCCCGCCTGACCGTCCTGGAAAATGTTCGGCTGGCCTGCCAGTCCGCCGGGGAGGATAATTTTAAATTCTGGCAGCACTATAAAAAATTTCCCTGGTATGAAGAAAAAGCGTATTCCATCCTGGAAAAAGTCCGTTTAAAGGGGAGAGAACTTCAACCCACCTTGAGCCTGCCCCAGGGTGATAAGCGGAAACTGGAAGTTGCCATAGCCCTGGCCCGGGACCCCAAACTGCTCCTCCTGGATGAACCTACGGCAGGAATTTCCACAGAAGAACTCCCCGAACTGACAAATTTGATTGAGGACATTAAATCAGAAGGTGCCCAGACCATTATTCTGGTGGAACACCGGATGGATGTTGTAACAGCTATTTCAGATCGGATTACAGTTTTAAACCGGGGTCGGATCCTGGCCGAGGGAACACCCCAGGAAATTATGGACAACGAAGAGGTTCAGAAAGCATACCTGGGAGGAGGTGGCGGCGAATGAATCCCCTGCTGCAGTTAAATGATGTTAATACCCACATTCATGATTTCCATATTCTGGAAGGGATCTCTATTCAGGTCCCGCGGGAAGGGGTTACAGTTCTCCTGGGAAGAAACGGTGCCGGAAAAACAACAACACTGCGGACCATCCTTGGTTTCAACCCGCCTTCCAGTGGCGAGATCAGGTTTGATGAGGATTTGATCAATGGCTGGGCACCTTTTCGGATCGGTTCGCTGGGAATTGGTTATGTGCCCGAAGACAGGGGGATTTTTAGCGGCTTAACTGTTTATGAAAATTTAAAAGTAGCAGCCCGGGATGGGGTCAAAGAAATGGATAGACGTCTGGAGAAGGTTTTTGAGCTGTTCCCGGATCTGAAGAGGGCAACCAAGCAGCAGGCTGGGACCCTTTCCGGCGGACAGCAGCAGATGCTGGCTCTGGCCAGAATCCTGGTAAGCAAAAACCGACTGTTATTAATCGATGAACCTTCAAGTGGTCTGGCCCCGATAATAGTTGACCGGGTTGCCGAGGCCATATCTGAGCTAAAAAAGGAACTGCCCATATTGCTTGTTGAACAGAATTACAACATGGCAAAGCAGATCGGCGATAATTACTATATTATTGATCAGGGGCGTTGTGTCCACGAGGGGCAGATGCAGGATCTGGAAGACAAGCCTGAGCTGAAACAACGCTACCTGGGGGTTTCAGTTTAGGGAAGGCAGGTGACGGCAATTGTTTGATACTTTATTTTTCCATCTTTTATTGAATGGGCTAGCCCATGGGATGCTGATTTTTCTTATCGCCTCCGGCCTCTCCCTGATTTTTGGGTTGATGCGGGTTGTAAACTTTACCCACGGGTCATTTTTCATGTTCGGGGCCTATGTGGGACGCAGTATATACCTGGCAACAGATAGTTTTGTCCTGGCTATTTTAGGAGGGCTTCTTTTTGGCTTTGTTTGCGGTGGCCTGGTTGAAAGAATTGCAATTAGGCCCTTTTTTGGTAACAGGGTCCAGTTGCTGCTCCTAACTCTGGGAATGATGCTGGTAATGAATGAACTGGTGAAAATTATCTGGGGGCCGACAATACTGCGCTTTCCCCGGCCGGATTATTTGATAGGGAGTTTTATGCTTGGAGATATTATTCTGCCCTATTACAGGATGTTTATTGTTGGTTTTGGGCTGGTTGTCCTGGTTATAGTTTATCTGTTTTTAAATAAAACCAGGCTGGGAATTACAATTAGAGCCGGGGTTGAAAATCCGGAAATGGTCCAGTCCTTTGGAATTAATATCAAGCAGGTTTTTACATTCACTTTTGCTCTGGGGGTCAGCCTGGCTTCAGTCGGTGGGGTGATTTCCGGTCCTTTCTTAAGTGTTTATCCTGAAATTGCCATGGATAATATCCTGGTTGCAATAATAGCTGTTGTAGTCGGAGGTATAGGAAGTTTTGGTGGGTCAGTGGCCGGCAGCCTTTTGATTGGGCTGATAAATTCCTTCGGCGGATTCTACCTGCCGCAGGCAGCGATGGCCTTTAATGTTGTATTGATGGCCCTGGTTCTTCTGGTAAGACCCCAGGGACTATTTGGCAGAGGAGGGGTGGCCGGTGGACGTTAAAAAAATTCTCCATTTCTTGCAGAGAAATATCTGGATTATTATCCTGGTCGGAGGAATGATTCTTTATCCATTCGTTTCCTATCAACCCTACTGGCTTTCCCTTTTGATAACCATCTTTATCTTTGCCGCTTTTGCTCTGAGCTATGATCTGCTTCTGGGTTTTACAGGCCTGATATCCTTTGGGCATGCCCTGTTTTTTGGTCTGGGAGCCTATTCCATTGCAATTTTCTCACGATTTACAGAGCTTTCCTTTGGCAGCATGTTCATTTTACTTGCAGTAGCAGCCACGGCGATCGCTCTGATAAAAACTGCATTTGCAATGCGGGTCCGGGGGATCTATTTTGCTATGATTACCCTGGCCCTGGCCCAGTTCTTCTGGGTTCTGGTTATGACTCTTTCCCGGTATACAGGTGGGGAAGATGGTATGCCCCGGGTCCCCAGGCCGGTTTTTCTGGACGACAGATTGAACTATTACTTTTTCGCCCTGGGTTTTTTACTCCTGGTTTACCTAATCTCCCGCCGGTTTATTAATTCCCCCACCGGCCGGGTTTTGATCGGTATCCGGGAAAATGAAGAGCGGATGGTAATGCTGGGTTATAACGTTTTCAAGTACAAACTCTTTTCCTTAACTCTGGCCGGAATTATTGGCTCCTTTTCCGGGGCGATATATGTAATGTTTATCAATATCGCCTATCCTGCTCTTTTGAATATTCAGAGCACCATAGACGTCCTGATGATGACTATTGTCGGGGGGGTTGGAACCCTGCACGGGCCAATATTTGGTGCGGCCCTGGTCAGGCTCCTGTCCCATTTCCTTTCATCCCACTTCCGCCAGTGGATAATTATCTTCGGGATAATATACATCCTGATTGTTGTTTTTATGCCTCTCGGAATATTTGGTGGCATCCCCGGTTTCTCTAAGTGGCTGGAAAAGAGGGGCGGCTGGTTAAAATGGATTGCACAAAAGCTCAAACCTTAAAGGAGGGATTCCATGTCTTTTCTGGAGCTTGCCGATGGGAATAAGATATTTTACCGGGTAGAAGGTGAAGGAACCCCGGTAATCCTGTTAAACGGAATTATGATGACCTCGGAAGCCTGGGCTTTTCAAAGGCAGGACCTTGGCAAAAAGCACATGGTAATAAGCCACGATTTTCTGGGTCAGGGACAGTCCTCTCAACCTGGTGAGGGTTACTCCTTTTCCCTGCACTGTGACCACCTTTTAAAACTAATGGAAGAGCTGAAGATCGGCCAGGCACATTTTATTGGAGCCTCTTACGGGGGAGAGGTGGGCCTGCTTTTTGCAGCTGAATATCCGGAAAAGGTAAAAAGCCTGACCGTAGCAGCTTCGGTAAGTGAAATCCATCCTCTGCTGGAAGCAATGGGCAGGTCCTGGATGGCTGCAGCGGAGCTGGAAAAAGGAGAGAATTTCCTGCGAATTGTAGCTCCTTTAATCTATTCCGAGGAGTTTTTTGCCGAGAGAAAAGAGTGGTTTGAAGGCAGGATTAAAGCTTTTGCCAGCTCGGTCCACCCCCGGTGGTTCAGAGCCTTTAACGGGCTTATGCGGGCTTTCATGCAGCTTGACCTGACCCATAAACTGGGGGATATTGAGGCTCCAACTCTGGTGGTAGCCGGAGAAGAAGATATCTTAAAACCCCCGAAGTACAGCAGGATTATTGCCGATAATATCCAGGATAGCAGGCTGGAAATTCTGCCCACGGGCCACGCCATTCCGCTGGAAAACCCTGCTGTATTTAATAAAATGGTCCTCGATTTTATGGCTGAAACAGAAAGGTAAGAAGGAGGATGAAAATGGGAAGAAACGCTTATATTGCTGGAACGGGGCTTTATGCTCCTGAAAGGGTTGTTGATAACAAAGAAGCGAGCAAAATTGTGGGAGAAGATATCAGCGAATTCATGGGGACCCTGGGCATAGAAAAGAGAAGGCTTTTAGAAGATGATCAGAGCACAACCGACCTTGCTGTTAAGGCTGGAGAAAGAGCCCTGGAAGATGCTGGCCTAAAAGCAGAGGATATCGACCTTTTGATAGTTTCAACTGATACTCCTGATATTATCAGTCCCCAGTCTTCGGCCTCCGTTGCAGGAGAACTGGGAATGCGCTGGGAAGCAACATTTTTTGATATCAATTCTTCCTGCACTGGTTTTATAGCTGCTTCTGAAGTTGCGGTTAACATGATCAGGAGTGGAAGCATGAATAATGTCCTGGTTATTTCTGTGTACGCCATGACTCCTTTTGCTCCCATGGAAAAGGGTAAATTCTTTGCTATTTTTTCTGACGGCGCGGGGGCTTGTGTTTATAGGGCAAGCCAGGGAGAAAGGGGTTATTTATCTTCACATTATATTAGCGATGGAAAACACTGGGACAGTTTGGGGATTTATGTAGGTGGGACCCGTTTTCCTGCTACGGTGGAGCGAATTGAGGGTAAGGGGGAGGTTCCCCCCAACCTTACTTTTTTCCGCCGGGATTTGATTAATCGAAATCCCGATTACTGGCCCATTATCATAGAAGAAGCTTTAAAAAAAGCAGACCTGAAAAAAGAAGACATCGACTGTTATATTTTTACCCAGATTAACCGGAGCGCAATTAAGCAAACCTGTGAGAATTTAGGAGTTCCTTTTGAAAAGACCCATAATGTGATGGGTGAATACGGTTATACGGGTAACGCCTGCATTATTATGGCCCTGGACGATGCCCGGAAAAAAGGTCGGGTAAAAGAGGGCGACCTGGTTGCCCTGACCGCCTCGGGTGTGGGTTATACAATGAGCACCATTATTTTTCGCCTGTAGAGAGGAGCTGATAGATTTGTCTCCCAAACATGCTGGCTTGATTGGCTGGGGGACTTATATCCCCGATAAGGTAATGACCAAGGAAGACCTGGCTGAAAAAACCGGGCTTCCCGTAGATGTAATTGAACAAAAGCTGGGAGTCCGGCAGAAACCCATTCCCGGACCGGACGATCACTGCTCAACAATGGCTTTAAAGGCTGCCCGGAAAGCAATGGATAAAGCAGGTGTTTCCGCGGAAGATATCGATCTGGTTATCTGGACCGGCGATGAATACAAGGATTATCCTCTCTGGACCGCCGGAATTAAGTTGAAAGAAGATTTAGGAGCAAAAAATGCCTGGGCTTACGACCTGGCCCTGCGCTGCGGGACAACAATCCTGGCTTTAAAGGTAGCCCGGGATATGATCGTTGCCGATCCCGATATCAAAATAGTTTTGCTGGCCGGGGGTTATCGCAATGGTGACCTGATAGATTACCAGAATCCCCGGGTCAGATTCATGTACAACCTGGGTGCGGGTGCCTCTGCTGCGGTTCTGCAGGAAAACTGTGATTACAATCAGATTCTTGGCTCGGCTTTTTTCGATGACGGCACCCTGACCACAACTGTTGCTGTTCCTGCTGGGGGAACCCGGGAACCTCTAACTCCAGAGGGAGTTAGAAACAAAAGGCATTTCCTCGATGTAATGGAACCAGAATGGATGAAAGAGCGATTGGAAGATGTTTCAATGCAAAATTTCCTCGGAGCGATAGATCTGGCTCTGGAAAGGAGCAGTCTTTCCCGGAAGGATATAGACTATCTGGCCCTTCTTCACATGAAGCGTTCTGCTCACCAGTTTATCCTGCAGAGCCTGGGGCTTAGAGAAAACCAGTCAGTTTATCTGGAAGATTACGGACATATCGGCCAGCACGATCAGATTTTATCTCTCGAGCTTGGGCTGGAGAGTGGATTGATTCATAAAGGCAGTACCGTTGTAATGGTTTCTGCAGGGGTTGGCTATGCCTGGAATGCCCAGGTAATTAATTGGGGATAGGAAGGAGGACATCAATGGACCTGCAAAAAGAATACTTACATCGCCTGATGCAGCCCGAAAAAGCTGTAGATATGGTTAAGGACAATCAGACAATAGTGGCGGCTATGGCGGCATCTGAACCGCCCGCCCTATTGAAAAATCTGGCCCGTAAAGCCAGGGAACTGAAGGGTGTTCGAATCTGCACCTGCCTATTGATGAGGGATTATGGATTTATGGACCCCTCCCTCAGGGGACATATATTGAATGAAAGCTGGTTTTTTGGTCCCTGGGAAAGGAAATATTACCCGGAAAAGATGGCTACTCACCTCCCCAACAACCTGCACGAGGCCGGTCAGAAAAAGTCAGAAAAGGACCAAATTGATTTTTTCTGGGGAACCGCTGCCCCAATGGATGAAAACGGTTTCTTTTCTTTATCTCTCGGAGTAACGTACGAAAAAATAATGGTGGAAAAAGCCAGGTTTGTTGTCCTGGAGGTAAATGAAAGTCTGCCCAGGACCATGGGAGATACCCAGGTCCATATCAGTCAGATTGATGGTATTGTGGAGAATAATGAGGAACTGGTAGAACTGCCTCCCACAGACCCGACTGAAGCCGACCTGGCCATAGGAGACCACATCGCAGAACTGGTTGAAGATGGCTCAACAATTCAACTGGGTATCGGAGGTATCCCCAATGCTATAGCCCGCAACCTGAAGAACAAAAAGGATCTCGGGATCCATACGGAAATGTTTACAGATGGAATGGTGGACCTTTTTGAAGCGGGAGCGATAACAGGACAGAAAAAAACCCTCTGGCCGGGGAAAATGGTAGGGACCTTTGCCCTGGGAACAAACAGGCTCTACCGTTTTATAGACCTGAATCCCGGTATAGAATTCCAGCAGGGCAATATTACCAATGACCCGTACGTAATTGGGAAAAACTATAAAATGGTTAGCATCAATACCGCGCTGCAGGTGGATCTCTCGGGCCAGGTGGTTTCGGAATGGCTTGGAGGACGGCAGTTCAGCGGAACAGGCGGCCAGGCGGATACCCACAGGGGTGCGCAGCGTTCACCCGGGGGTAAAGGAATAATTGCCCTGCGCAGCACCGCCAAGAAGGGAACAATCTCCACAATTCAACCCCAGCTTCCTGCGGGAGCCCAGGTAACTCTGGGCCGGCAGGAAATTGACCTGGTGGTTACAGAGTACGGGGTGGCTTCGCTTAAGGGAATGAGTGTTAGAGAGAGGGTTCGGCGGCTAATTGCCATTGCTCACCCTGATTTTCGCAATGACCTGAAAAAAGAGGCGGAAAGGCTGGAAATCTGGTAACGGGGAATGGATTAAAAAGGAAAAAAAGGGTAGCGGGTCGAATTATGACTTGAGGTGGTTTAAATGGCCCGCAACCGAATTTTAAAAACCAAACTCCAGCCTCCACGAATCCGCTCCTCTGTATTTCCCCGGAGGGGGATAATGGAAGGTCTTGAACAAATTATCGATTATCCTCTGGCCTTGATCCAGGCCGGTCCGGGATACGGTAAAACTGCGTTGCTGGCTGAATTTTGCAGAAGCAGTGATTTTACCTGTCTTTGGTACAGGCTTGATGGGGAAGATAATGACCCCGAAATTTTTTCCCGGCATTTGGAGTATCTTTTTGGCGCAAATAAGGAAGAAAGCCCCGATGAAAAAATAGAGGGGCTGGTAAATGACCTTTTTGATACCCTAGAACAGCATACGCTTCTCGTCCTGGATAATTATCAGGAGATAACAGAAGATAGTCCGGTCCAGGAAATGGTTGCTCGGATGGTGGAAATAAGCCCCTCCCGGCTGCACCTGGTTTTGATTACCCGAATAATCCCTCCCTTCCCTCGCCTGGTTAACTGGCGGGCGAAGGGAGAAATTCTGGAAATAAGGAGAGAGGCCTTGGCGCTTTCCCGTGAGGAAACCCGCGAGTATTTATCCCGTCAGCATGGTTTTAAGTTGGAAGGACAGGAATTAGAAAAATTATGGGAATATACCCGGGGCTGGATTATGGCTCTGGAAATTTTTTGGCCCATACTGAAACAGGAAATCGGGGTAGAAGAAATAATGAAAAGTCCCGAGGAAAACCTGCCTCAGTTATGGGCTTTTCTGGAAAAAGAACTATTTCAGGGCAAAGAACCCGAACTGCAGGATTTTTTGCTGAAAACCTCGATTTTACAGGTCCTGGAAGAATCTGCCTGTAATTTCTTAACCGGACGTGAAGATAGCAGGATTTTACTTGGGAAATTAGTGGAAAAAGGATTGATGACCCGCGAGATTGAAGGTCGGTGCTTTGCATACCACCCCCTATGGCAGAAATTCTTACAGGGAAAACTGCAGGAGGAAAACATTGATTGGGCGGATTTACATCTGAAAATGGCCAGGTTTTTTCAGGACCGGGGTTCTATTAAATCTGCTATTTTCCACTTCCTGCAGGCTGGAGATCAAACCGGAGCTGCGCAGTTAATGACCCAGAATATTCAATCTCTGGAAAAAAGAATTCCCCAGCAGGAATTGCGGGGGTGGATGGCTCAAATTCCCGATCCGGTTTTTGAGGCATTTCCTCGCCTGCTTCTTTACCGTGGGGACCTCGCCCGCTATTCTTCGGACTATGGCCACGCCCTGCAGCATTACCATGAAGCCAGGGAAGTTTTCCAGAAGAGAGGAGACCAGGAGGGACTTCTGCAGGCCTATCAAAAACTGGCCATGGTTTACCTGGATACAGTTGAACCGGCCCAGGCTGAGGATTTTTTACGCCGGGGCCTGGCCCTGCAGGAGGAAGTTGAAAGGAGCGGGGAAACCCATCTGCTCGAACTCCTTGCGGAAAACAGGGCCAACCAGGGTGATGCCAGGGGGGCCCGACGTCTTTTACAGGCTTCGCAAAAGTTGGGTGAAGAAGCAGCTTCTCCCCAGCTGGAACTGCACCTTGAATCAAGGCTTTTGCTGCGGACCGGGCGCCTTGAACAGGCCCGCCAGATGCTGGAGAAGGTTGTAGAGGAGGGAACTATGGGCCCGGGCCGGATTCCCCGGACCCACCGGGAAAGTCCCATGGTCCTGTCGCTGCTTTATGTATTCGCAGGGGATTACCGGAACGCAATTTACTGGGCCCGCGAAGGGCTGGAATTGGCTCAGGCCCTTGAATCCCCGTTCACTGAAGCTGTGGGCTATATGCGGCTGGGTCATGCCTACCAGCTTAAAAACCCCGAAAGCCCCGAGAATGCAGTTGAGAACTATCAGAAAGCCTTAAAATTAATGGACCGAGTTGGTGTCCAGAGGGGAAGAGTTGAGGGTTTGTGGGGCCTTACCACCGCTTATGGGCAACTGGGAAAACTTCACGAAGCCCAGCAATATGGAGAAGAGTGTATAACTCTGGCCCTGCAGGCTGGAGATGAATGGATGGCCAATCAGGGGCGCCTATCCCTGGGATTTGCCCTGGTTCAGGGCCGGCGGGTTGAGCCGGGAAGAGAGCTTCTTTTAGCTGCCCTGGAAAATTTCGGTTCTCTTAATGATTATTTTGGTAAAACCCTGGCCACCCTCTGGCTTGCTCTGATGGAATTTGAAGAGGGTTTTCTTACATGGTCTGATCGTTTCTTAGAGTGTTTGCAGCTGGCCTGGGAAGAAAATTATGGATTTTTGTTTAAAAATCCCACCCTGCTGGGAATCCGCGATACCCGGCGCTTAATGCCCCTTTTGATCGAGGTAAAAGAAAAGCTTGCCCCTCAGATAAGAGACTGGATTCAGGACCAATCGGGGATAAAAAGGTGGGATTATCACCCTGGTTTTACTCTCCGAATTAAGGCTCTTGGGCCAATGCGCATCTGGCGGGGCAGAGAAGAAATTACCGACGGTCACTGGAAAAGAGAAAAAGCCAAAGAGCTTTTCCAGCTATTCGTTGTTTTTCGAGATGAGCTTCTGCCCAAAGAGAGAATTTATGAGTTATTATGGCCCCATCAGGATTTGGAAACTGCAGGGCGGGATTTCAAGGTAGCATTAAATGCCCTGAACTCGGTTCTTGAACCTGACCGCAAGGCCCGCATCACTCCTTATTTTATTAAAAGAACTGGCCAGGCCTATGGCCTTGACCCTGATGCCTCCTGGGAAATTGATGTAGACCTTTTTGAAACCAAACTCAAAGAAGGTCTTGCCGGTGATAATCCCGAATTACTTGCCGAAGCCATTGAACTGTACCGGGGAGATTTTTTATCGTTTTCCCTTTATTTTGACTGGATTAGAGAACCCAGGGAGAGGTTGCGCCGCCTTTATTTCCAGGGTTGTGAGCGGCTGGCCCGTTATTTTCTGGCTAATGAACTCCCCGAGCAAGCCCTGGAGATCAGTGAAAAAATGCTGGGCAGAGATCGTTGCTGGGAGACTGCTTATCAACTGGCCATGGAGGCCTACTTACAGATGGGGGATCGCTATCTGGCCCAGCGCATGTACCTGGACTGTGTCAGGGCCCTGCAGGAAGAACTGGCCGTTGAACCCCTGCCTGCAACCCGGGATTATATTAAAAAGGTTTTTACCCCTGAAGAATTGGCCCGCCTGGAAAAAGAGCTGGCCCGAGAAGGAGGTTTGTACCAGGATGGCAAAAATTAAAACAGAAAATCTGGAAATAGGGTTCGAAAAAACAGGAAACGGCCCACCGGTTATTTTGATTTCGGGTCTCGGCTACGGGCGCTGGCTCTGGGAGAAACAACTGAACGGTTTGGAACCGTATTTTACTCTTTATGCCCTGGATAATCGCGGGGTGGGGGAGAGCGATGCTCCACAACCTCCCTATTCTATTACAGATATGGCCCGGGATGTTAGAGATTTCATGCGGGCCATGAATATCAAAGAGGCTCACATTGTGGGAACTTCCCTGGGGGGATTTATTGCCCAGGTTTTTGCCCTTGAATACCCTAAGATGGCCGACAGGGTTGTCCTGGCAAGTACCACCGGGGGTGGGAGTGGCGGGATCTACCCTTCTTCCTGGACCATGTTCCGGTTATCTCTGGCCGGGAAGAAAAAAGACCCGGAAAAAAGGGCTCGAGCTCGCCTCAGGCTTACCCTGGCCCCGGACTTTTGGGACAAAACCCCCCGGGAGATTGAAAGGCTTTTACAGAGGTTTTTACAGCAGCCTGCTGCAGCTCACGGGGTTAAAGCCCAGATGGAAGCAGGCCAGAATTACTGGAAAAGAGATCATCGCTGGACCTCTTTGCACCAGGTTCGCTCGGATACCCTGGTTATTACCGGAAACAGGGATAGAATAGTTCCCCCCAAAAACAGCGAAAAACTGGCCCAGGAAATACCCCGGGCTCGCCTTGAGAAAATGGAAAATACCGGGCATCTGGTAATGTGGGAAAAACCTGAACGGTTTAATGACCTTTTATATTCATTCCTAAAATAAAAAAGGTGGGCCGAGCCCACCTTTTTGTTTTACTGAAACTAAACCTCAATTTCTTTCCATTTACCCTGCTGAAAACGCCAGGCTACGTAAGCTCCACGCATTGTCCAATCGACAACCATGGCCAGCCAGGCACCGGCAAGGCCCATATCCAGGATAATAACAAAAAGATATGCTGAACCGAGCCTTCCAACCCAGGTTGCAAAAACGGTGGCATAAAAAACAGGCTTGGTGTCGCCCGCTCCCCGCAAACCCCAGGCGAAAATAAAGTGGGTGGCCATGGGGATCTGGGAAAAGGCCACGATTTTCAGGGCCACTCTTCCCATTTCGATTATTTCAGGGTCATCTGTGAAAAGTCGCATGAAACCCTCGGAGAAAAAGAAAAATAAAATCCCCATTACTCCCATTGTGCTGATGGCCATTAACCAGGCGGTATTCCCACTTTTGTGGGACCGGTCAGGGCGCTTTGCGCCCAGGTTTTGTCCGACGAGAGCGGTTGTGGCAACAGCAAACCCGAAACCAGGCATGTAGGAAAGGGATTCTGTTTTCAAAGCAATCTGATGGGCAGCCAGGGCTACAGTTCCCAGGGAGGCTACAATTCGCAGATAATAAATCTGGGCTATTCTCTGGATTAACTGTTCTGCCGATGCAGGAAGCCCAACCTTGGCAATTCGCTTGATCATCTCCAGGTCTATGTGGAAGAAATTTTTCCAGCCCACCCATAAATAGGGGTGGCGCTTGGTAAGTAAGTAAAGCATGGCTATAGCTCCCCCACCCCGTGCCAGGCTGGTAGCCAGCGCCGCTCCATAAACTCCCATTTCGGGAAAGCCGAAATTGCCAAAAATAAAAAGGTAGTTGCCAATTATGTTGGAAATATTGACAATGATGTTAACCATCATCGGGGTTTTAGTATCTCCCACCCCCCGGAGGGCCGCAGTTACAACCATCCGCAAAAGCATCAAGATAAACCCAGGAACCAAAATTCGCAAATAAACAGTTCCTGTAGCTACAACTTCTGGTTCTGCCCCCATGAAGGTTATTATCTGGGGAGCGAAGGCAAAAAAAGACACTCCCAGAAGGAGCATTACCCCAAAAGCCATAAATAGAGATTGGTGGAGAGTTCGTCCGGCCTGACCCTGTTCTTTGGCCCCGGTAAACCGGGATACAAGAGCAGTTGTTCCAACATTCAGGGCGTTAAAAAGCCGAATCGAATACTGCAGGGGCATCATACTGATACCCACCGAGGCAACTGCCACTGCCCCCAGGCGACCAACCATCATCATGTCGACAATCTGCGTCAAGGTGGTGCTGGACATTTCGGCGATTACCGGCCAGGCCATGGTAATTATTCGGCCTGGAATTGAATCGGGTGGAATTATTTTTTGCAGGTAGGATTTGATTGCACCCACGTGGATAGCC
>SKTZ01000024.1 GCA_007122335.1 Bacillota bacterium
CAATAAAAACAGGAAATAATCAAACACCTTTATCATTGCCTTTTTGTTGAATTTTTGGTGCCAGAAAATAAACTCCAATTAAATTGAGCAGGAAAAGAAAGATAATTAAAAATAGCTTTTCCAAACCCGCAAAAGTTGCCGGGTAAATTTCAACCAGGAAAAAATAGGGGAAAACAAAAGTAATGAACAAAAAATAGGTTTCCCTGCTGTTTTCCGCGATACCTAAAAAGATAATTAAAACGATAATCCAGAAATATCCAAACAAGATAAACACCTCTATGGCAAAAATTGGGTTAGCCCAAAGAGATTTAGGGTTTTACAGACCGCTCCTGACTACTCTCCAAATTTGGATAGACCGGAAGTAAATCCCTGGTAAAAACCCCTTCCAAATCGAATGGCATCGGGTGCCCAACCAACACCTCCAAATTTGCTGCGGAACAATGCTTGACCAGCTCCCCTCAGAATCCCCTTTGCACCAGCTTTTTTAGCTCCATGATAACTTCCATGTAATGCGATAGCTTTTTTTGAAAAACCGGAGACCAAAGGGTCATTAGTATAACCACTTACTACATCCTGAACTCCTTTTTTAATTCCTTTGCCTATGCTTGGGGCAATTACTTCGGTTTGCATCCTGCTTCGGGCCAGGTGAGCTTCGCCGGCCATTTCCAGCCCGCTTCTAATTGCAGAAATTCCGTTCTGGATGGTGTTTCCAATCGCCGATAGCATAAGAACCCTCCTTTTTCCTTTGGGCCAACCCAAAAACTACCTGGAGCGATTAACAAAATGACCTTTTTTGAAATCCCAGTTATTCTGGGAATAACTCTGCCCCTCGGGGTGTTTTAGAAAAATTTTTTCTTCAAAGACCAGTTCCCCGTTTAAAAGCTCCACTTTAACCCAGAAGAACTTTTCCCCGGAAAAATTATAATGAGAAAGATTAATTTGATGACAGGCTGTTTTTGTTCCTGCAGAATTCTGAGAAGATGGTATAATTTCCAGGCGGCTATAAATTAAATCACCCCGACTATTGAGCAGGGAAATATTCAAGGGGTAGTTATTTTTTAACTCCAGGAAACCTAAATGAAGACAGAAGACACTATTGGCGGGGAAAACATTTGTTTTTTGGATAGGGTAAAGAGAACCCGTTTCATTTTCGGAAGCGTTACGGCAGGTGGTAACTTTGGGCTGAGGGGTTTTGTCGTAGGTTTTTTGCAGGGAGGAGGGGTGGACGTAAAGAATTTCTTTGTCCTGGTAATAAAGGGTAATTATATCGTCTTCTTTTAATTCCAGGCTGGAAAAAGGGACCCAGCCAGAGCTTGTTTTTACCGGCGTTTTTTCTTCTCCATACCCCAACTCCAGGGTGTCTTCTTTCAGCATTGGAATATACAGACCGATCATATAAGACCCTCCCCTAATGGTTTAATTTAGTATAATTTCCAAAAAATGGAATGTCAAGGACTAAAAAAAGAGTTGCAGAGAAGTTGAAGAAAAGATAAATTAGAATTGAGCAGCTAATTTAATTATTCCAAAAGATTCCAAAAAATGGGAATTGAAAAAGAAGGGAAACTAATTAAAAACCCGGAGAAGGGCGGGCTTGAGGTGGAAATTTCTTTTTTAGAAACTGAAAACGATATTTCTTTTATTACCAGTGAAATTCCGGAAAACCTGATTTCCGTTTTTAAACGACAGTTTTACGAAGTAGAAGGGGATCTGGCCGTTAAGAAGTTTCCCAAACCGATTGAAAATTTAGAAACAATTAAACAGAACTACTTGAAATACAAACCGGAGCTGATTTCCCAGGCCGGCAATTTAAAGCCCGTAAAATGGGAAGAGGGATTGGCTGCTTTTATCGATATAGTTAGTGGTGAAGATATTGATTGGTGGTTGGCCGGGAGCTGTTCGCTGGCATTAAGGGGAATAGATGTTGTCCCCCATGATATTGATATTATGCTTTCATCGAGAGACCTGGAAAAAATTAAAAATCATTTTCTGGATTATACCCTCTGGCCAATCCTTCCTACTGGAGGTTGGATCGTAGAATATTTCGGCATGGTTTTTTTGGGCTGCCAGGTTGATTTTGCTTTTGATCCCCTCCCGGAATTGGACCAGCCTGAGCCAGTAGATTGCGGTCCTTACGCTGGCTCACACCTGGAAGAAATTGTGTGGAAGGGGCAACAGATAAAAGTTCCCCCAGTAGAACTTTTTATTAATGTTAACCGGAAAAGAGGGCGTTTCGACAGGGTGCAGGCTGTTGAGAATTTCTTGAAGATAAATTAAGCAAAAAAATACTCCCCTAAAACGGGAGTATTTAAGCCTCAGATTATGTAATTATTGATTTACGATCCGGGTACTTCAATAGGACAGGACCTGCTGGACGAGGTGGAGAATTCCTCTGAGCAATGGTTTGAATTAACGGAGATATAAATAGTTTGTCCATTATCCAGGGTTACCAGTTGCTTTTCAGATTGGGCTAATCCAAATGTGCTTAAGGAAAAAACCAAAATTAAAATGGTTATAAGGACCAGGCAAAAAGTTTTTTTCATGGTCTATCCCCCCAAGTGCAAGTTTTTAAATGAATTGTATTATTATTATTCCATTAAAGGCAAATTATTCCTTCTTTTTAATACTATTTAATTGGGATACTTATGCTTGTTTTTAGCAGGTATTTTCCCGATAACCAAGAAATTAGAAAAATGGGTTTATTATCCGGGGTTACCCGCTAATGAGGTGGTAAATGGTGGGGCTAAAAGAAGATCGAAAAGTTTTTTTAGTGATAACTTTATTAATAGGGGTTATTATCCTGGGCACAATTGGGTACATGTTTCTTTTGAGAGTATCTTTAATCGATGCCCTCTACATGACCGTTATTACAATTAGCACTGTTGGCTATACTGAAGTGGGAGAGATGACCCCGATGGCCCAGCTTTTTTCCATAATAATTATTTTTTTGGGCCTGGGAACAGTTGGTTACGGGGTTACCAGTGCTTTTGGTATATTTTTTGAAGGGTCATTCCGGGAAAAATGGAGGAAAAATAAAATGAAAAACAGGATTGATGAACTTAAAGATCACTATATTCTCTGTGGGGCTGGAGAAACGGGGCAAAGTGTTATTCAATATTTTTTAAAAAGCAAGGTTCCCTTTGTTGTAATTGAAGAGAGGGAAGATCGTTTTGAAGAACTGGAGAAGAGAGGAATACCAGCGGTCCAGGGTGATGCTACCCAGGAGGATATTCTCCGCCAGGCTCATATTGGGAGGGCCAAGGGTTTTATTTCCAGCCTGCCCGATGATGCTTCCAATGTTTTTACCGTTCTCACCGCCCGGCAGATGAATGAAAAACTGTATATAGTCTCCCGGGCTATAGAAGGCAGTACCAGAGAGAAATTAAAAAAAGCTGGAGCAAACAACACCATTTCTCCCAATGAGATCGGCGGGACCAGGATGGCTGCAGTCATGCTCCGCCCCACTGTAATTTCTTTTCTGGATATTATTACCCGGGCCGGAGATGTTATTTTAGATTTGGAAGACGTGGTAATAGGGAAGAACTCTGAGCTTGCCGAGAAAAATTTAAAAGAGGCAAAGATTCCAGAAAGAACCGGCCTTGTTGTGCTTGCGATGCGGAAAAAAGGTCAAAAAAATTTGCTTTTAAACCCCAGTTTTGAACAAAAACTGGAAATAGGAGATGCAATGGTTGTTCTGGGCAAAGAAGAGCAGGTAAATTATTTGCGAAAACTAGCCGATGATTGTGGTGAGAGGGATCCAATAGAAGAAATGGAGAAAAATTCCCACCTGGAAAGATAAAAACAAAAACTATTTAAAAACCTGCGAGAGTTACGGTATTGGTTATGAAAGGGGTTTCCTGGATGTTTTCGGACATGAAAAAAATTTCCCGGATCAATCTAATAATACTTTTTGTTTTCCTGATAATTTATTTAATTGTAATTTCCACCGGGCCTGATTTTCTGGAGAATTGGTTTTTTACCGGAGCCATTTTAACCTACGGGCTTGGATCAGGGGTTTTGTTCCTTCAAAAAAGCAAACAACAAAAAAACAATCCCTCGGTCCCAGTTCATGACATCGCTTTTGATCCCCTGACCGGGTTTCCCAGCCGCCCCTATTTTGAAACTCTCTTTGAGGAGTTACTGAAAAAAGCCCACCAGGAAAACTCCAATATTTCCCTGGTTTATTTTGACCTGGACCGGTTCAAACGCTGGAATGAAAATCTTTCCTCCCGGGGCCGAGAAGAACTAATCGGGAAAATTGCAACTTTTCTCCAGCAAAACACAGAGAAGGATGTAATAAAAAGCCGCTTCTGGGGTGATAGATTTGCCCTGGGTGTTCCCAGGGGGCTCAGTAGTTCTGAAAAAGAATTTGCTTGCCTGAAAGAAAAACTTAATGAAACCTTTTTCCAGATAGAAGATAAGGAAATCAAGCTACAGGGGAGTTTTGGTATTGCCCAGTTTCCGGGGGATGGAAAAAAAAGAGCAAAATTAGAAAAAGAAGCTGCGGCATACCTCCAGCAGGCCAAAATTCTTGGCGGGAACCTGGTTAGTTCTCGAAAAAAGCTTTACCTCTTGATTTTCGGAAAAATATCCGGATCTTTTCTTCGGGTAATTACCTGGATAAAATTTCCAAAAGATCAACCCAGCTCTTCCTTTTATATAAAGACCGGGACATTGAAATTATCAAGCAGCACATAGTCGAAGGTAAACCTTTTTCCGTTGATAGCCGGGGAGAACAATCCGGGTTTGAGTTTTTCTTTATCCTTAACGGGGAAATTAAAAGCGTAGACGAAAACAAGGTTTTCCCATCAGGTTCTTTTATTACCACCGGATCACTGGAAGACCGAAAATACTTTGAAACGGTTACTCCAGTAGATATCCTTTATATAACCAATACCGGTATTTTTGAAGAACAGAGTTCCCACCTGGCTCAATGGAAGAAGATGGTTGATAGGGTTAAAGAAAAAGATCGTCGAATTCAAGAACACAGCCGGCGAATTGAGACTCTGGCTCAAAAAATGGGCCAGGCCCTGGGTCTGGACGGGCAAAGGCTTTTTTCCCTGATTTACGCCGCTTTTTTGCATGATGTTGGCAAAACAAAAGTCCCTGGAGAAGTTCTCCAGAAAGCAGGTCCCCTGAATGAAGAAGAGTGGGAAACTGTAAAAAAACATCCCGTCTGGGGCAAAGAAATAATCGATAATAACCTGAAACTGAATTACTCCGACCAGCAAATTAGCGATATTGTCTATCAGCACCACGAAAATTTTGACGGGACGGGTTATCCCCGGGGCCTAAAAGGAGATGAAATTCTTCTGGAGGCCCAGATCCTTTCCCTGCTGGATGCTTTTGACGCCATGACTTCAGAAAGACCCTATCAATCAGCCAAAACCCTTCCTGAAGCCCTGGAGGAAATCAAACGCTGCAGCGGGACTCAATTTGCTCCCCGGGTTGTTGATAAATTTTTAGAGCTAATGGAAGCAGAAGGAGAAGAATAATCGGACTTTAAAAAACGGATAAAAAATATTTGCCCACGAACAGGCCTGCAGTTTTTGGGGCAATATTTTTGGTTAAGATAAAGGAGTTTGCAAAATGGGGTTAAAAGGAAAAATCGAAGATGACTGGCTGGCTTTTCTGTTAGGTATCGGAATTATTCTACTGGGTATTTTTGGTTTGCTGCCCTTTTTACCCTGGTAAGGAGGAGGGTTCCATTTGGCTAAATTACCCCCTGCTGAATATAATTCCTGGGGAGATTGCCTTAAAGGGATCGGCCCCGGGGTATTATTTTGTACAATACTGGGCATTACGGCCTGGGCCTTGGAAAAAATAATCCATCCCCACTTATTTATGGTCAATTATGTAATCATCGCTATTCTCCTGGGGATTGCTGGCAAAAATTTGGTTTTGAAAAAATTAATGATCGTTTCTTTTTTCCAGCCTGGAATTGATTTTTGTACCAGGGTTTTCCTCATGATCGGGGTCATCCTCCTGGGAGCAAGAATGGATTTTTTGGAAGTAACCTCGGTAGGAGGCAATGCTCTGCTTATGGTGGCGATATCAATAACCCTTGGGATTTTCCTGGGAGGAATTGTGGGCAGCAAAACTCTGGGCAAAAGAGGCGGGCATTTAATGGGGATAGGAGTAGGAATCTGTGGCGTATCTGCTATTATGGCTTCAGCTCCAATTTTAAAAGCAAGGGAAAACGAAATTCTGGTTGCCCTGGGGGCCGTTCTTTTAACTGATCTAATGGTTTTATTTGGCCTGCCTTTAATTGCTGCTTTCTGGGGTTGGGGTGAAGAATTTACAGGGTACTTTGCCGGCACCGTTACCGCAAACACCGCCCAGGCAGTAGCAGTTGGACATGCCCACAGCCTGACTGCTGGAACATTTGCTACAATAACCAAATCGGCCCGTAACGCCCTGATGCCGGTTGTAATCTTAACCATGGGTTATATCTATACCCTCCGCGGTCTTCCGACCGGGGAAAGGATCTGCTGGGGACTCCTCTGGGATAGATTCCCCAAGTTTGTTCTCGGATTTTTACTGGCTTCACTAATCGCAACCGCGGGCCTTTTTTCGCCAGAAACCCAAACAACCCTCGGGAATCTCTCCCAGTGGCTTTTTGTTATCTGCTTTGTCGGTCTGGGGGCAGGTATTGATTTCTCTCTTATGGGCAAAAGGGATTTGCTCCCTGTAATTCTGGGGGTGGGGATCGCAATGGTTATTGCAATTTACGCTTTTTTCTGGATCAGACTTATCCTGGGAGTAAATTGACAAAACCAAAATTAAAAATAAAGAGCCCCAATAAAGGGGCTTTTTTCCGTTTACTCTCTGGAATTGTCTGATCAGCGAATTTTAGTCATTCAAATTTAATCCGGAGCAATTATAGCATAAGAATCAGGGTCGCTGTCAATACGCCTCCAATTATGGATAGGACCAGGTTACGGGCTCCGAGGGAAATGATGGTAGTGATTATTCCCCCTGCAATCACTGCCGGCAGGCTTTCCGGGATAGACTGCCAGATCCCCGGGAAGATTAATGCTCCCATGGCGGCATAGGGAGTATAGCCCAAAAATATTTTTATCCCCGGAGGAATTTTTTCCAGGTCCAGGGCCAGAAAGGGAAGAACTCTTGGCAAATAAGTAACCAGGGCCATCCCCAGGATTAAAAAGTAAAAATTCATCTCAAGCCCCTCCCTTCGGGATCAAGAAAAGATCCTGTAAGTGCCCCTCCGATAATTCCCAGGACAATTCTGACCCCGGCCTGGGTTAAACCGAGAAGAGAAAATCCCCAGTTGATGGCTCCGGCGACAAGGGCTACAGTTAAGATCTTACGGGATTTATTGGCGGGAGGAGCCAGGAGTGCAATAAAAAGAGCATAAAGTGCAAAGCCCATCCCCGCCCGTAAAATATCGGGAAGAAAATCACCGGTAATATAACCCAAAGCGGTTCCTCCTACCCAGCCCAAATAACCTATCAATTGCAGGCCAAATAAATAAGGAACAGTTAATTTACCCGGGCGGGTACCGGCAATCGCAAAGCTTTCATCGGTCACTCCAAACCCGAGAATGGGAGTCCAGCGAGGTTTTTCAATCTTGGTAAAAACAGAAGCGCTCATTAAAAGGTGGCGCAGGTTAACAAGAAAAGTGGTGATTATTATTTCTGGAAAACCGGCTCCAAGATTCAGGAGATTCAGGGCAACAAACTGGCTGGCTCCGGCAAAAACGAGGGCGGAAAAGGAAATGGTTTGGACCATATCCAACTCTGCGCCCCGGGCCAGAAGCCCGAAGGTAATGGCAATGGGAAGATAACTAAAAAACACGGGTAATCCGGTTATTAACCCCCCGGGAAAAGTATCCTTTTTGGGCTGCATTTAAACCCTCCTTTATTCCTGCAGTGCATTAATACAAGAATTAACCCTCTGTTTCTTAAATCCTTCCTGGAAACAAAAATTAAGAAATTTTTAAGGAAAATTTAACATTCAATCACAGTTTTTTCACATTTTTTTTGTAAGGTGAAATCAGAAAAAGAAAATGGGAAACAGGAGGGAAATTAGAAATGAGAAACAGAATTATCGTCGTTTTGATGGCAGTATTTCTGGTCCTGGGTGGAGTTGCAATTGCCGGAGAAGAAGAAAATAAAGAAGAAATTAAACCTGAAGATATAAAGCTTGCTATTGTGGATTACTGGAAAGCTGAAGGGGAAATTAGCCAGATAAAACTTGAGGGAATTACCTATGAAGAAGTTCATGAAAAAGCAGGGGAGAAAGGTTATGAACTCCTGGTGGAAAAAGGAACTCTTGAACTATTCATGGATGGGGTTTTGTCCGAAATAACAAACCTTGTTGATGAAGATGTAACTGAAGAAGTAATCAAAGCAGTTACCAAAGAAGAGGAAATAGATGACCAGACACATTTCGATGAAATTGAGGATTTAGAAGAAAAAGAGTGGATTAAAGATATAACGGAAGATGTTATTGAATGGTTTACCGAAGATATGGAAGAGAATAATGAAGAAGAATAAAGAGTGTTAAAAAAAGTCACCAGCAGATTCCTTAACACCCCGCGGTTTGACCGCGGGGTTTTAGCATTATTCCTTTTTGGGAGTTGAAAAAGTTTGCCAGAAAAGATAAAATTAGTGGGCAAAGAACAAAACGGAAAAAGAAGGGGTTTGCGGTGGAAAAAATTCTCAGGGCTTTGCATATAGGCTGGATCAAAAGTGTTTCGGCTTTCCCTTTTTTGGAGTTAGTCGGGGACCCTCAGGAAGTCCAGAATATTAGTAAAGAAGAAATAAAACGTGCTGTCTCTCTAAGTTCAGCCCGCTGGTTAAACTTTTTCGATGTTCTTTTGGGCGGCCGTGGGGGGATAATCTGGAGCGGAAACTGGGATCTGGATAAGATTCCCCTGAATTTAGAAGGTCGGAAAAAACGAGAGGGGGAGAGAACATCTATGCAATCACCAAAACCCCTCGTGGTGGTTGTGGACCGCACGGGAGAAATTCTTTTGCTCCGGGGAAAAGATTATCTGGCCGAACAAGTTGAAAAAGGGCAAGAAAAGATTGAAGCTCGGGTTGCTTTTTACCACAGTGAATGGATTGAAAAAACCCAGGGCAGGCATTAAATAAAAAACAGAATGGTTTTATCTAATTCTGGCGAAATAAATAAAAGGAGTTTTTTATTGATTTTAAGGTGAAGGGGGTGATAGGTATCAGGCTGGCAATGGTTGTTGACCGCATTGAAGAAGGACTTGCAGTTTTGCTGATCCGCCCCGATGAAAAAAAAGAAGTTTACTGGCCCCAGGAATTACTTCCCTCAGAAATAAAAGAGGGCCAAATAATAAATTTTGAACTGGAAATTGACCAGGAGGCAACAGAAAGAGCCGAGGAAAGAGTTAGCGATTTAATTCAACGATTAAAAAATAGAAGCGAGAAAAATTAAAACCCCAATTGGTGGTTAACTTTTTCTGGAGGCTTGGGTTAATGGTTATTATCCTCTATACAGTTACCCTGCTGGCTATACTATCAATTCTTTATATTGAAAGGAAAAAGCCCGAAGAGGCTCTGGCCTGGGTTTTGATTTTCATTATTTTTCCTGTTGGTGGCCTGGTTTTCTATCTGGTTTTTGGTAGCACCTTCAGGTTTAAATTGAGAAGGATTAGATTAAAAAACCGCCATTACGAAGAGTATGAAAAACTCCAGGAGTATAATCCCCCAAAAAGGATTGAAAAATCAGAGGAGCCCTACCAAGAAGTTCTTCGTTTTCACGAGAATTATAGCCAAAGCAGCTTTACCCGGAACAACTCAGTAAGAATATTCACTGGAGGGCAGGAAAAATTCAAATCCCTTTTTGCAGACATAAAGCAAGCAAGAAAACACATTCACCTGCTTTATTTCGGGATTAAAAATGATGAAGTGGGCAAAGAACTGGCCCGGCTTCTCGCTGAAAAAGCACGGGAAGGAGTAGAAGTCCGGGTTCTCTATGATCGAATGGGCAGTCTTTTTACACCTAGGAAATCTTTCCGTGAATTGATTGCTGCGGGGGGAAAAGTCGCCACCATCAGGCCTTTCCTCCTGGATATAAATTACCGCAATCACAGAAAAATTGTGGTAATAGATGGCCGGATAGGTTATACCGGGGGAATGAACATTGGTGAAAAATATCTGGGGGAACATCCCCGGCGCAAACCCTGGCGGGATACTCACCTTAGATTAAATGGTGAGGTCGTGCAAAATCTGCAGTTTATATTTTTGAATGACTGGGTGGTTGCCAAAAAGAAGGTTGAAGAAGATGTCTTTTCCCGGCTGCGAGAATTCTTTCCCCTCCCGGAAAAAGCCGGGAAAACCGGGGTTCAGGTTGTGGCAAGTGGGGCCGATGATGACCAGAATATTAAAATGGGCTATTTGCGGATGATCGGTTCTGCAAGGGAAAAAATCTGGCTGCAAACTCCGTATTTAGTTCCAGATGAGAACGTTTTTAACGCCTTATTGGTTGCTGCAGCATCCGGGATAGATGTCAGAATTATGCTCCCTTCAATTCCCGGGAACAGGTTTTTAAAACATACCACCAACTACAATATTGACCGATTAATTGATTTTGGAGTAAAAGTGTTTCTATATAAAGGCTATATCCACGCCAAAACGATGATCATTGATAACCAGTTGTCCTGCATTGGCTCGGTAAATCTGGATGTGAGGAGCCTGGAAATCAATGATGAAATCTATGTATATTTTCATGATCCTGCTTTCACAACAAAATATGCAAAAATCTACCAGAATGATTTAATAAACTGTGTGGAGCTGGACTATATAAAATTCAAGCAGAGAGGAGCTTGGGCTCGTTTCTGGGAAGGAATTTTCAGTTTCTTTTCTCCCCTGATTTAAATTTGGGAAATGGGCCGGGTGATTGCCATGAAAAGAAAGAACATAATCCGATTAATTGGAATAATGGTCTTTTTTGTAATTCTTTTTGTTTTACGAGATTATATTTTAGAGATAGATGTGGAAAGAATTATTGTGGAAAGAGATAACATTAACAGGGCAATCCTTATTATCTGGGGCTTTTTTCTATTAAAATCCATAATCTTCATAATCCCCATTAAATTTATATACATTGCCTCGGGTATGGTTCTCCCCCTCTTCATATCTATTGGGGTAAACCTGGTTGGGGTAACACTTGCCATGACCCTAACCTATATTCTTGGTTATTTTTTGGGCAGAGATTTTATCGATCGCTTATCCCGGCGTTTTCCAATGATTAAAAAGATAATGGATTTTAATACGGATAAAGAGGAGGCCATTGCTTTTTTCCTCAGGTTAATTCCTTTCAATCTGGAATCGGTTAGTTTAACTCTGGGAGCAAGCGGCAATCAGTTTGGTCGCTACCTTTTTGCTTCTTTGCTGGGGCTTTTACCCAAACTTCTTTTATTTACCATGATCGGTGAAGCTTTAGTAAGACCCCTCACCCCGGGCTTGATTATAGGGATGGCAGCGATAGTAATTTCCTGGGTTTTAACCCTGATCCTGGTTCGGAAAAAGTTTCTGCTCGGAGATGAGCAGGCGGATAATAATTCGGAAGAAAGTGACCCTGTAGTGGGAGGTTAAAATAAAAAAGTATAAAAAACCCCTTTGACTTTTTTCGGTTAAAGCAAAAAAGGGTTTTTCCCCCGGAAAAATAATTATACTAAATAAAATCTTTAAAGTGATGTGATAATATGGCCGGTAAACGAAAAGTAGATTTAATATCTCGAGAGGAAAAAACTGCTCGGGCACTTGTAAAACAACTGGACCAACTCTTGGGTGATTTTATAACCTTTATTCCCTATGCTCAAAAAAAATGGCTTAAAGATAGTTCTACTTCGGATACGGTAATTGTAAGTACCCATATTCTGGCCCACGATGTCGCTCAGAATGCGGGACCGGAGACTGAAATAATAATTTTAAGGCGAACCCTGTTAAAGGAGAGCTGGGAAAAAGTTCTGGAAATTCCCCAGGGAACAAAATTGATGCTTGTTAATGATGAACGCGATGCTGCGATGGAAACCATTGCCCTTCTATACGAACTTGGGGCTCGTCATATTAATCCCATTCCCGTTTACCCTGAATTGGAGAAGATACCCAAGCTCAATATTGCCCTAACACCCGGGGAAAGACGGCATGTCCCGGGTGGCGTGAAAAACATAATTGATATAGGGGACAGGGTGGTTGATGTAAGCACCCTGGTGGATATCCTGACTCGCTTTGATTTATTTAACAATGAAACCATGAATATTGTGGATGAATATGCCAATAAGATTATCCCCCGCAGCCTGGGACTGCAGGCTGCAATGCGTGGTCTTATGAATTTAAAAAACCTTTTCCAGGAGTCTCTCGATATTGTCGGGGACGGGGTAATTACCTATGACGAAAAAGAGCACATTACCGTGTTCAACAAGGCCGCAGAAGATATTTTCTCCCGGCGGGCAAGTTCCGTCCTGGGAAGGAATGTAAAAGAACTTCTGCAGGAAAATGGAATTGACTTAAAACCCAAAACCGGACAGGTGCAGGACAAACTTTTTCGCATTGGTCAGCAGGATATAATTATCACAGAGCAATGCATTGAAAATAATGGTGAAATAACTGGAGGGGTAATAACCCTGCAAATAGCAACAAAAGTAAGGGAAGTTGAACGAAAACTTCGACTTCAATTGGAGGCTAAAGGCCATCACGCCCAGTATTCTTTTAAGGACCTCGTTTTCCAAAGCCAGGCCATGGAAAAAGCAGTTGAGATAGCTAAAAAAATAGCTGATAATCCCCTTAATGTTCTGATCCTTGGGGAAACGGGAACAGGCAAGGAAATTTTTGCACATGCCATTCATCAGGCCTCCCCACGGGGTCAGTATCCTTTTGTGGCTGTTAATTGCAGCGCCCTGCCGGGAAGCCTCCTGGAAAGTGAACTGTTCGGCTATGAAGAAGGTGCTTTTACTGGAGCGCGAAAAGGAGGGAAACCGGGACTTTTTGAACAGGCCCATCGGGGCACGATTTTCCTCGATGAAATTGGTGATATTTCTCCCAGCATGCAGGCCCGTCTTTTACGGGTTGTTCAGCAGAAAGAAATTCAAAAAATTGGCGGAACCAGTGTATTACCAGTAGATGTCCGAATAATTGCTGCCACCAACAGGGACCTGGAGGAGCTTGTAGAGGATGGGAGTTTCAGGGCTGATCTTTATCATCGACTCAATGTCCTGCAACTTAGAGTTCCCTCCCTGAATGAACGTAGAGAAGATATACTCCCACTAACCCGTTATTTCCTTAAAAAAAGGGGTTTTAAAGGAAAGCTGGACAAAAAAGTTCTGGAGCATTTTAAATCCTACCACTGGCCGGGAAATGTTAGAGAGCTGGAAAATGTCCTGGATTTTTTGACTGCTATGAATAATAACGAAATTCGCGAAGAAGACATCCCTTTCTGGGGCAAGGTATCTTTACCGGGGAATAAATTAATTGAAAAAGATGTTCCCGAAGAATGTTTCGGGGATGCTTCTGAAGAAAAAGTATTTGAACTGGTGTACCAGGCCCGAAGCAGGGGAGAAACCGTTGGCAGAAGATCCCTTGTAAAAATTGCTCGGGAAGCGGGAATTTCCATGACCGAGAAAAAAGCTCAAATTTACCTGAAGGACCTTGCGGGGAAGGGTTTAATCGAAATTAAACGGGGCAGGGGAGGATGCCGGATGACCGAAAAAGGATTTCGGGAAATCCAAAAAAGGGGAAAAAACAAATAAAAGGGCCAAAGGGGCTAAAAGGATCAAAACACCTTTTAGCCCTTTTATTTTTTGTTTTCGGGAAAAATAGGCTCAGTAAAATCGGGATTTTTTCATGGCACAGTATTTGCTTATTAAAAGGTTAGTTTTGTTATGTAGTATTTGCCCGAATTTTAAAATTTTATTAGGGGGTGAGAACAACCGGATTTTTGCCCAAAGAAAAACTGGAGGGGAAAAATTAAAGGAGGTAATTTTTGATGAAAAACGCACGTTTTACTATTCTGACTACTCTTTTAATAGTCGGATTGCTTTTCGGGACTGGAATTTTTACTATTGAGGCCCAAAATCCAAAACAGCTGATTGTTTCCAACTTTGCAGATGCTAATAGCCTTGATCCTCAGATGGTTAGTGATACTGCTTCTTTCTGGATTCAAAACCAGATGTATGAAGGGTTGGTAAGGAGAACTCCTGATATGGGAGTTGAACCCGCTCTGGCCGAAGATTGGGAATTTATTGATGATCGGACCGTTGAGTTTTACCTTCGCCAGGGAGTGAAATTCCACAATGGCGATGAATTCACCGCGGAAGATGTTTTATTTTCCTATCAACGCCTATTAGATCCTGAATTTGGTTCCCCTGGTGCTTCACGTCTGGCCATGGTTGATATTGACAATGTTGAAATTGTTGATGATTATACTATCCGGATCCCAACTAAGGAGCCATTCGCTGCAATTCTTACCTACCTGGCCCACAGTGCATCCATGATTGTCAGCAAGTCAGGTGTTGAAGAACATGGCGATGCTTTTGGAGAAAATCCGGTTGGAACTGGACCCTTCAAGTTAAACAACTGGCGCCAGGGAGATCAGGTAGTCCTGGACCGATTTGATGATTACTGGGGAGGTCCTGCACAGGTAGATCAGCTTGTTTTTAGAGCAATTCCCGAAGGAACAAGCCGGACAATTGAACTGGAAACCGGTGGTGTCCATGTATCAAGAGGAATTGAAAGAGTAGACCTGGACCGTGTTGATAATCATCCCAATCTGGTTCTCCACCTTTATGAAGCTCTGCGGATTAACTATATGGGCTTTAACCATGAAGCAGAACCATTTAATGACGTAAGGGTCCGCCAGGCCATAGCTTATGCTTTGGACCACCATGAAATTGTTCAGGCCGTCTATGGACCGTTGGGAGGACCGGCTTCCGGTTATATCAACAGCAATATCTGGGCATTTAATCCCGACACCTATCTCTACCCCCGGGACCTTGATCAGGCCAAAGAATTAATGGCTGAAGCCGGTTATGCTGACGGTTTCTCTACCAAAATTGCAATTAACGACGATGCAACGAGAAGAGCACTGGCTGAAGTTGTTTCTTACCAGCTGGAGCAGCTGAATATTGATACTTCAATTGAAGTTTATGAATGGGGCGCCTACCTTGATATGACTGGCCGTGGTGACCATGAAATTTACATGCTGGCCTGGCTGGCAAGCACAGGAGATCCTCACCATGCCATGCATCCCCTGTTCCACTCTGCTAACAAGGGTAGTGCTGGTAACCGCCAGTTCTATGATAATCCCAAGGTTGATGAACTGTTAGAAAAAGGTATGGTAGAAACCGATATGGACCAGAGAATGGCTTTTTACCAGGAAGCCCAGCAGATACTTTCTGATGATGTAGTCTGGATTCCGCTTGCCGATGACCGGGAAGCAGTGGGAGTCCATTCTTCCGTAACCAATTTTGTGCCCTGTCCTTCCGGTTACCACATGTTCCATAATGTGGGCCTGGAATAAAAGTTAGACAGTCAGACTGTTATAAGGGGCCGGTTTACCCGGCCCCCTATAACAATTGTTTTTTCAACCTGTTTTTTGCCGGAGAGGAGGATGAATCTTAGTGTTAAAATATATCGCCAAGCGTCTGATTTCCATGGTTCCTGTTTTAATTGGGGTAACTTTTCTGGTTTTTGCTATAATGCATTTTACTCCTGGAGATCCGGCTACCTTACTCCTGGGCGAAGAGGCACCACCCGCTGAAGTAGAGAGAATGAGAGAGCGAATGGGGCTTAACGATCCCTTTCTGGTCCAGTATGGAAACTTTTTATTTGGACTTTTACGTTTGGACATGGGATTATCTTTAACTACAGGTCGACCGGTTTTTAATGAAATCACGAACCGGCTTCCGGCGACAATAAGGCTGGCTGCGGCGGCTATCCTTGTAGCAATTTTTATTGGGGTAACTGCAGGGATTATTGCTTCCACCAAGCAGTATACAATTTTTGACGGGGGAGCAATGTTTATTGCCCTCCTAGGGGTTTCTATGCCCAACTTCTGGCTTGGATTAATGATGATTTTACTCTTTTCTGTGTTCTGGAATAATACTTTTGGTTACGTTTTATTTCCCTCCTCGGGTTTTGATACCTGGCGCCACCTTGTAATGCCTGCCGTTGTCCTGGGAACAGCCCACGCAGCTTTTATTACCCGGATTACCCGTTCATCTATGCTGGAAGTTTTACGCCAGGATTACATTCGAACAGCCCGTTCTAAGGGGCTCAGTAGTCGAGTTGTTATTTACATTCACGCTTTACGTAATGCTTTAATGCCTGTAGTTACAATGGCAGGACTTCGCTTTGGAGTTTTGCTGGGGGGTTCAGTGGTAACTGAACAGATTTTTGCAATTCCCGGAATGGGTCGCTTATTGGTTGAATCGGTACGTTCCCAAAATTACACTGTAGTCCAGGGAATTATCCTGACCTACGCTATTATTTTTAGCCTGGTAAATCTTGCTGTAGACCTTTTATATGCAGCAATTGATCCCAGGATTAAGGTTCAGTATAAATAAACTGGCTAAATTTGTTTTGTTGTTGTTTAACGAGGAAGGAGGGGCATGAATGGCAACTGAGGCGACAGCAGTAAAAACTGTTACCCGAAAAAAACAAAGGACCAGATTACAGGAAACCTGGCGCCGCCTTAAGAAAAACCCCTGGTCAATGGGTGGATTGATTTTAATTATTGTTCTGGCTCTGATTGCAATTTTTGCAGACCAGATAGCACCTTATGGATATAACGAGCAAGATTATTTTAGAATTCTCCAGGGACCCTCCCGGGAAAACCTGCTGGGCACCGATAATTTAGGTAGGGATGTCCTTTCCCGTATTATTCATGGGTCAAGGCTTTCCCTATCAATAGGTTTTATTACAACCGGAATTGGCTTAACCGTTGGTGGATTTTTAGGAGCCCTTGCAGCTTTTTATGGGGGTAGAATTGATAACCTGATTATGCGGTTTATGGATGTTATTCTGGCAATTCCAGGGTTTATTTTTGCGATAGCCCTGGTAACTGCATTGGGGCCAAATTTAACCAATTTGATGATTGCAGTTGGCATCAACACCATCCCCTATTTTGCCCGAATAATCCGTTCTTCGGTAATGTCTACCAAGGAGAATGAGTTTGTAGAAGCGGCGCGGGTAATTGGTTCTTCTGATTTATGGATTATTTTCAAACACCTGATTCCCAACTCCCTTGCACCCATCCTTGTTCAGGCAACCCTGCGGATTGGAGATACCATAATAATCGCTTCCGGCCTGAGTTTTCTGGGACTGGGGGCCCAACCTCCCTTACCCGAATGGGGAGCATTGCTCTCTGCTGGTCGCGGTTATCTCAGGGTGGCCTGGTGGATGGCGACTTTCCCCGGGATTGCTATAATGATAACGGTTCTGGCTTTCAATCTACTGGGAGATGGTTTGCGAGATGCCCTGGACCCACGCCTGAAAAATTGATTCGAGGTAAAGGAGGATCACTGTGAGCGATAATTTGCTGGAGATTAACAACCTGCACGTCCATTATATTACCGATGACGGTACTGCTCGGGCGGTAAATGGTATTGACCTTAAAATTAAACCAGGAGAATGTCTGGGCCTGGTGGGAGAAACAGGTGCTGGAAAGACCACTGCTGCTCTTAGTATCCTGAGGCTTGTTCCGGACCCTCCTGGGAAAATAATAGAAGGGGAAATTATTTTCAACGGGGAAAATCTGCTGAAGAAAAAGGAGCGAGAAATGCGGAAAATCAGGGGAAATAGGATTTCCATGATTTTTCAGGATCCAATGACTTCACTAAACCCTGTTTTTACAGTGGGGCGGCAGATTGCCGAGAACGTGAGCCTGCATCAAAATGTCAGCATCAAAAAAGGGATTGAAAAAGCCCGGGACATGCTGGAACTTGTTGAAATTCCAGGAGGAAGGGTTTATGATTATCCTCACGAATTCAGCGGAGGCATGCGGCAGCGAGTTTTAATAGCTATGGCGTTAGCCTGTAATCCTGCTCTCTTAATTGCCGATGAGCCTACTACCGCTCTTGATGTAACAATACAGGCCCAGGTTCTGGAGATAATTAAAGGGCTTATGGAAAAAGTAAAAACTTCTTTGATTATGATCAGCCACGATCTGGGTGTAGTCGCAGAGGTTGCCGAACGGGTTGCGGTTATGTATGCTGGACAAATTGTCGAGGTAGGACCTCTGCGGGCAATTTTTACAAACCAAAAACACCCCTATACTGTTGGTCTTTTTGGGTCAATTCCGGATATTGACGACAGGGAGAGTACCCGCCTGAACCCAACCCGGGGCTTAATGCCTGATGCCATGGAACTTCCTGAGGGCTGTTCTTTTCATCCCCGGTGTCCGGAGGCGATGGACAAGTGTTCCAATGAAGTCCCTCAATCTTTTGAAGTAGGGGATGGGCATTATGTTTCCTGTTTCCTTTATTCTTAAACCATGTAATGTTTTTGTAAGGGGGAAATCCTATGCCAGATAAATTACTGGAAATAAAGGATCTAAAAAAATATTTTCCAACAAAACAGGGGATGTTACACGCTGTGGACGGAATTAACTTTCACATTAACCGGGGAGAAACCCTGGGTTTAGTCGGAGAATCCGGTTGTGGTAAATCCACCACGGGGAGACTTTTACTTCGTCTTCTGGAAGCTACCGGGGGAGAAATTATTTATGACGGTGAGGATATTTCCGTTTTCAATAGGAAGAAGATGAAAGAATTCGCCAGGAAAGCCCAGATGGTTTTCCAGGATCCTTTCTCTTCGCTTGACCCAAGAATGAGTGTTGCGGAAATAATTGGGGAGCCCCTGCGGGTCAACCGGATATATAACAACAGCAAAGAAAGGCGCCAAAAAATTGAAGAGATGATGGAATTTGCGGGGATTGCCTCTCGCCTGATAAATTCCTACCCCCATGAACTTGATGGAGGGAGAAGACAGCGGGTAGGAATAGCCCGGGCTCTGGTTTTGAACCCAGATTTTTTAGTCCTGGACGAACCTGTTTCTGCTCTTGATGTTTCCATCCAGGCCCAGATTTTAAACCTTTTTGAAGATCTCCAGGAAGAATTCGATTTAACCTATCTTTTTATTGCCCACGATCTTTCAGTAGTAAAACATGTCAGTGACCGGATCGCAGTTATGTATATGGGCAGGATCGTTGAGTATGCTGACTTTGATAAGGTAATTTACGAACCATTACACCCCTATTCACAGGCGCTGGTTTCGGCAATACCCCGGATAAACCTAGATCAGAAAAGGGATAGAATAATCCTGGAGGGTGATGTTCCGAGCCCGGTCAATCCCGACAAGTATTGCAATTTTTATGGTAGGTGCCAGGAAAGAAAAGATTTCTGCATAGAACAGGAAGCTAAACTGCAAGAAATTGAGCCAGGACGTTTTGTAAGCTGTCTTTTAAGGCAATAAGTAATTGGGAAAAGGGAAGTGAAGGAGGAATGATTATGCGCCCGATAATTGGAATTACCATGAACACCAGAGGAGAATTTTCTTCATATTACGTGGAATCAGTTGAAAGAGCTGGTGGTTGCCCGGTTGTTCTTTCAAGTGTTGAAAGCTGTGAAGCCCTTTTACCGGTTTTAGATCAACTCAATGGAATAATTTTTTCCGGGGGTACCGATATCAACCCCTTTTATTACGATGATGGACCGCGTTATGGACTGGATGTAGTTAAACCAAGTCGGGATCGATATGAATTTGAATTAATAAAAATGTGTTTTGAAGAATACAGGTTCCCGATGCTGGGCATTTGCCGGGGAATGCAATTGCTCAATATTTTCCAGGGTGGGAACATGTACCAGTGCCTGGAAAAAGAAAAACCCCAGGGATTAATGCATGCGTTAATGGAAAAATTTCCCCTTCACTACCCAGCTCATGCGGTGGAAATTGAAGAAAATTCGAAGCTTTTTGAACTGGTTGGGAAAAATAAGGTTTTTGTTAACAGCCTCCATCACCAGGGAATTAAAGAAATAGGTGCTAAGCTAAAGAAAACTGCCTGGGCCCCTGATGGCCTTATTGAGGGAGTTGAAATGCCCGGCGACAGATTTGTGGTTGCAGTACAGTGGCACCCAGAAATGATGACCAAAAAGGATGAGTACGCCCAGGCAATTTTCCGTGGCTTTGTCAGGGAATGTATCCATTCAGCTGAAAAAGTTCCCGGCGCCAGCCAATAAATAAGCTTAATGAGAGCAGCCAATTCCACGTTAAGGAATTGGCTGCTCTGCTTTTCGGTTTGAATTAAGGGAGATGATCGGTAAGTGGGGGATAGCAGAAAAAACCGCTGCTTATTGCTTGATTAAAGGGACCTATTATATCCAAAGGGCCTGCCCTTTTGCATTTGGTCCAGGTAGTTTAAAACTTAAAGATGTTTTCAATGAACTGGAAAGAAGATCTCGGGAAATTAAAACAGTTTTTGTGTGGAGGTTCCAGCAAGGTTAGAGGGTTTTTCCAGGACCAGGAAGAAGGTTACCAGTAAAGAGAGTGTTCTTTTTTTGGACAGTTAACTTCAGCAAAAAAAGAATTTTATTTCTGCACCTTCTTTAAAAAAGCAGATCAAAACCTCCATGAAATTTTTGGGGTTTTGATAATAAATTGAACGAAATTTAATTATAACAAGGGAAAAGTTCCAAAAGATAGAAAATTATTGGAGATGGTTTCAGATTTTTTTTGAAAGGATGATTTCGTTGAGCGAAATTCAAGAGACCGCAGCCCAGATCAAAAAAAGAATAGAGGACAATGTTAATAGTGTTATGGTTTTAAACAGTGTAAATGTCCTGGAAATCATGCTTGCAGCTGTTATCTGCCGGGGACATATTTTGTTGGACGACATTCCAGGTGTTGGAAAAACAATGCTGGCTAGAACTTTCGCGAACTCCCTGGGTTTGAATTTCAAAAGGATTCAATTCACTCCGGACCTTCTCCCGGCAGATGTCACCGGAATGAATGTTTATAACCAGAAGGAAAGAGAGTTTGAATTTCACCCCGGCCCTGTTTTTACCAATATTCTGCTGGCCGATGAAATTAACCGGGCCACACCCAGAACCCAGTCCAGCCTTTTAGAATCCATGCAGGAAGCAACAGTAACAATAGATGGAGAAACCCATACTCTGAAAGATCCTTTCCTGGTTCTGGCTACCCAGAACCCCGTAGAAATGGAAGGGACCTTTCCTCTCCCGGAGGCCCAACTGGACCGATTTCTTTTTTGCCTGCGGTTGGGTTATCCTTCCGCCGAGGGAGAAAAAGAAATCATCAATCGTTTTATTAACGCCAATCCCCTGATGAATATTCAACCCGTAGCGGGGTTGGAAGAAATCCAGTTACTGCGGGATGCTGTGGGTAAAGTTTACCTGGCAAACCCTGTCGGGGAATATATTGTTTCCCTCTGCCGGAATACCCGGGAATTGGAGGGAGTAAGGCTGGGGACAAGTCCCCGGGGAACCCTTTATCTGGCCCGGGCTGCCCAGGCTCTTGCTCTGATCAGGGGTAGAGATCATGTTTTACCGGATGATGTCCAGGAAGTGGCCAAACCTGTCCTTGCTCACAGGATTTTGACTGCTGTTTCTTCGGCTGTTTTTGAAGTTACAGGGGATGATCTGGTTGAAAATGCTTTAAATGAAACCAGGGTTCCAGTAGGACCCTTTAATGCAGGTGAGGCGCGTGCAACCTAAAACGGTAATGCAGGTGGGAGGGGTTCTTGTTTTTATCGGGATTGTGGCTGGGAGCACCCTGGGGACCCTTCCGGGGCTTGTTCTTCTGGTCATGGGATTTATTTCCCTGCAGTGGGGCCAGAAAGTTTTAAACCGGGTAAGTCCTTATGTCCACCTGGAAAAAAGAAGGGCTTTCCCCGGAGAGGAAATTGAGGGATATACTGAACTGGTAAACTTCCAGCCCGTGCCCATTCCCCGCTTGAGATTTTATCTGGACTGGCCTCCCAATCTTGGTTCTCCTCAGGGGAGGGAAGTAGTCCTTTCCCAGGAAACCACGAGTTATAAAATTGTCCAGACTTTCGGTTTGCGCTGGTTCGAGAGGATAAAACGCCGTTTTGCCATTTCCTGCAGATTAAGAGGAGATTATACTCTGGGCCCGGCAGAAATGAGGGCCGGAGATCTTTTTGGGTTTTCTGAAGCTCACAAGAAATCAGAAGTTCGGGAACGTTTTATGGTTTATCCCCGCCAGGTTCCTGTTAATTTAATCGGTTCTAATTCTCGGAGTCCATTTGGTAACAGGAGCGAGGCCAGCTGGATTTTTGAGGATCCCATTCTTTTCCGGGGGACCCGGGATTATAAACCTGGAGACACCTACTCCAGGATAGAATGGAAGGCTACAGCAAGGATGGGCTCGTTGCAGAGCAGGGTTGTTGACGCTTCTTTTGCCAATGAAGTGGGTATGGTTGTTAACGTTTCAACAACGCCTTTTATCTGGCAGATTGACCGGGAACTACTGGAAAAAAATCTAATGGTTGCAGCTTCTCTGCTGCCAGTTATCTTAAAGGGAAAATACCTTTTTGGTGTTTATTCTAACGGGCGCATAGCTGGGTTAAGCTCAACTGCAGGGATCAACGTGGGCAGTGGGCCAGATCACTACCGGCAGTGCCTTGAATTTTTATCTCGCCTTTTGCCCGGAGCCCGCACCGAATGTGCAGAAGTACTTTCAGCTACGAGCCGCAAACTGGGAGAAAAAGCCCACATTATTGTATTTACGGGGATAATCACCCCAGAACTTGCCGCAGAAATGGCTGCCCTGGGCCGCAGGGGAAAAAGAGTGACCCTGGTTTATTGCGGGGATAAACCTGCCGGAGGGTATCCTCCGGGCCTAAAAGGTTATCAGGTAATGGAAGGGGGGCGGTGGGATGAACTGGAAAACATCACGCTCCATCCGTTTAGCAGTTGATATATTAACAGTTATTGCTTTTTTGGGATTTTTTTTCCCCTGGCTCTACCTGGGAGAAGAACTAACCGAGCACACCTTAGGTTTTTCCCTGTTCTGGAGAATTGGTTTTCTGGTAGTCTGGGGCCGTTATTTTACCAGGTTCTGGGGGTACTCGAATATTTTCAAGAATGAAAAAACAAAGAAAGTAACTGGAATAGTTTTCATCCTGGTCAGTATTTTTCTTTTATTGTTTCTTGTTTATTACCCTGGACTCGGCGGGCAACCGGAGGATAAATTTTTCTGGTTTTTCAGTTCCCTAATCTTTTTGCTCTGGGGAATTTATAGCGGGACCGATGAAGTGAACCCCAGGGTTTTACAGCGGGTTCTTATCGGTGGATCTTTTAGCTATGCTTTGTTTTTCCTGGCCATTTTCCGGATGGATTTGTGGGAACAACTCCAGGGCCAGGCCCTCCTGCTTACGATAGGCTGGTTCCTCTTAATTATTGTAACTCTGGGCTTGAATCGGGTTCTGGAATATTCCCGTTACAGTGCAGAACGGGAGGACCGGGTTACCCGGTTCTGGTCACCCCTGCTTGGGGCGCTGGCCGTTGTTTGTATATTTCTGGCAGGCCTGGTCAGTTTTGTCCTTCCCGGGGTTGTTAATATTTTGCGGACCCCTTTCCGGGCAGTTTTAACCCTGTTTCAATTCCTATTAAACGCTGTATTCTGGGTTTTTGCTTTCTTTGCAGCAGGTATTATTAGATTATTAAACCGGTTTCTTGAGCCTGTTGGCTGGACAATTGATTTAGAAGAACACGAGGGACCGATCCTTTTCCAGGAAGGTGAACAGGAATTTATCCCTCAGGGCGAACCCATTTCGGAGACGGTAATAGAGTTTGGAACTGTTCTGGTATCGATTATTGTTTTTGCAATGGTAGCCTATATTATTTTTGCCTTTATCAAGCATAAAAAAGAGGAGGTTGAAGACGTTACTGAGACACGGGAATCAATCGCTTCTGCAGATATGTTAACCCGCTGGGCTGGAGAAACCCTGCTGGGGATAAAAAAAGCCTGGGCAGAGGGCCTGGGAAAACTAAAAAGGCCGCGGGATTATCGCACGGCAACAGAAATATATAATGCGGTTTTGCAGGAGATGGCCCGGTGGGGCAATAAGAAACCCCCGGGGATGACCCCCCACAGCTTCCAGAAGCGGATAAAATTGCTTTTACCAGAAGGCGAGACCCGGGCAGACAGGATTCTTAATGCCTTTTCCAGTGAATACTATGGTGGTCAAACTCTCCCCCCAGGACATCTAGAAATCCTGCGGGAAGATCTGCAGGAAGTATTGCGCAGCATAAGGGCAATGAAAAAGGAAAAGGCTCGCTAAGGGTAGCGAGCCTTAATTTTTAAGCTCTTTTGCGCATATAATCCAGGATATCCTCAGGAATTTCCCTTCCCTCAGGAACCCTTTCCTCAAAGTTTTCCTGGTAGTAAAAGGTTAGCAGAGCTTCTTTAAATTCCGGGTTGAATTGATCATCAATAGAGCCCGTAAATAAACCGAATTTTTCCAGGATCGTTTTTACTTCCTTAAGATTTTCTCCCTCGAGGGGGATTTTTTTTACTTCCCGATCGGAAAAATAGAGGTAGAAAAGGTCCAGCATATCGCTGAGTTTTTCAATTGGTTCCGGGTCATCATCAACCCTGAGGTCGATATATTTATCGGTTAGTCCAGCATAGCCACCATTTTCCCGGAAAACGACCAGGGCTGCAGCCTGTTTTCCCCTTTTATCCCCACCGGCTTTCTGGCCTGCTTTTAGAGCAGCGAGTAGGCGATCTGCCAGTTCTCCAGAAGAGTTCTGGAAGGTTTCTGCCATGGCTTCTACTGTTTCTCTGCTCACGAGGATATTGCCCTGGGCTGTAAAGTTTTCCCCGGCAATGCCTCCGGCCCAGTTCAGGCATTCTTCGCCCGTAAAAGTGGCGGAACGCCCCCGGGCATCGATGACACCTACCTGGCGGTGAGCGGAATCTTTGTCAGCTCCTGTTAATTTTTCAATAACTTCCTGGGGAGAATTTCCCTGGGCCAGTAATTCCAATCCCTTTGGGCCGTAGGAAGGATTTGCCAAAGCCTGGGTCGCTACAGCTCCTACCCGGGATAGAATGTGGGGAACAATTGCTCCGGCAGCTAAAAACTTGGATTGAACTGCAATTCCCAGGTCCCCATTTTTGGGGTCAAAGCCAGCGATGGAGAAGGTGGATGTTTTTACCGGTTTTTTCATAAATTTTCTACCTCCTGTTAAATTTTACTTTTCCCTGTTATTTTATAACCGTATTATACCAGAAAAAAAGCCAGGGGGAAAATCCCCCTGGTTATTCATTTTGAGTTTCTTGCAGTTTGTTTTTTACTTTTTGTGTGGCCTGGTAAACCAGGCTTTCGATAAATTCTTCCCGGTTGGCATCTTCCCGGCCGTCATAGTAAATGGAAATAACGGGGATGTTGATTTCTTCCTGCAGGGCATTCTGCTGGGCTTCTACAACAGAACCGGGCATACAGGTAAAGGGGGCGACAAATATTGCTCCCCCGACCCGGGGCCTATCGGCAAAACAGGCAGTCCTACCTATGGTCATGGGAGGTTCTCCACCGTAGTGTTTGGAAACGTAGGGGAGAGACCTTTTCTGGATTTCTTCAGGGGAAGGTTCGTGCTGATCGGCCAGTAAATCTCCGGCAGCCTTTTCCAGCCTGTGTTCGTGCTGCAGGCCAACTTTGAGCATCCAGCCGTAACCCTGGCCGATTAAAAAGGCTCCCAGTTTGCGGTCATTCTGCAAGGCCTCCCGGGCTTCCTGGCGGGTGATGTGGGCTGTGTAGGTGAAAATTTCCGTGGCCGGTGACATTAAAACTTCGCCCCCCGCGGCTTCAATTTTCCGTGCGATGTCCTGGTTACAGCGGTCATCTATCCGGACGTAAAATTCGCCGGCTAAGACAACCTGGGGCCGATCGGGTTTTTGGCCCCTGGCTTCCTGGAATTCTTCAGCTGCCTGGCCCAGGAGAACCTCAATTTTTTCCAGCAGAGCCCCCTGGATTATTCTGGCGGTGTTGAATTTATGGTTTTCCAGTAAGCCCAGGAGCTTGTTGGAGTGCTTGCGGAACAGGGCTTCGCTTTTTCCGGGTTCTGTTTCATAGGGACGGGTGGCAAAAAGCATTTTATAGAGCATATCCATGGCCAGCATTCCGTCAAAGGAACAGATTACAAAACCCAGTCCCAGGCGCTTGAAAACATCATCAATCCTGATGGAACAAACCCGCCGTCCCCCGTGCCCGGCCTTATTTAGAACAAGGGACTGAGTAGGGGCATACATCCCGTACCGGCAGGGTCCACAGGCCCAGCCCTGGAAGAAAACGCTTTCTTTTTCCTTGCTGACCTCGGGGTTATCCTTTATGAATTCTAAAAAGTCCTGGACGTTCTGGATGAAGGGAAGGCATTCTTCCCCGTTAACATATTTCCGGGCCAGGGTTAAATCGCTGTCTGTGCTGCGGGGAAGGATTCTGGCGTCAATGCCTTTGTTGCGGAAAAGGGCCTGGAAAACACTGGCGTGGCGGGTTGGTTCGGGAATATATATTGTTTTCCATTCCCGGCTGCTGATGGGGTGGGTTGTGGCCTCAAGGAGGGGAGGAATTACCGAGTCTTTCCGGGCCCGGCAGGTGTTTTTAAAAGCTTCCAGGCGCGTAATTAGCCCGGCAGGGGCTGTGTGTTCATCGAGGGTTAAGCGTAAAAACCCGGTAAGATTACCCAGAAAATGGCGGAGCATGGCATTTGGCCCGCACTTGAAGGGGTCCTGGAAGACTATATTGAAAAGGGGAAGTCCGGTCTTACCGGCCTTGGAATTCAAAAAGCGAGCCATAATTGCTGCAGTCAGCATCTTTTGCACCTGGAAGGGATAAATGTTTTCCAGCTTTTCCGAAACTTCCCGCATGTACCCGGTTAACTCCTCCCGGTAGGGTTCCAGGAGGGGTATTTCAAGCCTTTGGTCATAAAATCCCTGGAATAAATGGAAGAAATGGTCCTGGGTAAGGGGTAACAATCCCCGTTTGCGAGCGTATTCCAGGGAGCCCTTGGCTACAAAATCATCATAAAGGGTATAGGATCTCCCCAGAAAGAGGGCGGTAACTTCGGCAGGGTAATTTTGCAACTCGGAAAAAACCCGGACTGCCTCGGTTTCCATGTTCCGGGAAAATTGCTCCCTGGCAGCGAAGGCCTTTTCCAGGGCGCCCTTTAATTTAGCCCGGGAATAATTATTACCCAAAATCTTGCGGGCTACAGGCTCGAGCTGCTTTTCAATACGGGTTTTTCCCTTGCGGAAATTGAGCGGGGCGTAGAGATGCCGCTCGGGTTCCAAAGCTATGGATTCTGACACGACTCGGTCCAAGGTCTGGAGCAGCGAACAGGTAAAGCCCCGAGGCCAGCTGGGAAACCACGGTAATTCTTCCATATCCACGGGTTCGGGGATGAAAATGTAATCAAGGTCCATATCGGCAAGTTCCTTGTAGTGGCCAACAATTATCTCCATAGGGTAACACATGTCCGAATTAAGCATCTGTTTGCCGCGTTCTAAGGTTTTCTGATCACTTGTTTTGGATTGAACTACCCGGAACCCTAGTTCTTTAAAAAAGGCAGCAAAGAAAGGATAAAGATCGTAATTCAAGCCCGCCCGGGCCAGACCAACCGTGGGTCCGTCAGCCAGAGGTTCTCCGGCGGCCTTTTCGAAAAGTTCATTTCTTTGGCTAATGAAATCGGGAAGGTTAACACCCTCCACGGATTTTTCCAGGTCGGAAAAGCGTCCACAGCGATCTCCATAAATAAAGGTGGAATTATCGCTGAAGGTAATTATGTCCAGGGTGCAGTTATGTTCGTGTTCGCAGCTGGCGGTACACTTTTTCTTATTGACCTTAAATGAATTTAAACGGTCCAGGCTGCGGAAGGCGAAGCGAGCCCGGTCTCCTTTTTCACTGAAGAATTTGGCCATCAGAGCACTGCCCAGGGCTCCGGTTAACTCCGGATTGGCCGGAACATGAATTTCCCGGCCAGTTTCTCCGGCAAAGGCTGCAGCCAGGGCATGGTTTTTGGCAGTAGCACCGGTGAAAATTAAACGACCTTCCAGGACCCGGTTTTCAGCGGTTTTGTTGAGGTAATTGCGGGCAGAGGAATAGGCCAGGCTGGCCAGCTGAGAGGAAAGAGGCAATCCTCTTGCCGCAGCTGAAACAAGAGCCGACTGGGAAAGGAGGGTGCAGGTATCCCCAAGATCAATCCCGTATTGGGCGGTAAAAGTTTTATCCGAGAATTCCTCCTTGATTTTAACTCCCAAAAGTTCGGCCAGGTTTTCCAGGAAAGTTCCCGTACCTGCTGCGCAAACCGGGTTCATGTTGTAGTCGAACAGGACTCCATTTTTTAACTGGAGAAACTTTGAATCCTCGCCTCCGATTTCAATAATGGCCAGGTCTTCGTGGGATCCATACATGTACTTTACTCCTTCGGCCTGGCAGGTTATCTCGTCTACAGCATATTCAGCGTTAAGTATTTTCTGGGATAAAAATCGTCCCGAACCGGTTGTACAGGCTTTTATGGGAGCATCTCCGAGCAGCTCTCCGTATTTTTCTCTAACCTGTTTCATCAGTTCCAATACCTGGAGAGCGGGCCTTCCAGCTGTGGGCAGGTAAACCCCACCGATAATTTTTCCATCGGCATCAAGAAGGGAACATTTGGTAGAAACCGAACCACAGTCAACCCCCAGGTATACACAGTCCAGGTTGAAATCCCCGGGATTATTTTCGAATGCTTCCATGTAATGGACCCGGTCCGGGTCAAGGGAAGGCAGAGGTCGGCTGGGCTGGTAGGGGCGGTTTAAGATAGCGGAAATATTTAAATCCGAAAGCAGGACAGGTTTGGCTTTGACAGCTGCTCCTATGGCATTAATGAATTCATGGCTTTCGGGAATAATAATTTCTTTGCCGGTTTGGTTACAGTGTTTTTGCAGGTACTTCATAACAGCCTTGTTATTGGCAACGCCACCGATTACAGCAAGTTCTCCCGGGCCGTTAATCCTGTTCTGGGCCACATTGGTAATAACCAGGTCAACCAGGGCCTTGGCCATTCCCGCAGAAACTGCTGCCTGGGAGGCTCCTTCGTTGATGGCATGGGTCATGTCGGATTTGGCGAAAACGGCACAGCGCCCGGAAATTTTGACCGGATCTTCGGCTTCCAGGGCTACTTCGGCCAGTTCTTTATCATCAAACCCCATGCGGGTGGCCTGCTGGTACCAGAAGGAACCGCTTCCGGCAGCACACTGCCCGTTGCGGTTAAAAAACTCGATTGTTCCATTCGGGCCCATTTCCAGGTAGTACATATTTTCATGGCCCAGAGATAGAACCGCATCTACACTGGAATTAATATTGCGAAGACCCAGTTGAAGGGCTTCAACTTCCAGAATAGGATCAAGGCCCGCCTCCATTGCTAAAAGCCGGGAATTGCTGCCTGTTACTCCCAGGAGAACCTTTTCTTTTTCGTAACCATCTAAGAGGTGTTGCAAGCACTTGCGGGCAGCCTCCAGCGGGCTTCCCGAATTGGGGAAAGAAATTGTTTTTAAGTCCCCGTTTTCCTTTAGGATTCCTTTTACCGAAAAAATACCCATATCTAATCCAATTGCTGGTAGCTTGGCTGACAAAAATAGCACCCCCCAAAAACATCTCTTTACAGGAATTCGGTATTTTCTGTTAAAATCCTACAAAGAACTGAAAAGTAGCAGGGTTTGAGTAAAGCTGCGCAGAAGTAAACAGGCGGAGCAAAATTCCTCGAGTGGAGGAGATAGCCTTGAGTTTTCAGTGCCCCCAGTGTTCAGGGGAAATAGAAAAGGATGAGGGAAAATGTCCCCATTGTAATAAGGTGTTGATCTGGAAGGAAGGAAAACCCTTAACTCTGGAAGATGTTGCCCGGAAAAGATCGGGATGTTTTTTCCTGTCGCCTGGGCTTTATGCTCCGCTTCTTTTTATTATTTTGCTGATTATCCTGGGTTTGATTTTTGCCCTGCAGGCCGATTAAAGCAGGTGGAGAATTATTGCCAAAATGAGGGCGGGAATACCCAAACAGAAAAAGTAAGCTGCCCGGGATAATTTTTCTTCCCGGTTGCCTGCTTTCTGGGGTTTACCCTGCTCAGTCATGATATATTGCCGGAGAGAGGATTCCCGGACTCCCAAAACTGCAGTTATGGTATTAAAAATTCCCAGGATTAAAAAAGTCCCGAAGACAAAAGCGGAGATCTGCCCTGCAAGATAAATCCCGGGGTCCATTCCCCGGAAAAAATAAAGGACAAAAAGGACAGCCAAAATGCTAATAGCTGTGATGACCAGGCCTTTTCCCATGGCGTTGAGGTACACATTTTCCCCGTCCAAAATGATCACCCTTTCTGACTTAAACCATCAATTAATAGGATAGTTAAAAAGTCAGCAACTGTCAAATGGTATTGGATTTTGTCTTTTTAGAAGGTGAGGTTTATTGGAAAATTTTTTAATTCATTTTATTCCCCTGCTCCGGCAGTTTTTTATCCTGCTTTTAATTCTTTTTGCCATCAGTGGAGGTAATGCCTTTATTGACAACTTAAGAATCCCTGGCCGAACTCCACCCCTGGAAATTGAATACATGGGGACAAGGTTCCGGGGGAGACGGCTGGCTATTGCTTTAACTGCGGCGGTTTTATTAAATTTACTTCTTATTTTTTTCAATCCGCTGGTCCAGTCCTATTTTTATGGCCCCGTGTTTTTGATTGCCTATCTTGTTCTACTCGTTCTGGGGGCGGGAGTTACCGTTTACAGTCTGGATCAGTTCATTTTCCTCTCGGGAGTTTTAGGAGTTTTTTTGAGTAATATCCTGAAAAAGCAGCCCTGATCTTTGTGTGAATAAAAAATGGCGGGGTTGCAGCAGAAGTGGCAAAGTGTTATCGTATATTTAGACAAAACAAGGAATATCAATCAGGAGGGTTTTTTGTGACTGACAGAAGAGAGACAGAGGATCAAATTCAATATGATAGCTACTGGAACCTGTTAAAAAAGTTCTATTTCACCTACTTAAATCCCAAAAAAGGTGTTTTCTTCCTGGTCCAGTTCGGCCATATAATTGGTGCAGCGCTGACCCTGATTCCACCTTTGATTATTCGAGAAATAATTGACGAGGCCATACCAAGTGGAGTCATGGAGAGGATTTTATATCTGGTTTTTTTTGCCCTGGGAATATACCTCCTGGAGGCAGGAACCCGGGGTTTTAAGCAATACTTTGGCCATGTTGTAGCCCAGGAAATTACCCGGGATATGCGCAATGACCTCTATTCCCATTACCAGAAGTTGACCTTAGGTTTTCATGATAATAAAAAAACAGGAGAGTTGATGTCCCGGGTTGTTGACGACCTGAACCGGATGCAGGAGTTTGTCCACCATGGGCCAGAAGCCCTGGTTGGTTCTTTAGCATTGCTTTTGGGAACCGTGGGAGTCATGTTTTATTTAAGCCCCCGGCTGACGCTAATAGCCCTAATCTTTGTTCCGGTGTTACTGGTTTTCTCTCGGTTCATGCTCAAGAGAATGCACATGGCTTTCCGGGAAACCCGGGAGCGTAAAGCCATTATGCACGACCGGCTCGAGGATAACCTGGCCGGGATCCAGATTATAAAAGCATTTGCTAACGAAGAATTTGAATTCAACCGGTTTTCTTTTACCAATGAAAAACATAAAGAAGCCCGTTTTAAGGCTATTAAGTATATGAGCATTTTATTCCCCGGATCCCGGTTGATGAATGCTTTTGGAATCCTGACCGTTCTTAGTTATGGTGGTTACATGGTGGTAATCGGAGAGATTACAGTAGGAACCATTGTGGCTTTTTACGGCTTTTTGATGCAGTTCCGGGTGCCGCTTTTGCAGCTGGTCCACATGACCGAAGGTTTAAGCCGCTTTTTCGCAAGTACCGAAAGATTTTTCAATCACTTAGAAATTGAACCGGATATCAAGGAAAAAACCAGGGGCTGGCAAAAGCCAGTGCAGGGAGAGGTAGAGTTCCAGGACGTTCATTTTTCCTACCAGGAAGGAGAAAAGGTCCTTAAGGGTATCAATTTCCAGGTTGGAAAACAGGAGTCTGTTGCCCTGGTAGGCCCCAGTGGAGCCGGGAAGACGAGTATTATTCGCTTAATCCCCCGTCTCTATGAAGTGGACAGGGGCCAGGTCCTGGTTGACGGAATTAACGTCAGAAACTGGTCGATAAAAGATCTACGGGCTTCTATGGCCCTGGTCATGCAGGATGATTACCTTTTCTCTGATTCTGTAGCTGAAAATATTGCCTATGGTAACCCCGATGCTTCCAGAGAAAAAATTATAGAAGCGGCCAAGGCAGCCAATGCCCATCAGTTTATTACAGAGTTGCCAGAGGGATATGAAACTCCGGTAGGGCAGAGAGGTCTTAAATTATCCGGCGGGCAGCGGCAGCGAGTTTCCCTGGCCCGCGCCTTTTTAAAGGATCCGAGTGTATTGATTCTGGACGAGGCAACTTCAGCAGTTGATATTCAGACAGAAAAATTAATCCAGGAAGCTATTGCCAGAATAACCGCCAATCGGACCACCTTTATTATAGCTCACCGCCTTTCTACCATTCGTAATGCCGATGAGATCCTGTTTATTGAAGACGGGCAGGTTAAAGAAAGAGGAACCCACGACGAATTGATGGCCAAAGACGGAGAATACAGCAGGTATTACCAGATGCAGTTTGCCAAGGAACAGTCCGTATCCTAAAAATGGGAGGTTGTTCTTTATGGTAACAAAACGGGTAATTCCAGTTCTGGTTTTATTTCTGGTTCTGGTTTTTTGCAGTGGTTTGGTTTGGGCAGAGCAAATTTATTACGGTGAATATACCATGGTCCGGGAAATTGAATGGGAAATGCTCAACTTTTTCTCGGTTAACGGTAATTATGCCGATCCTGCTGATTTCCTGCAGCAGGCAGACGAGTATGTAGAACAAATTACTGCTTTCCTGGGCCGAGAAGACTGGCACTCATTCGCCCGCAATAGCAAGATAGAATTTATCGCAACCAGACATTTACCCAGCCATCCCGCGGGCAGTTCTACTATTGCTTTAAATGTCCACAGGTTTGGCCTGGGTTTGGCTCCCACCGCAAGGGAGATTACAAGCCTCATTCTTCGGGGTTTTAACTCTTACTCCCTGAATATTGGGCTGGGGGGAGCAATGCAGGAAAGGTTCGGAGAAAATATCGCCCCCTATACGCTGGGCCAGGACCCGGATGAGCTTGTGGGAGAATTTATTGACAGGCAGGATTTGATTACAACCCTGGGTACCCCGGGCTATCCCTTTCACCTGGATCTTTACCCAGAGGGAAAAGACCGGAGGCCTCTTTACCTTTTAAGCCATTCTTTTGTGAATTACCTTCTGGAAGAATATGGTGTAACAGCAGTAATGAATGTTTACGATGCCCCCGATTTAAAATCAGCTTACCCCGAGTTTATGGGAAAGGATTTAGAGGAAATCCGCAGGGAGTGGCTCGAAAGCCTTGATTGAAATACTTAGAACTCCTCAAGGGAGAATGATTAGAAAAATTGTGGGAATGAAAAAAGCAGGCGCGGAGAACGCCTGCTTTTTTCATTCACCAAAGACCTGTAAAAATATCTCCAGATTTTTCTCCAGAACAGAACCTGTCAAAAGGTCCTGCAGGGCCAGGGTGAAATGGCCTTTTTTCAGACCGGGAATTAACCTCTCCCGGGCCAGGACGGCTAATAGGACCACGTTTTCCATGCGGGAATCTTCCAGTTCAATTTGATCGGCTTCAATTTTATTGATCTTACGCTCTTTGCATACTGCTGCCAGGGCGGCTGAAACATCCTGGCGATCTTCTTTTATCCTTACGGCCAAGGGCTGCCATTCAGTAGGTGCATAAAGGAGGGTGCCCCCATCCCGCAGGAAATTATTTGTTCCCCGCAGGGCCTCATTTATTTCCAGGCCAATTACCATATCTGCTTCTCCCTGCTTGATAAGCGGAGAATGGGAGGGGCCGATCCGGATATAGGATTCAACTACACCACCCCTCTGGGCCAGCCCATGAGTGTCAACTCCCTGAACTTCAAATCCCGCATGGTCAATGGCTCGGGCCAGAGTTTCGCTGAGCAACCCGATGCCCTGACCTCCAACACCAATCAGGTAAATATCAAACTTTTCCATGGTAGGCTAACCCCCTATTTCTTGATTTCAATGGCCTGGACGGGACAGGTTTGAATACAGGAACCGTCTCCAATACATAGATCTTCGTGCACCCAGACCGTTCCGTCTTGATTTAGCTGAAAAGAAGGACAACCAAACGTGCTGACACAGGCGTGAATTTCCCGGCACTTGTCCGCGATCTGTACTTTTTTGAGGATGCGACCTTTTTTCCTTTGTTCCCGGGAGAATTTCAACATGCAGGGGTGTTTGGCAATAACTACGCTGAAGCCATCGAAATCCAGTGCTTCTTTCACATAGTCGGTTAATTTTTGCTGGTTGTAGGTATCAACTTCGAGGATTTTTTCCACCCCGAGACTTTCCAGTAGGGGAGCAATCGCTATTTTCTTAGTTTCTCCCCGGACATTGCGGCCGCTGCCCGGATTATCCTGATGGCCGGTCATCGCGGTAGTGTCGTTTTCCATGATTATCAGGGTAAAGTTATGCTGGTTAAATACCGAATTAATTATCCCCGGCAGACCGGCGTGGAACAGTGTAGAATCACCAAGGAAAGCCACCACTTTTTTGCTTGTATTAAAAAGCGATAGCCCAGAAGCCGTTCCGCTGGAGTGCCCCATGCTCAGGAGCACCTGACCCAGGGAATAGGGTGGAAGGTAACCCAGGGTGTGACATCCGATATCTGCAACGGATATATCACCTTCGGCCAGAGCCTTTTTAATAGCGTAAAAGCCAGAGCGGTGACCGCATCCAGGACACATCTGGGGTGGGCGGGGTATGGCCTGGTGGATGGGTTTTTTGCTTTCTTTTGGGGGAAGAAGGTCAGGCCAGTTTTTTTCTAATACATCCCGCACCTTGTCGGGAGTGTATTCTCCAATCCAGTCATCCAGGTCGACCTTGCCCTCAATTATTGTATTCAGGTTGTTGTCGTAGGCCAGGGCTTTAATTTTTTGTTCGATAAAATCATCCAGCTCTTCCAGGATTTTAACCTCGCCGTGCTCTTTCAGGAATTTAATGATTAAATTTTCGGGGAGGGGGTGGACCACTCCCAGGCGGAGAATATTAACCCCTTCCTCAATTTCTGGGACAACTTCCAGAAGAGATTTAAATGGTAGACCTGCTGTAATTATTCCCCGGTCGGCCCCGTTATTGATAATCTCGTTAAAAGGAGAATCCTTCATGTCTTCCTGAAATTTTTTTAACCTTTCCAAGGCAATTTTCTTCAGCTCAAAAACGCTGCGGGTAAGCGGGATATAGGGTCCGAATTTTTCCGGGGAAAATTTGGGTTCATTATCTGGCTCTTTAATTTCCAGGCCGGCAAATTCGATTTTTTGTTTGGCGTGACAGACATGGGTAGTCAGGCGTAAAACAACAGGCATATGTTTTTCCCGGGAAACCCGGACGGCCTCCTTAAACATTTTATAGGCTTCGGCAGGGTCCTTGGGTTCGAATATTGGAATATAGGAGAGGCGCCCAAAATGGCGGTTGTCCTGTTCGTTCTGGGAAGAATTGGCTCCAGGGTCATCTCCGAGAACAATAACCATACCTCCGGGGATATCCATGAGCCCAAGCTGCACGAAGGAATCGCTGGCCACATTCAACCCTACGCTTTTAAAAAAAACGCAGGAAGTGTGTCCGTTAACAGCGGCTCCAAAGGCAACTTCCAGGGCAACCTTTTCATTTACGGAAAACTCAAAGTAAATTGGATTTTTTTCCCGGGGGAGGGAGGTGATAGCCGCTCCAATCTCCGGGGTTGGCGAACCGGGGTAAGAAGTTGCGACCCTGACCCCACTTTCCAGCATTGCCCGAACCAGGGCGTGATTGCCCATTAAAAGCTCGGAAAAAGGCTCGGGTTGAAGCAAAACATCTCCCAGCTTTTTCAAAATTCTCCCTCCTTTTTCAATAGTAATTACTAATTCGCGGTAAAATGTTAAACACCTGCAAAAAGGTAGAGAAATAGGAAAAAAAGGAAAAACGGGATAATTTTTCCCGTAAGGAAGGAAGGGGACTGAAAAAGGAGAATTAAAAAGTAAAAGTCAATTTATTTTTCCGAGCAAATCCTGAGCAGAAGGGACCAAAAACCATGTTTTTTAAAATTAAACCTTATTTTTTTATTGCCCTAACCCTTGTTTTTTTATTGGCCATGGGATCCACTGCATTAAAGGCTGATGCAGGGGATTTCCATTTCAACCTGGCCAGTTTGGAGATGAGCAAACTCCTCCCGGAAATTCCCGGTGGTTCTTTCCAGGTTAAATCCCTCCAGGAAATTTCCGGAAGGACTGCTATTTCCAGGCTTGACCAGGCCGGACTGGAAAGAGGGTTTGTGGTATCTTTGGCCTACCTTTTAGGCCAACCAGAAGTGGAAGCACCCCTGGAATACCCTGATGTGAAAAAAGAAAACAATTATCTGGCCCTGGAAGTGGCCCGTTTTCCCGATCGTCTCCACGGGTTTTTCAGTGTCAATCCCCTGAGTCCCTACGCCCTGGTGGAAATCAGCCGTTGTGTAAAGCTTTTGAACCTGCCCGGACTCAAACTGCATTTTTCCAGTTCTAATGTTAATCTCCGCAACGATGTTCACCTCAACCAGGTGAAAAAAGTTTTCCGCCAGGCAGCGGAAATGGACATACCGGTTATATTGCATTTTCGAAATCGGTCCGAGAATTTTGGGCGGATTGACGCCGAGATTTTTATTTCAGAAATTCTGGCGGAATTTCCCGATTTAAAAGTTCAGCTTTCTCATCTTGGGGGCTGGGGAGGCTTTGACCGGGCCACCGAAGAGGTCTTTAGGACCTTTATTGACGCTTTTGCTAAAAACCCCCAACTGGATAAGAGCCGGGTTTTCATGGATATTTCGGGAGTTATTATCACCGATGAACTTGCAGTTGAAAACGGGCTGCAGTCAACTTCTCTTCTTGAGAGATGGAAGGCGGCTGAAATGCTCCGGGAATGGGGGCTGGAACAGGTTGTTTTTGGCAGTGACTGGCCTTTTGTTTCCCCGCGAGATTATATACGGATTATCCGGGAAAAACTGCCACTTACTCAGTGGGAAATTAATATTCTCCTGGAAAACGATCCTACGGAAAGGTTTCTGGGCGAAGAGATCCGCACCCCCAACCTGAACATTTTGAAATTATTTCTCCAGGAAGGTATTGATTACAACGCCCCTATGAGTGTTAACTTTTAATTAAACCGCCTGTTTTTGCAGCCGGTTTTTTAAGGAGGCCAAAATGAGACTTGGATTTTTTCAGTTTGATTGTCAGAGGGGTAATCGAGAAAAAAATCTGGAAACAGTCTGGAATAGATTGCAGGGGGAAAGTTTTGATCTGTTGGTTTTACCGGAACTTTTTTCCACTGGTTACTTTTTTTCTGATTACAAGGAAGCTCTGAAGCAGAGCGAAGAAGTTCCCGGAGGACCCACTACCCGCTTTCTGGCTGACCTGGCCCGGCAATGCCGGGCTTATATTATTGCCGGGGTCGCAGAAAAGGGAGAGAGGAGGGCCTTCAGCAGTGCGGTGGTTACAGGGCCCGGAGGATATATCGGCCATCACCGCAAGATAAACCTGACTGGCTGGGAACAGGAAATTTTCAATGGGGGCAGGAGCATCAATATCTTTCAGCTGGGCAGGTTAAGAGTCGGATTGGCGCTCTGCTATGACCTGTGGTTTCCCGAACTAACCCGAGTATTCCTTGAGCAGGGCGTTCAGTTGATCTGTCACCCGGCAAATTTTGGCGGGCCCATGTCCCCCGTTATTGCCCGGGCCCGGGCCATTGAAAATGTAATGGATGTGATAACTGCCAACAGGATCGGTACAGAAAAAGGCCCGGAAGGATATGAAACCTTCCGGGGGGAGAGTATGGTTATTAACCAGGAGGGAGTAATAATAGTTCAGGTAGGAAAAGATGAAGAATTACAGATAATCGAACTGGAAATTGGACCCCGGCCGGAAAAACCCAAACAACTGGGGGCCGATTTATTCAAGCAGATCGCTCGCTACAGCCCGGGGAAACTGGAAATCCGGGAATGGAATGGAAATGGTTTGTAAAACCCAAAATATTATCTGGTCTGGAGCAGGATCCGGTCATCACTGAGTTCCCGGCCCCGCACCCGGGCGAATCTTTCCAGCAGGTCAGGGACGGTTAGTTTTTTGCGCTGGGCAGAATCAATATCCAGGATTATTTCCCCCCGGTCCATCATTATGGTCCGGGTTCCCGTTTTTAGGGCCTGGTTCAGGTCATGGGTTACCATGAGAACCGTTAAATCCAGGTCTTTCACGATTTCCCTGGTTAGCTTTATGATTTCCTGGGCTGTTTGCGGATCGAGCGCAGCAATATATTCATCCAGGAGCAGGATTTTGGGGGAACCAAGGACTGCCATGAGCAACGTAAGGGCCTGTCTCTGGCCACCGGAAAGCTGACCCACGGATTCATCAAGGCGTTTTTCCAGGCCCAGCCCCAGGGTTTTTAAAATTCGGGAAAACTCTTGCCGGGAGTTTTTATTTAAGGCCCGATTCAAACCTCTTTTTTGACCGCGAGCCCTTGCCAGGGCAAGGTTTTCAGCAATTGACATTTCAGCTGCAGTGCCGGCCATGGGGTCCTGAAAAACCCGGCCCACAAATGCTGCTCTGCGGTGGGCGGGTAATTTTGTAATTTCTGCCCCGGAAAAACCAATAGAGCCAGTATCAGGTTCAATATCACCGGCGATAATATTGAGCAGGGTAGATTTCCCGGCCCCGTTGCTGCCGATGATTGTCAGAAAATCTCCTTTTTCCAGAGAAAGATTGACCCCGACCAGAGCGGTCTGTTGATTGGGTTCTCCAGGATAATAAACCTTGGAGACGTTGTTTAAACTGAGCATTAATCGGCCTCCTTTCCAGGAAAGGTTATTTTCTTTAAGCCCTGCAACCATCCCTTTTTAGGGCGGGCCAGGGGAATGATAACCAAAAAGGCGGTAACTAGTTTTAAGTCCGTGGGAGAAAATCCGAGACGAAGGGCGGTGGAAATCAGGGTGCGGTAGAGAATGGAACCCAGGATTACCCCTGAAGTGGCAAAGACAATTTTTTTATTGCGAACAATACTCTCCCCGATTATTACTGAAGCCAGCCCCACGATGATCATTCCAATTCCCATCCCGATATCAGCAAAACCCTGGTACTGGGCAACCAGAGCTCCGGAAAGGGCAGCCAGGCCGTTGGCCAGGGCCAGGCCCAGGATGATCATTTTCCGGGGAGCGACTCCCAGGCTTTTAATCATCCGCGGATTGTTGCCCGTAGCTCTTAAAGCCAGGCCCAGTTCGGTGTGTAAAAAGTAATCCAGGAGGACTTTAATTAGAAGAACAACAAGACCAAAACATAAAAGGGTTGCCCCCGTTCGGGATAAGCCCCAGTCCTGGGCGATGGTTAAAATTGAGGGCTGGCGTAAAAGAGCAAGGTTGGAACGGCCCATGATTCTCAGGTTGATGGAATAAAGGGCAGTCATGGTAATAATTCCGGCCAGGAGGCCCGCAATTTTCAGCCGGGTGTGGAGAATTCCGGTAAACAAACCGGCAAGCATCCCCAGAAAAACGGCGGTTAGCATGGCCAGCAGGGGATGGGTTCCCCCCAGGATCAGCCGGGCTGAAATCGCTGCTCCCAGGGGGAAACTACCATCAACAGTCAGGTCAGGAAAACTTAAAATCCGGAAAGTCAGAAAAACCCCTAAAGCCATCAGGGCATAGGCCAGTCCCTGTTCCAGGGAACCGGTAAGCATATTAACCAGCATTACTTTTTACTCTCCAATTATCCTGTGGGCCCGCTCCAGGAGGGAGGGAGGAAATTCGATCCCCATATTCCTGGCTGCCTCCAGGTTGAGAACAGTTTCCACTCGATCGGCACTCTGGATGGCCATGGTGGATGGGTCAGCCCCATTGAGAACCTGGATGGCCATTAAACCTGTTTGAAAACCAAGGTCATAGTAATTGATCCCCGTTGTGGCCAGGCCTCCCCGGACCACAGATTCTTCCTCGCCAACAATCAGGGGCAGGTCATTGTCTTCCGCAACCATAATTACAGATTCCAGGGCTGAAACAACGGTATTATCTGTTGGCACATAAATGGCATCAACTCTGCCGAGTAATGAGCGGGCGGCTTCCAAAACTTCCCCGCTGGTTGTGGCCCCTGCCTCGACAATTTCCAGGCCCAGATCCCCGGCTACCTGTTTGGCCAGTTCTACCTGGACCACTGAATTGACCTCACCCACGTTGAAAAGTACGCCCACCCGCTGGACGGAAGGAGCTATTTCCAGGAGCAGTTCCAGTTGGGTTTTTACCGGTGTCATGTCCGTTGTACCCGTAACATTGGTTCCGGGGGTTTCCATTGTTTCCACCAGCCCGGCGGCTACCGGGTCTGTTACAGCAGTAATAAGGATGGGAATGTCCGAGGTTACCTGGGCCGCAGCCTGGGCTGTGGGGGTGGCAATTGCCAGGATTAAGTCAACCCTGTCGCCGGCAAATTTCCTGGCGATTGTGGTTGCTGTAGCCATGTCACCCTGCGCATTTTGCATGTCGAAGGTAACATTGGTCCAGCCTTCCTGGGCCAGGGCATCCTGGAAGCCCTGCCGGGCGGAATCCAGGGCGGGGTGTTCAACAATCTGGGTAATACCAATTTTGATGGGGGTTTCTCCTGCGGTCGGGACTGGGATTAAAAGACCTACCAGCATACCAATCATAATTACGGATAATAAAGATTTTTTTAACATTTTTCGGCCTCCTTTGATTTTAAAAAGCGGGGAAAATAAAAAAAGTCCCGGCAGGTACCGGGACTTTCAATGGGTCTTTTCTTGGGATACCTTCCCTCTAATTTTACGCAACTTCAATTATTCCCTTTTTTTGGGGTAATAATAATAGGAATAATAAAAGCTGGTAAAAAAAGAATTTAGGTGGCCCATGAAATAAAACCCCTTTCTCCATTAATTTCTATTATTATAATGCCACTGTGGCGCTGTGTCAAGTTAATTTATAAAAGACAGAATATTATAAAAGGTTTGCCTCCCGGATAGTTAATCCCGATCAGCAAATTACTAGGATTTAAAGGAAAAGAAAAATCAAGAGAGAATTCTCTCATTAATAAAGGGAAGGAGGGAGCCCGTGGGAACAGATCTCCTTTTTGTCGCCGTAGTACTTCTGGGAACTCTGGTTATGTTTATGCTGGGGAAAATCCGCTATGATCTGGTCGCCCTTGTTGCACTGTTTTTGATTGTTGTCAGCGGAATAATTTCCCCCGAAGATGCTTTTTACGGTTTTAGCCACCCGGCGGTAATTACAGTGGCCTGTGTTCTTGTGGTCAGCAGGGGCCTGCTTAACGCAGGAATTGTTGACCTGATAGCCAGCCTGGTAAATCGGGTGGGTAATAAACCCTTTTTTCAGAGGGGGATCCTTTCAACTCTTGTGGCACTTTCTTCGGGTTTTATGAACAACGTGGGATCACTTTCCCTTTTTATCCCCATAACTCTCTCCGTCAGTAAAAAACATAAAATTTCTCCTTCCAGCCTTTTGATGCCCCTGGCCTTTGCTTCGCTTTTGGGAGGCATGGTTACTTTAATCGGAACTCCACCCAATATTATTATCGCTACCTTCCGCGGCCAGCAGGAAGGAATGGAAGCCTTTCGAATGTTTGATTTCTCCTACGTGGGAGGCTTTGTGGCGATAGTTGGCCTGCTTTTTGTAATTTTCGTGGGCTGGCGGTTGATCCCCCAGCGCAAGGGTCAATCTTCCAGCGGGGACATAATTGAAATTGCCAAATACATCACCGAGGTCCGGGTTCCGGAAAAATCGGAAGCAGTAGGAAAGAGGTTATCTGAACTGGAGTACGACCCGGAGGAAATAACCATTGTTGGCTTAATCCGGGGAGAGCAGAATTATCCTGACCCCTACCCTACCCGAACCATCCGGGAGGAGGATATCCTGGTTGTAAAAGCCGATACCGATGAACTGCAGGGCTTTCTCGATGCTTATGGTTTTGAACTTGCCGAGAGCAAGGAGATCGGTCCTGAATCCCTGGGTTCGGAAAAGGTGGGGCTTTTGGAAGTAGTGGTAATGCCTGATTCTTTTATGGAGGGAAGAACAGCCGGCCGGGTCAATTTACGCAATCGCTTTGGGATCAACCTCCTCGCTGTTGCCCGGGAAGGAGGAGGACTGAGGGGTAGATTGAGCAATATCCGAATCAGGGCCGGGGACGTACTTCTCCTGCAGGGCAACCGGGAAATTCTCCACGAGATCATTCCCCGCCTGGGATTTTTACCCCTGGCAGAAAGATCTTTACGGCTGGGGCAACCCCGGCGTGTTCTCCTGGCATTCGGCGCCTTTGCCCTGGCAGTTGCCCTTTCTGCAATCGGTTTACTCCCTATCCAGATTTCTTTTTTGGGAGCTGCAATTTTCATGGTTCTGGGCGGCTTTTTATCTCTAAAAGACGCCTATGCCAGTATCGACTGGCCGGTAATTATTCTCCTGGGGGCGATGTTTCCCCTGAGCCAGGCCCTGGACCAGACCGGAGGGACAGAATTAATTGCAAGTGGCATCCTCCAGGCTGCCAGCCAGGCAGACCCCTGGGTTGCTTTAACCATAGTATTCGTGGGAACCATGTTTTTATCCGACCTGGTAAACAATACTGCAGCTACAGTCCTCATGGCTCCCATCGCTTTGAATATCGCCTATGGTCTTGAGGTTTCGCCTGATTCTTTTTTGATGGCCGTTGCGATAAGCGCTTCCTGTGCGTTTTTAACTCCTGTAGGCCATCAGTCGAATACCCTGGTCATGGGGCCAGGAGGGTACAGGTTCAGCGATTACTGGCGAATGGGTTTGCCCCTGGAAGCGATCATTGTAGTTACTGCCATTCCTTTGCTTTTAATTTTCTGGCCGCTTTAAAAAGGAGAATTACAAATTAAAATGAAACTTTAATTTTATAACAATATTTTGCAGGAGGATTTATTATGCATAATAAAAAGGAAATAATCCTGGAACTAAAAGCTCACCGGAAAAGGCTTTTCCAGGTTTTAAAGAAATTTAAAGAAGAGGAATGGGCAGAGCCGTTAGGTCCCGGGAAATGGACGGTGCAGGATATGGTTGTCCACCTGACCCACTGGCACCGCTGGGGTTTGAATAAATTGCGCCAGATGGTAGCCTACGGGATTATTGACAGCTCCGGTCCCAAAGATACCGATGCCTTAAATGAATTGATAGCAAGAGCCTGGGCCCAGCACTCCATTTTTGATATCAAGGCTGACCTGGAAGGAATTTTTAATGAGATCCAGGCTTTCCTTTCCCACCTGCCCGAGGAATGGTTTAATAAAACCTGGGAGTATGGTGATATAGAAGCGGATATGGAAAGATGGATGAAATTTTTCGCCGACCACGACCGGGAACATATCAGGGAATTGGAAGCCCTAAAGGGGAGGCAAGGTCAATGAGAGAACAGGAAAGATTGGAACCCTGTTTCTGCGGGAGTGGACGCTCCCGGACCGAATGCTGCGGGTTAAAGGGCAACCGGGTTCTTGATTTTACAGATTTCAAACTGGGTCGGGAAATAAAGGAGATCCGCAAGGAACTTTATGAGTTTCTGCTCTATGATCTGAAAGTTTTGGAAAAAGGATTTGCGGAATCCGTATTCTCCGACTACATGGATTATTCCGACCTGGTTTTTGATAATGAATATCTGGAACTGTTTCTGGAATGGGTTGTTTTTAGCTTTAAAATGGAGAAAGGGAAAACTCCTTTCTCCCGGTTTTTAGAGGAAAAAAAGAAAACCATTCGCCCGGGTCTATACCAGGAACTTCTCCGCTGGAAAAAATCTTTTTTGTCGGCCCACCGGGTTAAGGAGATCCTTCCCGGGGGAACCATCATTCTGCAGGATATTTTTTCTGCTGATGTCAACTGGCTCTCCTGTTCCCAGATTCCCGAAGTCCTGGAAGTTGGGGATGTAATGATAGCCAGGCTTTTGGCTGCAGGGAACTGGAATGTAACTTTCCTGGATCCTCTAGTTTTTCCTGACCTGGTTGAAAAACCTCTTTTCCAGGACCTCAGCGGAATGCGGGAAAGAATGGTCGGCTGGGGTTTCTCCTATAAATCCTGGGCGGAATTTCTCCGGAACCAGGAGGAGATTATCCTGACAATTCTCTGCGCCTGCTTTGAAGAAAGCCAGCGGGAAGAGGAGAATGATGGGGAGCTGGACCGGGAAATGGGTCTGGAAATCAGGGAATTCTTAAATCAACCCCGGACTGATCTTGGCCATAAAAGCCCCCGGGAGTTAAGTTTAAGCAAAGTGGGAAGGGAAACTTTGGGGTTATTTTTCCTCCGGATTGACCGGGGTGATTATACCTGGAAGGGTGTAAATCTCTCCGAATTTTCCGGGGAAATAAAAACCCTGCTCGGGGCCAACAAAAAAAATCAGGGAGAACACAGCTGGGAGGTAGAAAGCTACTTTGCCGAAGCCTGTCTCCTGGCCCGCAGAATGGCTCGCTACCACTTCCCTAAGGATATTGAAACGGCCCTTTCTTTCTGGGAAGCATATAGCCTTAATAAAAAACCAGTATTTCGCAAAAAGGGTTCCTGGGCTGCGGCAATAGACTATTTAGTGTCCCGCTTAATTGGCTACAACGAAACCCAGAATGAAGTTGCGAAGATTTACGGGGTCTCTCTCAGTTCTATAGGCAGAAAACAGGGAATTCTTACCGAATTTCTGGCAGAAGAATATAAAAAGGCTTCCTTTTCCTCCAGGTTTACCGATGAAAAAGGCTGTTTTTCAGATATCCTGTGGTTATTCGACCAGTCCCGGCTAAACCCATTTAACTAGGTTTAGAAAGAAAAAATTTTTCTATAAACGAGGTGTCCGGAGTGGTTTCGGAACTATACATTTCTGATCTGGACGGAACTCTCCTGAATGAAAAAGGGAGCCTTTCTTCCTTTTCTCGAGAAAAACTAAATTTTTTAATGGAACAGGGCCTCAACTTTTCCATAGCCAGTGCTCGAAGTATTTTTTCGATTCAGAAGCTATTACAGGGAGTTAACCTTAAACTTCCCGTAATTGGGTTTAATGGTGCTTTTATAAGTGATTTTAGTACCGGGGAACACCTCCAGATAAATTCCATTCCCCGGGAATTAATAGACGAACTAATTCTCGACCTGGCAGCCTACGGGCAGGTTCCCCTGATTTCTGGTTTCGATGGGAAAAGGGACCGGTTGTTTTACCTCGAAATTTGTAATGAAGGGCAAAACTTGTATCTGCAGGACCGCAGGGAACATAATGACCCCCGCCTCGGGCGGGCGGAAAGCCTGGAAGAAGCAATTTCAATAGACGTAGTTTCTTTTACCCTCATCGATAGGCAGGAAAAGCTTTTAGATCTGAGCAGCCTCCTGGAGAAAGAATATTCTGAGCAACTGGAAGCCCACCTTTTTGAAAACCCCTATTCCCCCGGGTGGTTCTGGCTGACAGTTCATGACCGGAAGGCCAGCAAGGACCAGGGCATCCTTGCCCTGAACCAGATTATGGGCTGCTCCCCAAAAAAGTTAACGGTTTTTGGAGACCAAGTCAATGATTTAAAAATGTTTGCCCTGGCTCACCGCGCTGTAGCAGTGAAAAATGCTCTGCCCCAGGTTAAGAAAGTGGCAACTCATTTGACCGGAAGTAATGAGGAGGATGGAGTGGTTAAATTTATTCTGCAAAACTGGGCCGGAAAGGAGAGGTGATTTGATGGCCGAGATTAAACCTGCGAAAATTCAGCTTTCTTCGGGTGAACTGGAGATTTCTTCAATTAAACCGGGGGAAGCAAGGGATGTCCTGGAATTCATGAAGGCTGTCTCCCGGGAAACAGATTACCTTATTCGAGAACCCGGGGAACTGCAGATGACTGAAAAAGAAGAAAAAGAATATATTGAAAAACAGCTCAAAGGGGAGAGGTCAATTTTCATTGGGGCCCGGATCGGTGATGAGCTGGTTGGAACCCTCGGCTTTTCCAGTCCTCCCTTCCAGCGGTACAGCCACCGGGGTAGTTTTGGAATGGCGGTTAGCAGGCGTTTTTGGAATTACGGTATTGGGACCCACCTGGTCCGGGCCCTGTTAAAATGGGCTGAGGACAGGGGAATTGAAAAAATTTCCCTGGAAGTCGATGCGGAAAACCTCCGAGCGATAAAACTTTACCGAAAATTCGGGTTTGAACTGGAAGGTATTCTCAAAAGGAGCAAAAAAATGCTTTCAGGAGAATATCGGGATGAACTCTTGATGGCCAGAATTTTAAAAGTTCCTGAAGATTAAAATAAACCTGCCCGAGTCTAAAGAAGAGAAAGGTGTTGTCCTATGCACCGTTACAAAAGCCAGATCATGGTAATTCTTGGTTTATTTTTAGCTATCCTCATCGCGGTTATCGCCTTTTTAGGGGGAGTAAAAGTGGAAGTTATGATTACAGTTAATCCCCCTGGAGGGGGCCAGATAGAAGGGGAAGGAAGATATAGTTCCGGGAAGGAAGTCACAATCAACGCCCAACCAAATGAGGGCTATGTTTTCTACGAGTGGATAAAAAAAGGGGAAAGGTTTGCTGTATCTCCAAACTACAGCTTTAAAATCTGGGAGAAAAAGGACCTGGAAGCCCGCTTTTTAACTGTTGACGAGGTTCGGGAAAAAATAATCCGGGTTTCCGTTACTCCAGAAGCTGCGGGAACTGTTGAAACAGAACCCTACGATGCCCATGCCAGCAAGATCGTCTTGAACGCTGTTCCAGAAAATTCTTTTGAATTTAGGGGTTGGATAATTGATGGTGAGCTGATCGAGACCAAAATGGTTTATGTTGCCGATATCCATAAAGAAAAAGAGATTATCGCCAGATTTGAAGAAATTGAAGAATGAAATTTGTTTCCCGGCTATCCTGGTTATAATTCTTATCTGTTTTTGACCCTGCCTGCGCAGGGTTTTTGTTTTTTGCATGAAAATTAACCCGAAGGAATTTTCCGGCTTGAGAAGAATTAAACCTATTTGATTTATTTAAACGAAAATCAAAATAACCTAAAATAATTAAATGAAGTCATCAAAATTTAGAATAAAAAATAAAAAATATTAAATAAAAAATGGTTTTTTGTTTTTTTGAAGAATAATAAAACAAAACAAAAAAATCCAGGGTATTGAATCCTTCCCCGAGGCCTGGGTTCGGAACCCAGAGGGAAAGGGGAAATTTCCCTGACCATTGATTTCTTTAAAAACCGGCTCCGGGACCGGGAGGAATATGGTAGAATACCAATTTGAGAACCTGCCGCTTTACGCCCGGACGGGAGGCGAACCGGTGATAACCAATCGCGTTGCCTATAAGGAACAAAAAGAGACCATGCTTATATGGTATTACCACGTTTAGGAGGGAGAATTTTGCAACCGCTGGAATATGCAGGAACTGGGCTTGAACTCGATCAAAAAATAATCCTTGACGCGGCTGTGGGTGCTGGAAAAGCCACCGCTTTTTGGGCCGAAAAATTATCTGAAATTCGTGCTTCTTCCCGGATAATCGGTGTAGATATTGGCCTTCCCCGGGAGTGGAGAAGGAGAATTGGGGAACGATTGGGAGAAAATATCAAATACGTTGAACTGGTGGAAGGTGATATTTTCAACCTGGATTTCCTGGCAGATGAATCGATAGATATTGTTAACTGTGCTGACACAATTATTTTCCTCAATGATAGACCCCTGCGGCTTTTGCAGGCCTTTCAGGAATTCAAAAGGGTCCTGGTTTCAGGGGGTCATTTAATAATAACCTCAGAATATTCGAATAAGGACCTGGATCCTGATGAAGGACAGTGGCGGCGCTGGCATTTGAGTAAAGGAATATTTGAATTAATGGGCAAAACCTGGTCGGTTGAACCTGAACCCGGGGAGGTTAGGAAAGCTTTAGAAATCCTTGGTTTTGAAATAACCGGGGAGCGGGATTTCCCCCCGGTTAAAATAGATAATTACCTGGAAATAATGGATGATTGGCAAAATACCATGCAGGAGGAAATAAAAAATATCCCCTGGGAAGAAAGGCTTCGAAAAACTATTGCAGCAGAAGTAAATAAAGTTTATAAGCGGGTAGCCGAAGATGGTTATCTCCTGGGGCCCGCAAAATACGTTATTAAGGCCAGAAAAGAACTGGCGGGAGGGAGTTGAATGCTTTGGGAAACTGGATTGAAGTAGCTCTCGAAACAAATGGACGGGGATTTTTGGGTCATATTGTTAATTTACCCGGTGCTTTTGTTCGGGGGAGGACCAAATATGAAGCTCTAAAAAAAGTTCCCGTTGAAGCAGAGCGGTACCTTAAATGGGCTGATAAATTCCCTGATAACCAGAAAATTATTGACCATTTCGGAACCTCCAGCGCTTTTAAGGACCAGGGTCTTGACATTGTCCAGGTTCACCGAACCCAGCTTGCAGTAGAAGAAGCAGATTCTGATATTCTGCTGGATGCTGACCGGGAGGTTTTAAGCCGGGAACAGTTTTTCCTGTTTCGAGATCTGATAACCCAATCCGGGGACGATGTTTATACACTTTCCCTGGAAACACCCGACCAAGATTGGTGTGATCCCAGAAAAGAGGGAAAAACCTTTTACGGGAAAGTCCCTTCCAGCGTTAAAGAAACCCTGAACCACATAGACGGGGTCCAGACTTTTTACCTTTCCCGAATAGGAATTGAATTTGAGTCCAGGGGCACCTTTTTAGAACGAAGAGACCACTGTATGGAAAAGCTTGCCGAGAGATTTGAGAATAAAAACAACGGAAAGATTTACCGGGTTGATGGCGAGGACTGGACCCTTAAAAAAGTAATGCGGCGGTTTTTGTGGCACGACCGGATCCACGCCCGGGCGATGGCTCGGATCCTGGTTTCCCAGCAGGAAAAAGGGATAATTTTTAATTTTTCAGACCCCTTTTATTTCTTTTAGGTTGAGCCCATGAAAAAAATCAGTTACCGGCCCGCCCGGAAAGAAGATTTAACCGCAACCGCAGAAATATATATCCGGTGTTTGCGCCAAGACTATTCTTTCAAACCCCAGGATTACCTGGAGCAAC
>SKTZ01000088.1 GCA_007122335.1 Bacillota bacterium
ATTAAAGCGGCAAAAGCAAAAGGGGTTAAAAATAGTCTTGTGATTTTTAAACATGCCATGAGGAATGCTTTAATACCAATAGTTACAATGCTGGCATTAAGGTTGCCCTGGATAATTGGAGGATCTATAGTAATTGAAAAGGTTTTTGGCTGGAGTGGAATGGGGAGCTTACTTATAAATAGTGTTTTTGCAAGGGATTTTCCGGTAGTTCAGGCTATTTTATTAATAATCTCGTTTGCTGTAATATTTGCCAATCTTTTAGCAGACATATTATATTCCCTTATTGATCCAAGAATACGGGTGGAGTGATTAATTATGGCGACTGATATTAATGAAATTAGAAATGAAATAAAAAGCTTAAAGCAGAAAAAAAATAGCCAGCTAAGCCTGGTCTGGTTGCGTTTTAAAAAAAATAAATTATCTGTTATCGGGCTGATTATTATAGCTATTATTTTTTTTACAGCACTTCTTGCTCCGGTTCTTACTCCCTACAATCCCTATCAAATTGATATGACGAATAGACTGAGCTCTCCTTCTTCCAGCAATTTGCTGGGGACCGATGCATTGGGAAGGGATGTTTTGACCCGCTTAATCTATGGTTCGCGAATAGCAATGCTCATTGGAGTACTAATAGTTTTATTTGAAGGATTTATCGGTATTATTTTTGGAATTATTTCTGGGTTTTTTGGGGGCTTACCAGACAAAATAATAATGCGGCTTGTAGATATTTTAAGGTCCTTCCCGGTTATTGTGCTGGCAATAGCTATTGCTGGGATATTGGGGCAGGGGCTCTTCAATGTGGTAATTGCGATTGGTATTGTTGGTTGGACAACTTATACCAGAATGGTTAGAAGTAAAATTTTAGTTATCAAAGAATCCGAATATGTAGAAAATGCCCGGGCAATTGGAGAATCAACTTTTTCTATTGTTCTAAGGTATGTAATTCCTAACGCAATTCCCACTGCAATTGTTATGGTCTGTATCATGATGCCTACCGCTTTAATTGCCAGTGCAACTTTAAGCTATTTGGGTTTGGGAGTTCAGCCCCCCCTGGCTGATTGGGGCTCAATTATATCCTCCGGCCGGAATTATATGTTAGAGGCGCCCTGGATTTCTACCTCAGCAGGCTTTTTTATTATGTTCACAGTCCTGGGTTTCAATTTTATCGGTGACGGTTTAAGAGATGCCCTTGATCCGACAATAAAAAGGAATTAGAGAGGAATTAACCGTGGAAGAATTATTAAGAATAAGCGAACTGAAGTTAAATTTTAATACCGAAGAAGGATTAGTAGAAGCCCTTGATGGGGTTAATTTAAGCATTAAAAAAGGTTTTTTTAATGGACTGATTGGTGAAACCGGATGCGGGAAAAGCATTACTGGGCTATCAATTTTAAAATTACTTGATAATAATGCAATTATTGAAAAAGGTGAAATCCTTTATAATAATAAAAACCTGCTTGGTTTTAGTGAAAAAAGAATGCAAAAAGAGATTAGAGGAAATGAAATAGCCATGATTTTCCAGGATGCAGGTTCGTCCTTAAACCCTGTCTTTACTGTCCAAAAGCAATTGGAAGAAGCAGTAAAAATGTACAGGAAAGCCAGCAAAAAAGAATACAGAGAGATTGTGATTGAGGAGCTCAAAAAAGTAAGTTTACCCGACGTGGAAAGTTTATTAAAAAAATACCCCCACCAATTAAGTGGGGGTATGAAACAACGAGTTATGATTGCAATGATGCTTGCCTGTAAACCCGCCCTTCTTATAGCGGATGAACCCACAACTGCCCTGGATGTTTCAGTTCAAGCCCAATTTATCCAGGTCCTGAAGAATCTTAAAGAAAGGTTTAATATGACCTTTTTATATATAACCCATGACCTGGCTGTGGTTAATGAAATCTGTGATTTTGTCTCCGTTATGTATGCCGGAAGAATTGTTGAAGATGTTTCGGTAAGAGAATTATTCAAAAATCCACTGCATCCCTATACCATTAAGCTTGTAAATTCGGTGCTTACAGCAGAAACAAGAATTGAAGATTTAGAAGAAATCCCGGGTTCGGTTCCCAGATTAATAAATCCGCCAAAAGGCTGTAGGTTTCATCCCCGCTGTGATGAAGCAATGGAAATCTGCCAGGAAAAAATTCCAGAATTAATAGAAGTAAATAATAATCATTTTGTGGCCTGCCATAATAGGTTAAGAGGTGATGATTTTGGACAGTAACTTAATTGAAGTAAAAAACCTGAAAAAATATTACAATAGTCGAATCGGGCCTGTTAAAGCTGTTGATAACGTTAATCTGGAAATAAAAAAAGGGGAAACCTTTGGAATTGTCGGGGAGTCGGGCTGCGGCAAAACGACCTTAATGAAATCAATTTTGCAATTAATCAAGCCGACTTCCGGGGAAATTATTTTTGAGGAAATAGATATTTGTCAAATAGATAAAAAAGAATTAAGGAGATTAAGAAAAATAATGGGTTTTGTTTCTCAGGATCCCCACGCCTCCTTAAACCCGAGGATGACCGTTTTTGATACCTTATCAAGACCGTTAAAAATCCATAAAATAACCAGGTCCAAAGAAGATACAATTATTAAGATTGTAACACTTTTAAAAGAAATGGGCTTGCAAACAGAGCATTTAATCCGTTTTCCCCATGAATTAAGCGGAGGCCAGAAACAAAGGATAGGAATTGCGCGAGCCCTGGCAGTTCACCCGGAAATAATTTTTTTGGACGAACCAACCTCAGCGTTAGATGTTTCAGTTCAAACCAAAATACTGAAACTACTTGAAAAAGCAAAGAAAGATTTTGATTTAACATACTTTTATATTTCTCACAATATAAACCTGATCAAAGTAATTTCCGATCGGATCGGGGTTATGTACCTGGGCAAGATAGTAGAAATAGGGAGAACAGATATAATCTATAACAACCCAAAACACCCTTATACCAAAGGTTTGTTTAAATCCATCCCCAATCCTGACCCCGATAAAAAAATTGAGAAAATCTATCTAAAAGGTGAAGTTCCCAGTCCTGTAAACACACCGACAGGATGTAATTTTAGACGACGTTGTGACCATGCGAGTAAAATTTGTGAAGAGGAAGAACCAGAATTAAAAAAATTGGATGACGGAAGGGAGGTTGCCTGCCACCTATATTGATTTTTGGAGGTGATTAACTAATTTACAAAGCCAGGTTATTTTTGCTGGGAAAAAGAGAAATTTCCAGGGAGAAACCCCTCAATCCTTAATTTTAACAGGGAAAAATTTTTGAAATGCAATGAAAAAATAAGGAGGACAAAAAATGAAGCGAAAAAACAAATTGCTCTTAGTATTGTTACCATTGGTTTTAATATTTGCTTTCAGCAGTCTTGCTTTAGCAAATAGTTTTACCGTAAGCGTTCTGCTTGGGTCCGAACCCTCCAGGTTCAACCCGATCAATTATGAGGATTATGTTACCCTGATTTTTTTCAGTAATATTTGCGATCCCTTAATCGCAATTGATGAAAATGGAAACTTTACAACAGAGGGCTCAGTCCTCGAAGAGTATTCAATCGAAAAGGAAGGTAAGGAGTTTATTTTCAAGGTTAGAGAAGGTATTACTTTCCACAACGGAGATAAGCTAACTGCCGAGGATGTTAAATTCACTTATGAAAGTTTAATGAACGAAGAACTGGGTTCGCCCCACAGAAGGCACTATACCGATATAGAAGATATCCAGTTAATAGATGAATATACCTTAAAAGTAACCCTCACCGAACCGAATGTAATATTTATGGCAACATCCCGCTTAAGAGATACTGTCCTACCCAAGAATTACATTGAGCGGGTTGGCTGGGAAGGTTATGAGAGAGCTCCGGTTGGATCTGGTCCTTACAAATTTGTTGAGCATAGATCAGGCGACAAAATTGTTTTAGCTAAATTTGAAGATTACTGGGGCCATCAGGCGCAAATAGATAATGTGGAATTCAAATTCATTACCGAAACCTCCTCTGCGGTCATGGCCTTAGAAACAAAAGAAATCGACTTCATGGATCTTCCGGTTGCTTCATATGAAAGACTGAAGGAAACCAGATCTGATGAACTTTATTTTAGAAGCTATGAAGAATTCAGCGATGCCCGGATCTGTTTTAATAAACGGCCGGATTCAATTTTCTCGGATGTTAGATTAAGACAGGCTGTTGCTTACGCAATTAATGTCCAGGACATAATTGACCTGCAACCAGGAGATTTTGTTAAACCCGCAGTGGGACGGATTCCTGATTCCCATGCTGCTTTCTCGCCAGAGGTAAATTCATTTGAATATAACCCTCAAAAAGCAAGGGAACTGATGGCGGAAGCAGGCTATCCCGATGGTTTTAGCACTGAGATTTATGTTTCTTCCGACCATGAAGCTAGGGTCCTGGAAACACAGATTATTCAAGCTCATCTGGCGGATGTCGGCATTGAGTGTGAAATTGTTGCTTTGGAATGGGGAACTTATTTGGATGTAACAGCTGATGGGACTGCACCCATGTTCAGGGAGAATTGGCCTTGTGGAACCCTACCTTCTCCTTATAATTTTATTGCCGAATTCCATTCCGAAGATCCCTACAATGAAATTTTTGGGACTTACTTTAACGATGAAGTAGACGCTTTAATTGACCGAATTCCCAGAACCCCAGACCCAGATGAACGTTGGGAACTTTACAGGCAGGTCCAGATGATTGCCATGGAAGAAGTGGCTACTTATTCATTATACTGGCCAATTGCCTTACAGGGTTATAACAATGAGCTCAATATTCCGGATTCCCTGTTTAACGTTTTTAGAAAACCAGTCTTCCATATAAATGAGTGGAGTTTCAAGTAGACTGAATAATAAAAGGGCAGTAATTCGTTACTGCCCTTTTATTTAATTCAAAGTGGGGGTAGAAAAAATGATTGCGATAAAAAATGCAGAAATTTTTACCATGGCAAATAAAAATTATAAAAATGGGGATATATTAATTGAGAACGGAAAAATTGTCAAGATTGGTGAAAACCTGAATTTGGAAAAAGTAGAAACAATTATTGATTGCACGGGGAAAACTGTTTTTCCAGGCTTTATTGATGCTCATACCCATATCGGTATTGGAGAAGAAGATATAGGCTGGGCGGGAAGGGATTTTGATGAAGATTCTGACCCTGTCACCCCCCATCTCCGTGCTCTTGATGCCATTAACCCCCAGGATACCGGTTTTATTGATTCTCGCCTGGGAGGAGTAACAACGGCAATGATAACTCCGGGAAGTTCAAATATTTTCGGGGGGCTTTGTACAGCAATAAAGACCTATGGCAGGACCATTGATGAGATGATTTTGAAGGAAGAGGTTGGATTAAAAGCAGCCCTGGGAGAAAATCCCAAAAGAGATTACGGGGTAAAGCAGAACAGAAGCCCCAAGACGAGGATGGGTATAGCAGCCATTATGCGGGAAGAGCTTTACAAAGCCCTGGATTATGGTAAGGAAAAAAAGCAAAATCTGAAAGAGAATAAACACTTTAATAAAAATTTAAAGTACGAGTCAATTTTAAAGGTTTTGGAAAAAAAGATACCCTTAAAAATTCATGCCCACCGGGCTGATGATATTATTACTGCCTTAAGAATTCAAAAGGAGTTTGATATAGATATTACCATTGAGCATGGGACAGAGGGGCATTTAATTGCGGAAGAACTTTCCCGGGCAAAAGTCCCGGTTTTAGTTGGCCCAACATTGGGGGAAAGAACCAAAAATGAATTGAAAAATAAAACTTTTGCTACCCCGGGAATTTTAACCAAAGCAGGAGTAAAGGTTGCAATAATCAGTGATCATGGAGTGATCCCCGCTCAATACCTGCCCTTATACGCCGGCCTGTCAGTAAGAGAGGGAATGGATGAGGTTGAAGCATTAAAGGCAATCACAATAAATCCCGCACAAATTTTGGGAATTGATGACCGAGTGGGGAGTATCGAAGAAGGCAAGGATGCTGATTTGGTAATTTATTCAGGGAGTCCTTTTGATGTTCGTTCCAAAGTTGAAGTGGTTTTAATTGACGGGAAAATCATTAATAAATGATATTGGTCTAAATTTAGAGAAAACACAAATCAAGTATGATATTGTTCCTCCAACTCCCATGTTTTTTATCGCTTTCCCTTTACGAACTTAGCCCAATAGTTATTATTTAAAGGATATTTGGCTTTGCATTATAAATAAGGTAAGAGGAAATTAGGGAGAGTTAATATAAAGGTAGGAAGGGAGTATTTTAGGTTGGATAAACATAAAGCCGCATTGGAATATGTTTATTCGATGATGGTTGTGGACAAGGATTTAAAAGTTTTGCATACAAATAGGTTCAATCCGAGATTTGACGGCGAAGAAATGAAAAAGAATACAAAGAGTATTATGGGAAGAGTTTTTTCGAGGTTTACCCCGAACTGGACCCCGATGAGAGTACAATGTTGGAATGTTTCGAA
>SKTZ01000097.1 GCA_007122335.1 Bacillota bacterium
TCAGACGCGGAAGGGATATAATATTGCCAGGGATTGATGGCATTTGATGATTACTCCTTTCGTGGTGGATTTGAGTAATTGTTTGCCGTCAATCCCTTTTTTCCTGCAGCAAAAAATGAATTTGGGTTGAGTGAGCTGTCGGGTAGGAGCAAAGCCAGGTTTAAATATTTGTCCCTGACAGTGATACCAAGCTATATTAAGTTCTCAGCCAAGAAAAACAAATATTTTAGACTTTGTCAACTGTACTTATTTGGAGAAGTTCCAAAAGACTAAATATATTTTCTGTAATAAAATTTTATTAACAAACTTAACAGATGCAAGCTATTATTGTTACCGCAGAGATGGTTCCTTTTTTTTATTTTTTTATCATGGTTATATTTGGACAGGTCAATTCTCAAAAAATATCAAATAGTTGAATTTTTTGACGACAGATACTGTTGATATTATTGTTAAAAATAAAAATAAATTGTTGTGGATTTTTAAGGATTAGCCAGATTACTTAAACAAAACAGAAAAAAATTAGTTTTCCGGTTTTTTGGGAATTGGTGCACAAGAAAGGATTGTAATTTTCTTTGTAGAAGTATTATCTGCAAGAGTTTTACCCCTTTAAAGAGAAATAATAAAATACTGAGGTAAAAAAGATGGTATATATATTAATTTCTGGTTTTGCTTTATTCCTTCTGGGAATAATTGAAGCTTCCTTTCATCGCAATAATCGGGCCAGGATTCCTACAATTATCCATGTAAACGGGACGAGAGGGAAATCAACTACTACCCGTCTAATTGCAGCCGGCTTGAGGGAAGCAGGTTTAAGAGTGATTGCAAAAACAACAGGTACTGCCCCCAGGCTTATCCTGGAAGATGGGCAAGAAGAACCCATCAAAAGAAGAGGAAAACCGAATATTATTGAATACTTGAAAGTTGTCTCTTTTGCTTCACGTCGGGAAATTGATATCCTTGTAACTGAATGTATGGCTCTAAGCCCTGAGATGCAGTGGATTTCGGAGAAAAAAATGCTCATGGCAAATATTGGAGTTATTACAAATGTCGGGGCGGATCACCTTGAAGTGATGGGCCCTTTAATTTCTGATGTAGCTGAAAACATGGCTTTGATGGTCCCTCAAAAGGGAAAACTGGTTACTCCCGATGGAAAATTCAATGAATTTTTTACAAAAAAAACTAGGGAACGAAAAACCGATTTGATATTAACAGATCCTCAAAAAGTCCCGGACCGGGTTCTGGAAGCTTTCCCCTATATTTCTTTTAAGGAAAACATAGCTACCGCTCTCAAAGTTTGTGAATTATTGGGAGTGAAAGAAGAAACTTCTCTTGCAGGAATGGTAAAAGCTGAACCAGATCCAGGGGTTTCTGCTGTTAAAAGGATAGTTATAAGAAATTCGGACATTCTTTTTGTTAATGCTTTTGCCGCGAATGATAATAAATCCACCTTAATGACCTGGGAAATTGCAAAAAAGGCTGGTTCTGGAAGGACTGCCATAGGGCTATTAAATAATCGAAGTGACAGGCCTCTGCGGATTTTTCAACTTGCGGATTTGCTCCAGGAAAGTATTAAACTGGACAAGCTTGTTCTCCTGGGGGATTGGGGTTTTAATACTAGAAGAGTTATTAAAGGCTCCTTTTCTGGAGAGTTGGTCGATTTGACCAGGAAGAGAAAGGTAGTAGAAATAATCGATAACCTTGTCGCTAAGGAAAAGGGTGACCTGCTTCTTTTCGGCTTTGGAAATACCAGAGGGGCCGGGGAGGAAATAATAAAATTTTTCAAAGAAAATGGTGAGGGTGTTAAGTGTTAATTGAAGCCGTGGGTTTGGGATTATTAGTGGGGATACTATATTATAGTGTTGTCGGGCTTTTACCCGGGGGCTTAATAGTTCCAGGGTATATTGCCCTTTATTTGCATAGCCCCCTTCGGATTTTTGCAACAATGGTTTCTTCTTTGGTTACTTTTTATTTTGTGCGACATGTTGTCTATAATTTTGTTATACTTTATGGAAGACGCCGTTTTCTGGCAATGGTTCTGGTTGGTTTTATTGTAAAATGGTTGTCTGATCAGCTTTTTATTTTCTTTCCTTTCACCGATTTTTTCCCCGGCACTGTTGAGGTGAGGGTAATAGGGTATATTATTACGGGTTTGATTGCAAATTCATTTGCTGAGCAGGGGATATTTCCCACAATTTATTCTATTTTAATTGTTTCGGTAATTGTGCGACTGCTCTTGATGTTATTCTTGTTTTAATGGGGGGAAAATTATTTGCAGGGATGGATAAAGCCAAAAATTCCCAACCGAATTTTATTAGTAATATTTATTATTGCAATAGCCGGTTATTTTCTGGTTGCAAATTTTAAAACAAGGGTCCAGAATCCAGCCTACCCCGAGCAGGTTGCTGCAGCCGAAACTATGCTGGAAGCAATGGAGGTTTTAAGGGAGGTTAGCCGGGAAAGAGGTTTCGGTGTTTCCAGAGATTTGGATCCTAACCAGACTGGTTTAATCGGCCAGGAATTCACCGAACTGACGACTTCGACAGGTTATATTGATTCTAAAAGGACTTCCACCAACCCTGATTTTGCAGCTCTGATGGTTAAATATTTTCGGGATGCTGGATTGAAAAAAGGTGATTATGTTGGGATTGGAGGCTCGGGATCTTTTCCCTCCCTGATCCTTGCTTCTCTTTGTGCTGTTAAGATACTGGAACTCAGGCCGATAATAATATATTCGGTTGGGGCATCAATGTATGGAGCCACCATTCCCGGTTGGACTTTTATTGATATGCTTGATGCTCTAAATAGGGAAGGGATTTTTCAATACAGGGTAGTGGCAGTTTCCATGGGGGGAGTTGAAGACAGGGCCAGGGGATTTTTTCGAGAAAACCGGGAGTTAATGCTGGAGATAATGGAAAAAAGCGGTGCGGAAATTATTTATGAGGATGAATTAATTGATAGTATTGAAAGAAGGAAGGAGATTTACACTGAAGAAAGTGATGGGGGAGGAATAGCTTGTTTTGTGAATATAGGTGGGGCAAGCGCTAATTACGGCACAACTTTATTATCCTTGAATATTTCCCCTGGGTTGATAAAGGAGCGGGCAATTTCTACTGATGACCCTGAAAGAGGTCTGATTTTTGATTATTTAGATAAAGGTGTTCCTGTTGTCCACCTTTTAAATATCCGATCAATAGCTTCCAGGGAGGGAATACCTATTGACCCGGTGCCTTTTCCATCTCCTGGAACAAGCGGAGTATACTTCGAAGACAGTCATCCCCGTAGTTTAATAATTTTTTTATTAAGTGTGTTAGTTGTCGTTCCAGTGTCTGCAGAAAGGATTTTCAGAAAAAAGGACCAGGGCCAAAAAAATAGTGCTTCCAGAGAGAAATAATGGACAAGCCAGGAAAAACCAGGCAAATAAAAAGCCTATTGTTAATTTTCAAAAGCATATTAGAGGACTAAATTTTTATATTTTTTTAACTTCTTTTTCTTGATTTTCCTGTCGTCTAGATTATTGGATAGGCTTTTAAAACCTGAAAAAAGGGGGTAGATGATGGTGACGAAAATATTTTTGGTAGTAGCAATAATATTGTTTGTTCCCCTGATGAGTATTTCTGCCGAAGAACCGGAAAATGAAATATTATTGCATGAGCCTTTCCTCGTTACTTCTGCGGGCCAGAGTTTGGATGCTTACCTGGTTAAAGCTGCTTTTGATAAATTGGGTGTAAAATCTGATTTAGAAACGATAGCTTATGCAGACGATTTGGAAGGGTTTAATCAGATCATTATTGTTGGAGGGTTTAGCCATAAAGGAATTGCCTCTGCGGGGCTTTCCTTCCTGGATGAAATTGAACGGGTAAGTCAAATATTAGAAAAGGCAGAGGAAATTTCAATGCCCATAATTTTCATTTATCTGGGGACTTTTTTCCTGGGTGATTCCAGAGAAGTAAACCTAATTGAGGTTATCACTCCCCTTGCTTCCCAGATTATTGTTTATGTTGAATGTAGTGGGCCTTTAAGTTATATTTATGAGGTTGCCGAGAAAAATGACATACCCGTATCTCATATAAATGATGTAAACGATCTTTCAGAGGAATTTTCCCGGATATTTTTGTTTTGATACAATAAAAGGTCCGGGTTTGTCTTAGAAATGGTTAATACCTGAATGGGAGTTGGGGAAATTGGTTTTAAAGAATCCAGTTGTTTCCGGACTGCTTGAAAAAATTTTAATATCAAAAACAATTGGGAAAAGTGCAAAAAATCATAACAGAAAAATCCTTTTTGGTTTATTTTTCATTGGAGCAAGTTTAATTGTACCCTTGGCAATACAGACCCAGATAAATTCATTGCTTGAAGATATAAGGCAAAGTGTGCTAACCGGAGACACGGGACTTCTTCTTCTGGCGGCGACTAAACTGGTTTTCTTTAATACCATCCGCCATGCACCTGTTATCACAGGGGCTTTTTTAATAGGTGAAGGGTTATCCTCAATATTTAAGTATAATAGATTTGTTTTCTTTCTTTCCCTGCTGATTATCCCTTTTGTTTTTAAGGCAATAAGTGCTATTTACAATATCCAATTTTTGTTTACTGGGTCCATTTATGTAACCGTTTCAGTTATTCTGGTCCTTTTCTTTTTGACTACCAAAATTCCAAGGACCATTATTAAGCTCTTTATTATTAACCTGTTTTTATTTGGCTTTGACTGGCTGGAAATTGTTCCTATGCTGGAAAAGTTTGGTTATAGTGGGGGAGAAATCGCAAAATCCATTATAATGGTTTCCGGCTTTATAGGTGCTGATTATATTTTGAATTATGTTGGTTTTACAATTTCCCTCATGATAATAATAAACGCCTTGATTTTAACCAAAGTTATTATCGATCACTATAATAGGATGTTCCTTATTGAAAAGCTTAGAAAAACAGAAATAGAAGCCTTGCACTCGCGTTATTTTCAGGAGGTTAAACACCTTGTGCATGATTTAAAAACTCCTCTTTTTACAATTCATGGGTTGAATGGGGCAATCAAAATGATGGTTGAAAACCCCAAGGTAAAAACCTATAATGATGTGATTGCCAATTCAGTAGAAAATATATCCTCAATGATTTCGGAGATTCTCCATGAAAGAAAACTTTCTGTTATTGATGTAAAAGAAATAACGGATTTTTTGAAAACCCACCTTTCCCTTGAAGAAAATCAGGAGAAAGTGAAAATTAAATTATTAACGGAGAAAAAAATCCATGCCAATAAATATTTACTTTCACGAGCATTAATTAACATTATCAACAACAGCTTGCAGGCAATTGATCCTGAAATTGGTTTGGTGCAGTTGAATGTTGATGAGGAAAACGGTATGGTTCTATTTTCCGTAATGGATAATGGGAGAGGGATCTCTAAAGAAAACCTGGAAAAAATATGGGAATTGGGCTATAGTAGTGGGAAGAGCACGGGACTTGGGCTGAATTTTGTAAAAAAAGTAGTAAATAATCACCGGGGGGATATAGAAATCCAGAGCAAACCCAAGCAGGGTACAACGGTTAAAATTTATTTGCCGAAGGTGGATTTGAACGATGAAAAAATTGCTAGCGGTTGATGACCATAAAGATATTTTGTTTACTCTCAGGGCTATTGGAGAACTTGCTGATTTTAATGTAACCACCTGCGACAATGGCATTGAGGCTTTGAAGTTACTGGAAAATGAAAATTTTGATTTGGTTATAGTGGATTATTATATGCCAGAAATGAACGGCCTGGAATTGGTTGGTAAAATTAGGAAAATAAAGCCCCAGATCCCAATTCTTGTCCTGACAGTTGATGAATCACAGGAAATCGCCGAGAAATTTATGGAAGCAGGGGCAACTGATTTTGCTACGAAACCCATTCGCCCCCCCGATCTAATTTCCCGAATTAACCTGCACCTGGAACTTTCCCAATTAAAAGAAGAAACACTTAACGAAGAATTAAAAGTTGAGATTCCTAAGGGTATGAGTCCCCAGACCCTGGGTTTGGTTATTGATTACTTGAGAAAAATAAAGGAACCAGAATCCAGCGAGACAATTTCTTTGGGTACCGGTCTTGCTTATCAAACAGTTCACAGGTATTTAATATTCCTGGAAAAAAAGGGTTTTTTAGAAGCAAGACTGGACTATGGGAAAGTTGGCAGGCCAATAAAAAAGTACGCAATTAAAGGGGAAGAAAAATTTGGGTAGACTGGTCTCCCTGCTTTTCCAAATTGGTTTAAATTAAAGGCCCTCTGAACTTTGGGGCCTTTTTTATTTTTCCGTTCTTGAACTGGAAAGCAATTCGGGAGTGCTTCTATTTGGAAAAATATTAATTGGTCAGTTTTTATTGAATTTAACTTAAGAGAAATATGAGAGAATATAGGATAACCATTTAAATTAGGTGAA
>SKTZ01000086.1 GCA_007122335.1 Bacillota bacterium
AAATACGGAGCCCGGACCCTGGAAGTTGAATATGCAGAGAACGATACCATACTCACGGCTTCTTTTGACCTGGATACCTTCGGTAAAGACCCTGAATTCCTCGACATCGTGCAAAATAAAACTGTTATAACCATCCACAGTAGCGAAACTTCCCTGGATGATATCTTCATTAAAATAACAGGGGTTGAGACCGATGAATAATTACGCCATTCTCTACCTGGGTGAACTGCAGCGTTTGAAAAAATATAATATCCTCAGTGCCAGCCTTTTTGTAGCAGCGCTCTGGATCGGAGTAATTTATTTTTCCGAAATCCAGGATCTTACTACCATCTTTCCCCTGGTGGTTTTCATCGATGCCACTTCAATGGCTATTCTCTTAATCGGAGCTACAATGTTTTTCGAGCGAGAAGAAGGAGCCCTTAAAACCCTCTTTATCTCTCCAATAAACCGTTCTGAATATATCTGGGCAAAAATCTCGGCAGGGATTTCTTCCAACCTTTTAACCCTTTTCATTATCTACGGCTACGCCCGTTTTTTCCGGGAACTGGACCTGAGTTTTTTGGGTCTGGTGGGAGCAGTAATCCTGATTTCAGGGTTTCACTCCCTGGTTGGCTTCCTGCTTTCCTTCCGCTCCAAAACCTTTACCCACCTATTGATGAGCATGTTCGTCTATTTCCTGGCCTTAGCTTTACCCGTGGTTCTTGATCTACTGGGCCTGATTGAAAGTGAAATAATTAAAAATCTCCTGTACCTGCTCCCCACAAAAGCCGCACAACTTCTTCTGATTGGAACTGCTGGAATGGGAGAAACCTGGGAGATCTTTTTCTCCGCCGGCTATTTACTGGTGCTGGGGGGAATTCTCTACGGTTTTGTTGTAAAGAATTTTTCCGATTTCGCAGCAAGAGAAAGCGGGGCTTGATAGGATATGTATAAAATATTTTTGATCAGTGAATTGAAAAACTGGGCCCGGGACCCGATGACCAGGTTTATGCTTATCTACCCCATTATTTTCGGTCTTTTTGGCAGGTATCTCCTGCCCAGAATTGCTGATATGAGCGGATTTTTCCTGGAAGCTTTTGCAGATTTTATTCTCGCCTTCCTGGCCATGTTTATTCCCCAGATCTACGGCGCTCTCCTGGGCTTTTCGCTCCTCGATGACCGGGATGACAACGTGATGCCTTCGATCAGGGTTACACCTTTAAGTTTGCATCAGTTCTTTTCCTTCAAGGTGGCGATAACCCTTGTTCTTTCTTTTATCGCTGCAATTTTTGTGCTCTGGTTTGTTGATATCGGGGGCCTAAGCTGGAGTAAAATTTTCCTTGTTTCCTTTTTGGCCAGCCTGGGAACGCCAATCAATGCCTTTTTGATTAACGCCCTGTCTCGTAATAAGATTGAGGGTTTTGCTGTAATGAAGGGTATCGGGACCTTAATAGTTTTCCCGATTATTGCCCTTTTCTTTACCGATGCCAAGGAATTCTTTTTTGCTTTTGTTCCTGCTTTCTGGCCGGTCAAGGCAATCAGTGTAATAATCAGGGGCACCGAAGCTCTACCCCTTTCTTTTCCCGGATACTTTATAATTGGTCTGGGTTATGTTTTAATCCTCAATGTTTTAGTCTACAAATTTTTCCTGCAGAAAATCAGGACCTGAAAATGAAAGTGCTCTCCGATTAAGGAGAGCGCTTTTTTTTAATCTTTTTTAGCTATCAGGAAAAACCTGTGACAGGTTAGATCCATGAAACCCTGGGTTTCCAGGAATTCATGTAGGGTAAAAAGTTCTTCCTCGTATTTTTCAACGGTGAAATCAGGCACCTGCCAGGGCACAGCCTGCAGGTAATAGATTATGGCCCCGAGATCATAAAAACGGGTCTTGGTAATATCTTCATTACTTTTTATCACCTTGAGGCCAGTAGTATTCAGCTGATCAATAGCCGCCTGCAGGTTCCAACCGGAGAATTCATTTTCCGGAGCCTGCAGCAAAAGATTTAGTTCCAGGTCATTCAGCCCTCCCACCTGCTGGGTAATAAAATGGCCGCCGGGAGTTAAAACCCTTTTCAATTCCCCTGTATCAAAGGAACCGTGCCGGTTAATAATTAATTCGAAGGACTCGTTTTTTACCGGGAGGGTAAATTCATCTTCGGTGGGGTGAACCCTGATTTGCAGGGGTTCAAGTATTTTTTGGGCTATCTCTATATTGGGCGGGTAACCTTCAGTTGCTTCTGTTTTTTGGGGACGTGGTTCAAGGCGGGCCAGAAACTCTCCCCCTCCGGTGGCTATATCCAGAAGGGATTTTGCCTCCCCGGAATAACGGCGGACTTCGTTATAGTAATTCCAGGTCAGGGGGAATTCCTGTTTACGCCGGGTCTGGGTCAGGTAGGAAAAATCCCAACCAGAAAAACCTGCTTCTTTCTCCCGGAGAAAAAACTCAAACCTTTTTTTCAGTTCTTTTCCCATCTGGTCACCCTCCTGAATTTGGAATCTGGTTTTTCGAGAAGCCAATACTTCTTCCGAAATGTTCCTATTTAAACAGCCTTGAGTATTTATTTATTAAAATTCTATCATTTACCTGAAAAACCTTTTCTAAATAAAATCACCCTTTTCCGGGTGATTTTAGTTGGCCTATTTGGTTTAATCCAGGTAGATTTCACCATTAGTAGGTTCGTTAATTTTTCCTCTGCTCATTCAGGTTTTTAATTATTTCTTCAAGTTCTTCTTTTTTAATTTCTCCTCTGGAGTACCTGAGCCGGGCAATTTCATAGGGATCTTCTTTTTTTTCTCCGCGCCAATTTTGATCACGGAGAAAATAAGCTATTACCCAAACAATTCCAACAACTATCAAAAGCCAGAAAAAAACCATAACCCAACCTCCTGAACCTGTAAAATGTGGCCACCAGTGCATTTTGGGCCCTCCTTCCACTGGTTGAGTTCCAATCAGTCTTTACTTATACCCTTAGGGGGTATTTATATTATACACCTTTTTTGCTGTTCTGCCAAATCGCCCTTCCCGAAAAAGAAAAGAGCGGGCCTCCCCGCTACTTTCTTGCTTACCAATCCCATTTAATTTGTTCCCAACTGCCCTGACTTGCTGCAGGATAAGGGTTGGCAGAATAATAAATTAATTCCTCCCCCGGACAGACCACGCAGGAATAAACGGTTCCGGCATCTTCTCCCCTGACTTCTACTGTTGGATCGCCCAGGATGGAAATATAATCATCTGGAATTTGTGGGTCATTCAGGCTGGTAAGCAACTTACAAACCATTTCCTCTCTTTTCCGGGAACCCTGATTATCGGAAATATCGGATGGAGCCAGTCCCGGAAAATGGAAGTGATTGGCCCCCACAATCTTCTCACCTTCTGGCTTTCTTTTTTCATATTTTTTCCCCGAGCATTCGAAAACTGCATAATCCCCTCTACTGCCATCCACAACAAACAGATTCATGCCGCTGTCTTGAGGGTATTTTTTTACCAGATACTCAACTTCATTAACTGAAGAACAGGTTTCCAGGGCCATCCGGTGCAAAACAAATGGTGGAATTCCACCGGGAAAATTCCCGGGGAGCCAGTTGTAATGAAGCCAGAGTCTTTCCTTATTATAACCTGTACCGGAAAAGGTGCCCCCTTCCAACCCTAAAAGCATTAGGGGAATTTTGTTCTCTGGCTCGATAATTGTAATATAGCCCCAGATGCCAGGGATCAGGTAATCATTGTTTCTGCCCACCCAGATTCCAGAAGAAGTTTCCTGGATAAAAGAAGTGCAGCCTCCTTCCAAACACAGGTCGGAATAAAGCCATTTTGCCACTAATTGAAGTGAGCAATCTGCTCCCAGGGCCAGGTTTTCCAGTTCAACCTGGTATTCGGGGGGAAGGCTTCTCAGCCAGGGCAGGGCTTGTTGTTGCAATAGGGAGTAATCAATCCCCCCAATTTGATCCAGCTTTTTTATGTAGTAATTTATGTTTTCTTCCAGCCGCTTGCCCAGTTTTTTACCCAGGTTAAAACCAATTTCCTGGTGATTTCCTTGGGTATGAAAAATCGGGTATTTTGTCATTGGAAAACCTCCAGTTAAAACTGTCCGAGCCTTCCGGTTTGCATGGCCTTTCTTTCACATAACCTGAATATAAAAAGGCCTAAAAAAGCGTATAAGCCAGCAATTCCTATAGCCAGAAAAATCTTGTTCAGGGGAAGGTTGGTTATAAAAACCTCGCCTACCATTACTTCCCGCACCAGGTGGGAAGCAACTGACCCCGGTAATAGCTGGGTCCACCCCAGGGATAAGGGAGCTGCAACCACCCCAACCAGGAGAAACTGCACTACCTGCAGGATAGACTGAATCCTCTTGTAAATTAACTGCAATCCGCCCAGAATAAAACCGAGACCGGCAATAGGGATTAAAAGAAGAACAACAAGAGGGAAAAGGGAAATAAGGTCCAGGTTTAAAAACCGGCCCGTGGAAAGCATCATCGCTATCAGGATTACCAGAGCCATCCCGAAGTGAATAAAAAGGGCTGCTAAAAGGCGAAAGGTTGTTACCCGGGTGTAACCAAAGGGAGACATGTAAAGCTGCTCGAGGATTCCCTCTCGGGCTTCATTGAAGAGATTGTAAGAGATATCCTGATAGATCATCATGGCAAAAACCCAGAGCACATACCCTACAATTAAATTACCCAGGCCTGAACCGTACATTTCCGTTCCACCCGCAATACCCCGGTAACCGAGAAAGACCAGTAAAAATACCACATAAAGGGTAATAAAACCCCCGATAAAATTGAAGAAATACCTTTTAAGGTAGACAAACTCCCGCTTAAACTGAGCGCTCAGAAGAAACAGGTTTCCCATTTAGCCCCCTCCTCCCGACAATTTCCAAAAATACTTCTTCCAGGTCTATTTCCTTGCGTTCAATGGATTCTATTGGTGCATTGTTCTTACGGAGAATATCCAGAACCCGGTAAAGGTTTTCCATGTTTTCCAGGTTAATATCAATAAAAATCCCGCTACCAGATCCGTTGGAAATGACTGTATTTTCAACTTCCTGAACCTCAATAACCTGTTGGGGTGTAAGTTCACTACCCAGGTGTAAGCGGTAAGACTTAATTTCAAACAACCTGAGCAGGTTATCCACCCGGTCATCGGTAACGATTTTCCCCTCGTTAATGATTATTACCCGGGGGCAAACTGCCCGCACCAGTCGCATGTCATGGGTGGTTAGCAGAACGGTTTTATTTTCCTCCCGGACCACGTTTTTAAGCATCTCCCTGATCTCCAGGGCAGATTCCACATCAAGGCCCAGGGTTGGCTCATCCAGGATTAAAACAGGAACATCTACCACCAGAGCAACAGCCAGGGCCAGTTTCTGCTGCATCCCTCGGGAAAGACTGCGTGCGGTAACATTAACTTTGTCTTCCAGGTTGAGGGCAGTTATTAAATCATCTATTCGCCCCCGGACCCGGGAAGGTTTTTCTCCCTTGAGTGCTGCGAAAAAATTCAGGTTTTCCCTGACAGTTAGAGGCCAGTAAATATTGCGATTGCCTTCCAGGACAGCGCTTAGATTCCTGAGAGCCCTTGACCTTTCCCGCCAGGGATTGTAACCGGCAACTTCCACCTTCCCACTATCAGGAGCAACCAGGCCGCAGATAATCTTTACCATGGTGGTCTTGCCTGCCCCATTGGGGCCGAGTAAACCCACCAGTTCTCCCTTTTTTACCTGGAAGTTAACATTTTCCAGGGCCTTTACCTTCTCTTTTTTCTTGGGGTAGGTTTTAAAAATATTTTCTACCCGCAAAAGTTCATCCAAAATAAAAACCTCCATTTACCGGTTTACAATTTTTCTTCACCGGAAATTTTCTCGTCAAGGATTTGCAAAAGGTCTTTGCTCTCAAATCCGAAAATATCCGTTAGCAGGGGCAAGCCTCCCGGGTTTTGCATTTCATTTCTTAAAACTATACCCCCGAGACCCCGGTAAAACTTGTTGGCAGCACTTCTATGGTAATTGTAAACCACGAATTTTTCCAGGTTAAGGTTCAAAAATGCTTTTGCAGCTACCTGCATCAGGCCAAGTCCCAGACCCAGACCTCGATAATCGGGATCAACAAAAAGGCCGGTAAGTTCCCCCCTGTACTCTTTTGGTTCTTCTTCATTGATCCCCGTTGAAACATAACCAACTATTTTTTCCCCAGCGCTAGCAACAAAAATCAGGTTGTTTTCAGGGTCAACTTCCTTCCAGGAAAAACACTCTACCATTTCTTTATCCGGATTGAGTTGCTCCAGGTAATCCTGGGGTTTGAAAGAATAGTCTTGGCGCAAACACCGGATATATATTTCTGCGGTTGCGGTTAAATCTTCTTTCCGGGCGGGCCGGTAACTGATTTTTTTCATGGG
>SKTZ01000108.1 GCA_007122335.1 Bacillota bacterium
GAAACTTCAATTGTAATTTTATCTTCATCAACCTCTAAAACCTCAACGATTACTTCTCCCATGGGTTCAACCTCTTCTTCATAATGCATTTTCCAGTTATAGGTAAAAATAGCGCCTTCATTAAAACCAAGGTAGTCATCTCCAAATAAAGCAGTTACCACCTTATCTTCATTCATTAGAACCCTTGTTTCCGATTTTTCGGGTTCAGCAACATTTTCCGACCAGCGAATAAACTCCCAACCGGCAGAAGGTTTTGCTTCAATGGGCACTGAAGCATCCTCTTCGAAATCGTATTCACCTGCTTCGGGTTCTATTTCCCCTTGCCCCACTTTTTCCAGGACCAAATTATATGATCCAGGTCCAAACCACTCACAACCTGCCCAGGGAAACAACAGAAGCACCACTGCCAGAATTATTAAGCTCTTCATTTTCTTGCCCCCTAATTTCCCTTTTATCATTTTTTTCTATAACCAGGGCTACTGTCCTCCCGATTTTCGTAAATTTTCTGAAATTAACCTCTTTAGAAAAACAAAATTGCCCGGAAAATCTTGCTTAAACCAGGGCAACACCTTTTGCTGAAAACTTTTTTCAACCCAGGAGTTAAGAGGAGAAATTTCTCCCTGCAAAAACCCCAAAATTATTCCGCGAAAACAAATGCTTTAAATCTTTTTCCTCTTCCTAATTTATTTTCACCTTCTTGGGAATTTTTTAAGAAATTTCTCCTACAGACTTTTTCGCCCCATATTCCTGCTGGGACAAATAGATACCCAGAGATATAACAAAAACCAAAACCAGGGCCAGCCCCCTATCATAGATGGAAAGGTCGGTCAAAGTGTGTATGAAAAAAGAAGAAAACACACCAAAAATTCCGGCTAATATAAACTGGTAGCGAGAATTTAAAAATAAAAGGGGGATTAGCCGCTTTCCTAATTCATAAACAAACCATAGGACAGCAAAAATACCCAACAACCCAAGCTCTAAGGCGATGTGAATAAACAGGTTGTGGGCGTGGGAGTATGTTCTACCCTCCATATATTGTGGGGCTGCTTCGGAAAAATTTCCGGCCCCGACCCCCAGGATCGGATTGTCCTTAAACATTTCCCAGGATCCTCGCCAAATTCGCTCTCTTCCCGAATCAATTGTAAAAAGATTTTCCACCCTCCGGGAGAAATAGCTGGGGAAAAGTTCGTATTCCAGCCCAAGTGATAAAAATACTGCGATTAAAAGAATAATAATTAGAGTTCCAGTGAAATATCTTCGATTCTTATAGCCAACTATTAATGCAAACACTGCAATACCAAAGGGTAGAGCCACCCACACTCCCCGGGTCATGGTTAAAACCATTGCCCAAACAGAAAAAACAAAAGAAATCAGGGCGAAAATCCGCCAGGGTTTTGCAAATTGGGCGGAAAAAGCTATTCCCAAAGCAAGAAAAGAAGTCAGTAGCAGATAAACTGCAAGAGGATTGGGATTGGTAAAAAAGGAGGTTAAGCGCCGGGCATGTTCTTCCCAGCCTCCATAAAACCCGGATATTCCATAGGTGGTTGTAATAAAAAGGGCAATAACTATTCCTACAAGGGCTTTTTTGACTATCCTGGGACTATTCAAGGCCTCATAAAGCATTATATAAGAAAGAAATGCCTGCAGGATTTTACCCCACCCGTCAAAGGTACTCCCCGGGTCAGGCCCCCAGAAAAAAGAAAAGGAGCTAAGAATAACAAGAGATACAAAAGGCTTAAAAAGTGGAATTACCATTATTTCCTTAAGCAAATTTCTCCTGTAAAAAAGGCCGATTATCCAGAAAAATAGGGCAATAAAGAAAAAAAGATAAAAAAGGAACTGGACAAGGGGCACGAAAAAAACTGCAAGAATTATACTCGCTTGCATTATTTTAAAAGTTAAATTTCTAAACCTGCTCGAATTGTTTTCTGCCAAGTCCCCACCCCCTGTTCCTTTTACGTTACACTTTTCTTCTTCATGTTTGGGGTTTCTACCTGCAAAGAAAGCATATTAACGATTATTACTCAAAAACTGCAATCCTCCCTGCCTAAAATTTTCTAAAACTATAAAAATAATTTTTTAAACAAAAAGAAAAGGCTTGGAAAGGGTTTGGTCTGAACCCGAGAATACTTTTCCCCAAAATTTCGGGGTAGTAAAATATTGGATTTTCCGGAGATATTTCCACTAAAGTTATTCAATAGTTTCAGCTATATTGTTTTAAATATATTACTCCCCATTCTATTTCAAATAAATTAAATTCTATTCCAACCCAAGCATCAAATTAAACCTGCTTTTGGGGTCATCAAAAACTACCTCTGCAGGGTCAAATTTTTCCGGGTCGAATGCTCCTCCCACCTATTCCTTCATTTCCTGGTAATATTCATTTGCAGGGTCCTTTAGAATTTCTAAAAATTCCTGGTAGCCAAAGGGACCACCACAGTCTTCGGGAGGACAGGCTCTTTTCCCACTGATACAGGCGGGATATTCCTTCCCTTTTTCAGCAGGATAAATTCCCTGTAATAAAACCCTGTGCTCCCAGCCATCCCCAAAATCATACCTGTACAGTGCTCTTCTGTTCTCCATGGAAAAAAAGTGGGCAATTTTTTCTTCCCACCCTGGCTCTGTATCGAATTCTTCAATAAAATCTTCATGGGGAATTCCAATTTCAATAATTTTCCCTGTTCTGGGTTCTTTAATTACAAACTCGTGCAGGTGGTAATCCCACCAGCCCATTGCATCTTGAATTGCAACATGAAAGTCCCAAAAGGTATAATTCTCCGGAATTTCAATACTCCTCCAGATATCAGGTTTAATATCCCTTAAGGTTATCCTGAAGCGATAAACGTGTTTAAAATCCTTTCCCACGCTGTTAGCCCTCCCTTTACATTTAATTTTTTGCTAAATACCTATTACTTTAAAAATTTCATCTTAAAGGTTTTTCTCCAAAACAAAAAAATCCCCGGAATTTCCCAGGGATTGAATATTTATCGAAAAATTATTTCAAGCTTCCAGGATAATTTCATTTTCCTATTTCAGGAATTAAAAATTAAATATTAGGTCCGGATAATAATTACTTTCTCAGTTTATTTTTGATAAATAATCCAGTTATTAATGACAGGACGCCTCTGATGCCCCTTCTCATTTGCCTTCTTGCAACGTACCTTCCTTCTTGTTGCAGTGCCTTCCCCGCTTCTTCTTTAACATCAAATTTTGGTTTTTGGGGCTGTTCGGTTGGGGTATGGCTCCGGGAAAAATCGGAAGGACCGGAAAAAGAACCGGTTGTAAAATGATCCTTCCAGGTGTCGTCATCGTTTAAAAAACTCATAAACATCTGGTAAACGTCTTCAGGAGAATAATCAGCTCGATCCCCGGCCATTGCACCAGAACCAAGGTCAGCTTCTACAAAGAGTTCATTCTTTTTCCCGGCCGTTTGGATAAATTTTCCCTCCACTTTTAGTATGCAATGATCTATTCCCTCTCCAATATTAAAGATTGTTTCTCTAATCTGGTCTTCCCGGGGGTTTTGAATTACCTTTCCCTTAGAATCTTCCAGGGTGATAGTTGGCATTTAATCACCTCCTTAATTTTAAAAATTTTCTGTCTTCTAAGCAAAGAATACCAAAACCTGTAATTTATGTCAATTTAAATTATTTAACTCTAAATTTTTCGTTTTGTAAAATCTCTTACCGCACCCATTTTCCACGGAAAAACCAATACTTTTGTTTTAATAACCTACACCAGATAAAAACAGGTCCAGGGAACAATAACTTCCGGAAGGGTTATACTGCCGTGGTAGTACCGCGCCTCCTGGTATTTATCATCCTGGGGAAAGTCATAGTTGATTGAAAACCCATGATCGGAAAAAACCAAAATTAAAGAATAGCTTGGAATTTCTTTTAAAAATGGAACCAAGGTTTTCCGCGCTTGAAAAACCAGATCGGAGAAAAGGTAATTCAAATCCTTCTTTTCTGAGTGTATTCTTTCATCGATGAAATTAAACTTTATAATGTCTTCAGTCTTTTTAGTTTCCAGATTCAACCATTCCGGAGAAACAATCTGCCCGGAAAAACCCGCTTCCTGTAAAGCTTCAAGCTGGGTTTCGGTATTAGTTGGTTTTCTGGCAATCAAAGAGCCCTGATCTATTGTTCTTAAAGTTACATGTTTTTTTGCTTCTTTCCAGATTTCTTCCCAAACATCCCACCGGGCTCCGTCCAGCAAAACCAAAAAAGCATTTTCGCTTTTTACCTTCTGGCAAAAACGGGGGTACCTTTTTAATACCAGGGAAGTAAGCTCGGTGATTTCACCGGTTTCAGGAAAAGCATCCCACTTTAGATTTCGGTAAGAATTTTGAAATTTCTTGTTGCTCGCCGCCAGGGTTCGGAAAATATCTCTGAATTTAAGCTCCAGGGGAACCCGATCCTCTATCCCGATTTCTCTGGCCAGATTTTCTATAATCGAATAATTTCTTTCCAGGCTACTGGCTGGGCCCCGAAAAACCTTAGACCATTCGGTAATATCGGAGGAGTTAACAATTCCTTTCAAATTCTGCAAACCGGTTTCCAGGTCAAGGTAAGAACGGGCAAGGTGATTAATTTTTCCGGAAAAATTCTCTTCTTCTTTGAGGGAAATGATTTTTTTGATCTCAGCATGATCCATTTCTTCAGGAGCTTTTTTTATCAATTGAACAAGGGCTTCCTGCATTATCAGGGGGGAAATTTCCTCTTCTTCGAGCACCTTTGCAATCTTTTTTAAGGAGTCCAACTCCATTATTTCAAATATATCACTGAGGAGGTGTCTGTCCTGAATCATTTCATCAACCCGACCCTGTAAAATCCTTAATAGCTCTTCCTCAGCCAGTATATCTTCTATAAGATTGGTAATACTTTCTTCCGGAGGGGGATTTTTTTGGATAAAGTCTTTTTTCTGCAAATTGTCTCCGAATAAACCATCCAGTTCAATACCGTGCTTTTTTTCCCAGCTTTTCCCGGCCAAAAACAGGAAAAAATCTTCTTCCATGGTTTTGAAATAAGGAGCAAGTTCGGGGTACCTCTTTTCGATAAAACCTGCAAGTTTTTCTTTTTTATCCTTTTCTCTGGGGAGTTTCCCTTCCCCGGAAACAACCCGGACATATGTGTTTTTCTCCAGTTTTTCCATGCCTTCCAGCCACTCCTGGAAAATCCTTTGGAGCTGGGCAGGGGTAAAACTCCTGTCCACTATATTTTCATATAACTCATCCAGGTCCCGCCGAACAAGGGAAATTTCTCCAGCGAGCGCTTTATTGATGCGATCAATTACTTCCTGGTTAAGATTTTTATCCAGTTCTTTAATTATTAATCTGTTTTCAGGGTTTAACTGGAGAATTGTCTTGAGGGGACGGGCGCTTTTCTTTTCCCCTGCTTCTTCCATGTTCTGCAGATATTCATTAATTTTTTTCCGGTTTCCTTTCTCCTGGATAGCTTCAATATACTCTTTGATCCCCGCTTCTATAGTTTCCTGAATTAACTGGAGAGAGGGCAATTCCACTTTTGTCCCAAGAGAAAAACCACAATTACAGGTGGGGGTATGCTCTAGATTTTCTGGAGAAAAAACCTGGCAATTCCGGGATAAAGCTCGGGCCAGGAGACGATCAACCTTAACCAGATCATTTTTTACCGAAATCAATTCAACCCGGGAAAGAAGCTGTAAAACGCGATACCCCGTAGTTTTCTTTTTTTCCCAGTAGGGTTTGAATCTCTCCTCTCCCAATTTCACCTGATGTTCCTGAGAATAAACCTGTTTGTATTCATTTTTAAAGCGGCGGAAATTATCTCGAGTTGCCTTGAAAATCTGCGAATCAATAATTATTGCCTGATCCTTAAGAGATTCTTGCAAATTATCAAGATTTTTTTTCAGGTTTTCATATTTTTCTTCCTGGGGAATAAGTAAATCGGGGTGCTGAAGATACCTTTTCATCTGCAAATATTCGCTTAGATTTTCTTCAATAAAAAGGCGGAGTTGTTCCATCTGTTCCAGGTTCTTTTCCACACCGGGCATATTCCTGTAAGCTGTTGCAAACCTTTCCAGGCCTTCTTCTGCAGAATAGCTAACCTTAATTTCATCCAGGAGGTTTTCCACCTTACTCAGCGTTTTCCGAAATTCCTGTAAAGAAAGATCCCCCAGTTCCCCCTTGGATTCAAGGTCATTAATTTTGTACTGCAGGTTTTCCAGTTGAGGAACCATTTCCTGTTTTTTGTCAGTAAGAAATTCCCAGACTGTCTGCTGCAGGGGAAGGGAAAAAGGTTGGTTTTTCAATCGGGGTGGGAGCAGAACACAACTCTGTAATATTTCCTGGCAATCATCCCTGATTATTTCACCATAACCAA